>JAZBNW010000040.1:0-7083 GCA_036350855.1 Halieaceae bacterium
AGCGCCAAGGGGCCTTCACGGCGAGGAAGTTTTGATGCGGGGTGGAGCAGCCTGGTAGCTCGTCGGGCTCATAACCCGAAGGTCGTCGGTTCAAATCCGGCCCCCGCTACCAATTGATCACTGCCAGCTCCACGAATCGGCAGTGTGAATATGAAAAAGCCCCTTTTCAGGGGCTTTTTCATACGTGGAGAAAAGTTTTCGCCCATGGCAACCAAAGATCAGCAGATAACCGACTTGTTGAGGGCAACGGTAGATGCCCTCGGCTTCGAGCTTTGGGGGGTCGAGTACCTGTCCCAGGGCAGGCACAGTACCTTGCGGGTCTACATCGATGCGGAAAACGGCATCACGGTGGAGGATTGCGCCAGGGTCAGTGAGCAGGTGGGAGGCGTACTGGACGTGGAAGACCCCATCAGCGGGGAATACACGCTGGAGGTCTCCTCCCCCGGCATGGACCGCCTGCTGTTCAGGCTGGACCAGTTCCCGGGGTATGTGGGCGAGACAGTGGAACTGCGTTTGCGCGTGCCGTTTGAGGGGCGACGCAAATTCAAGGGTGTTTTGGCAGGTGTAGAGGGTGAGGACGTCGTGATCCGGGTTGACGATCACGAGTACCTGTTGCCCCACGGCGCTATCGACAAGGCGCGGATACAACCCCGCATATAAGGCGGCAAGTGAACAGGCGAGGCTTGAGATGACAAAGGAAATTCTGTTGGTGGCTGAAGCCGTATCCAATGAGAAGGGGGTGTCCGAGGACATCATCTTCGAAGCGATCGAGCTCGCTCTGGCCACGGCCACCAAGAAGCGATACGACGAGGACGCGGAAATCCATGTCACCATCGACCGCAAGACAGGCGACTATGTCACGGTGCGGCGCTGGCTCGTTGTTCCCGACGACGAAATGGCCCTGCTTGGTACCCAGTTCACGACCGAGGAAGCGATCGAGAAGGACCCCGGCCTGAAGCCCGGCGATATCTATGAGGAGCAGGTGGAAAACGTCGGTTTCGGCCGCATCGCCGCCCAGACCGCGAAGCAGGTGATTGTCCAGCGCGTGCGCGACGCAGAGCGCGCCCAGGTCGTCGAACAGTACATGAGCCGGGTTGGTCAGCTGGTGTCGGGTACCGTGAAGAAAGTGACCCGCGACAACGTCATCGTCGACCTGGGGAACAACGCCGAGGGCCTGTTGCCCCGTGACCAGCTGGTGGGGCGTGAGACGTTCCGGGTCAATGACCGGGTCCGGGCCATCCTCAAGGAAATCAGCGAGGAGACCCGCGGCCCCCAGTTGATACTGAGCCGCTCCTGCCCGGAAATGCTGATCGAGCTGTTCAAGATAGAAGTGCCCGAAATCGCGGAGGAAGTTATCCAGATAAAGGCGGCAGCGCGGGATCCCGGCTCCCGGGCCAAGATTGCAGTGAAAACCAACGACCAGCGCATCGACCCGGTGGGTGCCTGTGTCGGTATGCGCGGCTCCAGGGTACAGGCCGTGTCCAACGAGCTCGACAACGAGCGCGTGGATATCGTGTTGTGGGACGACAACCCTGCGCAGTTGGTGATCAACGCCATGTCACCGGCAGAAGTCGAGTCCATTGTGGTGGACGAGGACAGCGGCACCATGGATGTGGCGGTGTCAGAGGACAACCTGGCCCAGGCGATCGGTCGCTCCGGCCAGAATGTTCGCCTGGCCAGTGAGCTGACCGGCTGGACCATCAATGTCATGAGCCTGGAAGAGGCAGCTGACAAGCATGAGGCTGAAGCAGGGCAGGTCATCCAGCTGTTTGTCGAGCAACTGGATATCGACGACGAAGTGGCCGAGATCCTGGTCGAGGAAGGCTTTACCACCCTCGAGGAAGTAGCCTATGTCCCGCTGGAAGAAATGACGGCGATCGAGGGCTTCGATGCGGATATCGCCGCTGAACTGCGTGCGCGCGCGAAGGATGCGTTGCTGACCCAGGCCATTGCGTCCGAGGAACAGCTGGGCGAGCGTGAGCCGGCAGAAGACCTGTTGGGCATGGAGGGTATGGATCGCCACCTGGCCTACATTCTTGCCAGTCGCGAGATCGTTACCATGGAAGACCTGGCGGAACAGGGTGTCGATGACCTCATGGATATTCCGGATATGACTGAAGAGCGTGCGGGTGAGTTGATCATGACCGCAAGAGCACCCTGGTTTGCCGAGGCGGAATAGTCAGCCGTAACAGCGAGCTCAAAGGCATAGAGACAGGGTACCAAGGAGAATACTGAATGGCGCAGGTGACAGTACAGCAACTCGCAGAAGTGGTGGGCGCTTCCGTTGATCGTCTGTTGACGCAGATGAAAGAAGCGGGACTACCCCACTCCGCTGCGGGTGAAGCTGTATCCGACGAGGACAAGCAGACACTGCTGGCCTTCCTGAAGCGCAGCCATGGCGAATCCGAGGCTGCGCCCAAGCGCATTACCCTGAAGCGCAAGACGATCAGCACCCTTCGCACTGCCGGCTCCCAGGGCAGGAAAACGGTCAACGTGGAAGTGCGCAAGAAGCGCACCTATGTCAAGCGTGACCCGAGTGAGCTGGCCGCGGAAGAAGGCCTGACGGCCCAGGATGAACTGGCCGCGCAGGACACGGTTGAGGAGATCACCGCGGCGGCCGACGCGGCCGGCCAGGTGGAGGCAGAAGCGCCGGTAGAAGCGGTTGCGGAAGCGCCGGCAGTCGAAGCGCCGGCTGAACCCGAGTTTGTCGAGGAAGACCTGTCCAGCGTCGATCCGGAGATCCTGCGCCAGCGTGCCGCTGAACGGCGCAAGCTGAAAGAGGCAGAGGAAGCCGCAGCGAGGCAGGCTGCGTTGCAGGCCCGCAAGGAAGAGGAAGATCGCCGCAAGGAAGAGTCGCAGGTGCGCCCGGCGGCCGATGCCAAGGATACTGTCAAGCGGCCGAAGCGTTTGCACGAGGTGCGCACCGCCGCACAGGATGAAGAGCAGAAGCGCAAGACCCGCGGCAAGCTGGATCGTACTTCACCGCTCGCGCGTGGGAAGAAACGCGGACACAACCTGTCCCTGTCAGACCTCGAGGCAGCGGAATCCGGGCTTGCCCGTCGCCGCGGCGGCCGCAAGAAAATCAAGGCGTCTCACGCCGAGCACTCAAAGCACGGATTTGAAATGCCTACCGAGAGAAAAGTACACGAAGTACAGCTGGCGGACATGATCTCCGTAGGCTCACTTGCCCAGCAGATGTCGGTCAAGGCGGGCGAGGTGATCAAGGAGCTGATGAAGCTCGGCGTGATGGCCAATATCAACCAGATGATAGACCAGGACACCGCGACCCTGGTTGTCGAGGAACTGGGGCATATCCCCAAGCTGGTCAGCGCCGACGTGCTCGAGGAGAAGCTCGAGCAGACTCTGTCCCAGCAGGAGGGCACCCAGGAACCGAGGGCGCCGGTGGTGACTGTGATGGGCCACGTGGACCACGGCAAGACCTCCTTGCTCGATTATATCCGCAAGAGTCGCGTGGCATCGGGCGAAGCGGGTGGCATTACCCAGCATATCGGCGCCTACCACGTGGAAACCGATCACGGCATGATCTCGTTCCTGGACACCCCCGGCCACGCGGCATTTACCGCCATGCGGGCCCGCGGCGCCAGGAGCACGGACATTGTCATCCTGGTGGTGGCGGCCGATGACGGCGTGATGCCCCAGACCATCGAGGCGGTCAAGCACGCCAAGGCCGCCGGTGTGCCGCTGATCGTGGCGATCAACAAAATGGACAAGGAAGGGGCTGATCCCGAGCGGGTCAAGAACGAGTTGTCCGCGCAGGAAGTCATCCCCGAGGACTGGGGCGGCGATACCCCGTTCATTCCTGTCTCCGCCCATACCGGAGCGGGCGTCGATGACTTGCTGGACGCGGTACTGTTGCAGGCCGAGGTGCTTGAACTGACCGCAGCCAGGGATGTCCCGGCACAGGGTATCGTTATTGAATCACGCCTGGACAAGGGTCGCGGCCCCGTAGCGTCGCTGCTGATCCAGAGCGGGACCTTGCGCCGGGGCGATGTCGTCCTGGCCGGCCTGCAGTATGGCCGGGTACGCGCCATGCTCGACGAGAACGGCCAGGCGATAGACCAGGCAGGTCCCAGCATTCCGGTGGAGATCCTGGGTCTCAACGGCACCCCCGATGCCGGCGACCAGTTCGCCGTGGTCGAGAACGAGAAACGCGCCCGCGAGATCGCCGACTTCCGCCATACCAAGAGCCGGGACAGCAAGCTGGAGCGCCAGCAGGCGACCAAGCTCGACAATATGTTCGCGAGCATGACCGCCGGCGAACGCAAGACCCTCAACGTGGTACTCAAAGCGGATGTGCGCGGTTCACTGGAGGCTATCCAGGCCGCACTGATGGAGCTGGGCAACGAGGAGGTTCAGGTCAATATCGTGGTGGGTGGCGTCGGCGGTATCACCGAAACCGATGTCAACCTGGCGGTGACCTCCGGTGCGGTCATTTTCGGCTTCAACGTGCGCGCTGACGGCGCCGCTCGCAAGCTGGTCGAAAGCGAGGGAGTGGACCTGCGTTACTACAACGTCATCTACAACCTGATCGACGATGTGAAGCACGCCCTGACCGGCATGCTGGCGCCGGAATTGCGCGAGGAGATCCTGGGAATTGCCGAGGTGCGCGATGTCTTCAGCTCACCCAAGTTCGGCCAGATCGCCGGCTGTATGGTCATCGAGGGCACTGTCTATCGCTCCAGGCCTATTCGCGTGTTGCGTGACAACGTGGTGATCTATGAGGGCGAGCTGGAATCCCTGCGCCGTTTCAAGGATGAGGCCAGCGAGGTGCGCAACGGCATGGAGTGCGGTATCGGCGTGAAGAACTACACCGACGTCAAGGTGGGAGACCTCATCGAGGTATTTGAAGTCAAGGAGATCGCCCGCACCCTGTAAGCGGGTGAGTGGCGACCGGGACCAGCGAACGTGGCAAAGGAATACAGTCGTACCCAGCGGGTGGCCGATTACCTGCAGCGCGAGCTGGCAGCTCTCATCCAGCATGAAATTCGCGATCCCAGGGTGGGCATGGTCAGTATTACCGGTGTCAACGTGAGCCGGGATCTCGGTCACGCCAAGGTGTATTTTACCGTGCTGGGTTGCGACTCCAGCGAGGACGCAGTCGATTCCACCGAGGCGCTGAACAAGGCGGCCGGGTTCCTGCGCTCACAGCTGTCCCGCGACAGCAATATGCGCAGTGTTCCCCAGCTGCGCTTTTATTTTGATACCAGTGTGGGGCAGGGCCGTCACCTGGAGGACCTGATCCGGCGCGCGGCCGATGCGGACCGTCACCTGGGTTTGCGCGACGAGGACACCGGAGAGGAACAGTAGGCGGTGGCCAGGCAGCGCCGCGGTCGGCCCCTCGATGGCATCCTGGTCCTGGACAAGCCCGCCGGCCTCAGTTCCAACCGCGCACTGCAGGTGGTCAAGCGGCTTTACGGGGCCGCAAAGGCCGGCCACACCGGCAGCCTGGACCCACTGGCGACAGGAGTGCTGCCCCTGTGTTTCGGCGAGGCCACCAAGTTTTCACAGTTTTTGCTGGATGCGGACAAGGCCTATGAAAGCACCTTCGTGCTGGGTATCGCCACGGACACCGGCGACGCCGAGGGCCAGGTCCTGGCAAGCCGGGATGCATCGGCCCTGAGCGAATCGGACGTCGCCGCGGCGCTGGATGACTTCAGGGGGGAGATCGAGCAGGTCCCCTCCATGTTTTCGGCACTGAAGCACCAGGGGCAGCCCCTGTACAAGCTGGCTCGCAAGGGCCTCGAAGTGGAACGCAAGGCGCGGCGGGTTGTCATAAAGCAACTTGAGCTGCGCGCCTTCCGCGGCGGACCCCGGCCCGAGGTGGACATCTACCTCGAGTGCAGCAAGGGTACCTATGTGCGCTCGATCGCCGAGGACCTCGGGCAAGCGCTGGCATGCGGCGCCCATGTGGCCAGGTTGCGGCGCACCCGGGCCGGTGCTTTCGGTATTGCCGACAGTGTTGCCCTGGCCACGCTGGAAGCGCTGAAGGCCAACGACAGGCTGGCCGAGATGGACAGCCTGCTGTTGCCCGCGGACACGGCGGTGGACGACCTGCCACTGGTTCGCCTCAGTGTTTCCGGCGGGTTTTATATGCGCCAGGGGCAGCCGGTACTGGTGCCAAATGCGCCCTGTGATGGTATGGTGCGCGTCGCCCTGGAGACCGGTGAGTTTCTGGGGGTGGGAGAAATATTGGACGATGGGCGCGTGGCGCCGCGTCGACTGATAGTCACCGGAAGGTAACGCGAACCTGTCTGTAAATCTGCACGGACAGGCTCTTTTTATTAACGACGGGTAGAACTGCTACCCAAGGCAGATTCAATGAGAGGAAATCAACATGGCTTTGAATGCTGAACGTAAGGCAGAAATCGTAAAAGAGTACCAGGTAGGTGAAGGCGACACCGGGTCCCCGGAAGTACAGGTGGCACTGCTGACAGCGAATATTGAGCAGTTGCAGGGGCATTTCCAGTCGCACAAGCACGATCACCACTCACGCCGCGGCCTGATCCGCATGGTAAACCAGCGTCGCAAACTGCTGGATTACCTGAAGCGCAAGGACGTCGCGCGCTACACTGGCCTGATCAAGCGACTGGGTCTGCGTCGATAAGCTGTCCCTGATAGCGGGCCGTCCGCGCGGGTACCAAAGGGTTCCTGTCCGGGTTGCCCGGTATTCACATAAAGAATTGGAGAAAAATCGTGAATCCAGTAACTAAAACATTCCAGTATGGTGGCCAGACAGTCACTCTGGAAACCGGCCGTATTGCCAGGCAGGCTTCCGGAGCGGTTCTGGTGACAGTCGAAAACACCTCGGTGCTGTGTACCGTCGTGGCCGAGAAAACTGCGCGCGAAGGGCGGGATTTCTTCCCGCTGGCCGTGCACTACACCGAAAAAACCTATGCCGTGGGCAAGATACCCGGTGGCTTCTTCAAGCGCGAGGCCCGTCCCAGCGAAAAAGAAACCCTGACATCGCGCCTGATCGACCGCCCCATCCGCCCGCTGTTTCCCAAGGGATTTATGAATGAAGTGCAGGTTATCTGCACCGTGATGTCCGCCGACAAGCATATC
>JAZBNW010000041.1:0-11303 GCA_036350855.1 Halieaceae bacterium
CGGATGTCAGCTCGATGCAGGTCGTCATCAAGCGCTACATGGACCGCATGATCGAGGACACCACCGGCGGTTTCAGCGTGTCCGGGCTGGAGGCCCTGGACCCGGTGCGCCCCTATCTCTATATCAGCAACCACCGGGATATCGCCATGGACCCGGCATTTATCAATTACGCCCTGCACAGATCCAGTCACGAGACAGTGCGGATCGCCATTGGCGACAACCTGCTGACCAAGCCCTGGGTGTCGGACCTGATGCGCCTGAACAAGAGTTTTATCGTCAAGCGCTCCGTCAGCGGTCCGCGGGAACTGCTGGCGGCATCGAAGAACCTCGCCAGCTATATCCAGCACTCGCTCCTGCAGGAGCGGGTTCCGGTGTGGATTGCCCAGCGCGAGGGGCGTGCCAAGGACGGGATAGATCGCACCGAGCCGGTGGTGATCAAGATGATTTCAATGAGCCGTGATAAAAGCACCCAGGAATTCGATACCCATATACAGAGCCTCGGTATCGTACCGGTGGCCATCTCTTACGAGCTGGACCCCTGCGATGCACTCAAGGCCAACGAGCTGTGCCAGCGGGCCAGCCACGGTGCTTACCAGAAGGGCGCGCAGGAGGATGTCGCCTCAATCGGTCGCGGGATTGCCGGTAACAAGGGCCGGGTCCACGTCTCCTTCGGCACCCCGCTGGGGGCCGGCCTGGCGACGGCCGATGCGGTGGCGGCTGAGATCGACCGCCAGGTGATCTCCAGTTACTGCCTCCACCCCACCAATATTTTCGCCTACCAGATGCTCAACCCGGATGCCCCGGCGCTGCCCGATACCCTCACCGCCGAACCGGGGGACTGCAGTCGCGAGCAGTTCGAGCAGCGCATCGCCGCGATGCCCACACCCCATCAACCCTACGCGCTGGCTATCTACGCCAACGCGGTAGTCAGCAAGCTGGCCTTGAAAGCGGGCGCGCCGGCACCTTGCTGAGCGAGGAACTCAAGGGCGTCATCCGGGATGCCTACAGCGCGATCATAGCGGGCAAGTCCCTCACCCCGCGCTGGGGCCAGCGCCAGATGATCGCCGAGATCGCCAATACCCTGGCGCGCATACCCGCGCCCGGCGAGCCCGCCCCCAAACAGCCCGCGGTGTGCGTGATCGAGGCCGGTACCGGCACCGGCAAGACCATCGCCTATGCGGTTGCGGCCATCCCCGTTGCCCGGGCGTTGAACAAGCGCCTGGTGGTGGCGACCGCGACCATCGCGTTGCAGGAACAGTTCGTCAACAAGGACCTGCCCGACATCCGGCGCCACACCGGGCTGGACTTCAGTTTTACCCTGGCCAAGGGCCGCCGCCGCTATGTCTGCCTGTCCAAGCTGGATCGGGTGTTCGGCCAGGGCCAGGGCGCCAGCGACCTGCTGCCTCTTTACCCCGACGACGTGGGCCAAGCTGTCACCGCAGAGGCGCTGCCGGTTTACACCGCCATGCTCGACGCCCTGGGCCGGGGCCAGTGGGATGGCGATCGCGACAACTGGCCCGAGACGATTGCCGAGGACGTCTGGTTCGGTGTCACCACCGACCACAGCCAGTGCAGCGGCCGGCGCTGCCCCAATATCGGCCAGTGCAGTTTTTTCCAGGCCCGGGACGAGTTGCAGAGCGCGGACATAATCGTCACCAACCACGACCTCACCCTGTCTGACCTGGCCCTGGGCGGCGGCGCCATCCTGTCCGCCCCGGAGGACAGCATCTACGTGTTCGACGAGGGCCATCACCTGCCCGACAAGGCCCTGTCGCACTTCGCCAGTTTTTGTCGCCTGCACACCACCATCCAGTGGCTGCAGGAAAGCCGGAAACTGCTGGCGCAGGCGGCGCCGGCGCTGGCTCCTCTGGAGGCCCTGCAGCGGCCCCTGCAGCGCCTGCCGGGCATGATGGACGAGGCCATCGCGAGCCTGCAGGTGGCCGAGCAGGTGGTGGCGGGGTTGTTCGAGGAGATGGAAGCGGACGAGCGCCGGGATGACCAGCAGCTGCGCTTCGGGCACGGCCTGGTGCCTCCGGGGCTGATACCGATTGCGACCACACTCAGCGGACAGTTCCAGCACCTGGCCCAGGACCTGGCCCGCATGGAGGCCCTGCTCGAGGAGGCCCTGGAGGACGAGTTCGCCTCCCTGGACAAGGCGACGATAGAAACCTGGCATATCAATCTCGGCGGCCTGCTGGGCCGGGCCGAGGGCGCGCTTGGCCTGTGGCAGGAGTATGCGGTGACGGGAGAGGGGGAGATACCGCCGAAGGCGCGCTGGATTACCCTGCTCAACAGCAATGGCCAGTACGGCTTCGACCTGCGCTGCAGCCCGATCCTGGCGGCCGACATCCTGCAGGAATACCTCTGGTCCCGGGCGGCGGGGGTTATCGTTACCTCCGCCACGATCACCGCGCTCAACTCCTTTGAACGCTTTATCCTGCACTCCGGCGCGCCCCGGGAGGCCAACTACAAGATCGTGGCCAGCCCCTTCAACTACGCCAACGCCGTGTTCAGCGTGCCGCCCATGGATTGCGACCCGGGCGACGCCCAGGCCCACACCCTGGCACTGGTGGATCAGCTGCCGCGCCTGCTCGATGCCCGCGAGGGCAGCCTGGTGCTGTTCTCTTCACGGCGCCAGATGCTGGAGGTTTTCCAGGGGATAGACGGCGCCCTGCGCGACCTGGTCCTGATGCAGGGCGACTACAGCAAGCAGGAGATCCTGCGGCGCCACCGGGAAGTCATCGATGCCGGTCGCGGCAGCGTCATTTTCGGCCTGGCCAGTTTTGCCGAGGGGGTGGACCTGCCCGGCGACTACTGCCGGCATGTGGTCATCGCGAAAATTCCCTTCGCGGTACCGGACAGCCCGCTGGAAGCGGCGCTGGCGGAGTGGGTGGAGGCACAGGGTCGCAATGCCTTCATGGAAATCAGCGTGCCCGACGCCGCCCTGCGGCTGGTGCAGGCCAGCGGCCGCCTGCTGCGCACGGAACAGGACACCGGCCGGGTCACCCTGATGGACCGGCGCATCCTGACCAGGCGCTACGGTCGGGCGATTCTCGATTCGCTGCCGCCCTTCAGGCGCGAGCTGGCGGGCAGCTGAAAGGGCAGACGGGGTGCTGGCCTGTCACCGGGAGGAAGAATATGAACACCGATATCGCTGAACTGCTGATCGACATCGAGGCCGAGCTGCGCCAGCTGGGCCAGTGGGACCGGCTGCCTCCGCCCCCCGAGGCGCTGGCCTCGGACCAGCCCTTCAGTATCGACACCCTGACCCTGCCCCAGTGGCTGCAGTTTGTCTTCCTGCCCACCATTTACCGCCTGCTGGAGGAGGAGCAGCCCCTGCCCCGGCGCTGTGGTATAGCGCCGATGGCGGAGGAATATTTTCGCGGGCTGGGACTGGCCAGCGACGCCCTGGAGCAGGCGCTGCTGCAAATGGACAAGCTGTTGTCGGGGGATGCCTGAATGGGTGCTTGCGTCAGCGGCAGATCATCTCGACCGCACCCCTGGCCATCCTGTTCAGCGTGGTCCGTGATTGTCCCGCCCGGGAGCGCAATGCCAGGCTGTGCAGCACCGCCTGGGTGAGTTGTGCTGCAACCAGGGGTTCGCAGGCGCCGTGTAATCGGCCCGATGCCCTGGCGTTTTCGAAGAAAAGCTTGAGTGTGCCGTCTATCTTGCCCGTTATCTCGAGGATATCGGCCCGCACATCGGGGTGTGCTACCGCCTCCGCAGGGGCGGTGCAGAAAATGAAACATCCCAGGGGTGTTTCCCCGCCCGTGTAGACATCCAGTGCCCTGGCGAAGAAGCGATCGAGGATTTTCGCCGGCTCATCCGCGCTGTCCAATGTGCCCAGCCCGCTGACCAGCTGCTGCTGGAAGGCATTCAATGCCGCGCGGTACAACGCCTCCTTATCCCCGAACGCGTTGTAGATGCTGGGGCGCTTCATCGACATCGCTGCGGCCAGTTCATCCAGGGAAGTGCCGGCGTAGCCTTTGGTCCAGAACACCTGCAGGGCCTGGCCCAGTGCCTCCCGGGTATCAAACTTGCGCGGCCGTCCTCGGCTTCGTTTCATTTTATAACGTTTCGCATAAAATATTGACTTTGTGTATATTATGCGAAATAGTAAAAAAATTAAAGCGAAGAAGGTAACTTCCAGGGAGTCTTGTTATGAATCGCGTACTGGTCGTGTTGGCGCTTGTGGTAGTGGCCCTCGGGAGTGGCTACCTGTTATTGGGAGGCGAACAGGGACTGCGCAAGACTGTTTTTGCGCAGGCGATGCCGGTGACCTACTTCGAACCCTTTACGGCGCAGGGTTCTTCGCTGGACCATGTCGCCGGCCCGGTTTACGCATTTACCTCGGGCTTCACCCGCTCGATGGTCATCGACACGCCCGAGGGGCTGGCGGTATTCGATACGTTCGATGCCGAAACCGTGGCCACCATGCGCAAGGCGCTGGCGCGACAGTTTCCTGACAAGCCGGTGAAGTGGGTGGTCTACTCCCACAACCACCTGGACCATGTCCGCGGCTCGGCGGATATTGAAGCCCGGGAAGTGATCGGGCATGAGGCCGTCAACCAGTTTGTCGCCGACTGGCCCAGGGAAATCAGCGATTTCGCCCCCGTGACACGCCCGGTGGCAGGGGACGTGACGCTGAATCTCGGCGGAGTGGAGGTAGACTTTCTCTATATGCCCCACTCGCACTCACAGACGCTGTACGGTTTCCACGTGCCGGACGCCAACGTGGTTTTCGCACCTGACATGATGTTCGTACGCGCATTTCCGCCCTTTGATTTTCCCGACTTCTACTACCCCGGCTACATTCGGGCCCTGGACCGGCTGATTGCACTCGAGGCCGATCATTACATACCCAGCCACCTGGACTCCGGCACCCGGCAGGACCTGATCGACTATCGCAACATGACCGCGAAATTCCACGAGACTGTAGGGGCTGAACTGGCCGGGCACGACTACCAGGCAGCGGACGGCGCGGCGCTGCGTCGCAGCATAAAGGCCGCTTACGACAAGCTCGAACCCGAGTACGGCGACTGGCATGGCTTCAACGAGATGTTCGTACCCAAGTTCGGTCGCCACTGGGGAGGGGCATACCTGGGCTACTGAAAGGAAAAGGGGGATGGCAGCGGCGGGCACAAGCGCCCGCCGCCAGCAGGAGGAGGGCTAGACCCGCTCAACCACCGTGGTGATCCCCTGGCCGAGGCCGATACACATGGTGGAGACACCCAGGGTGAGGTCGCGGTCCTGCATCACGGTGAGCAGTGAGCCGGTGATGCGGGTGCCGGAGCAGCCGAAGGGGTGGCCCAGGGCGATGGCGCCGCCGTGGACGTTGACCTTCTCTTCCATGTCGTCCAGCAGGTCCAGGTCCTTCAGCACCGGCAGGGCCTGGGCGGCGAAGGCCTCGTTCAGTTCCACCATCTCGATGTCCTTGATGGTCAGGCCCAGTTTCTTCAGCGCCTTCCTGGTCGAGGGCACGGGGCCGTAGCCCATGATGGAGGGATCCACACCGGCCAGCGCCATGCCCCTGATGCGGGCGATGGGGGTCAGGCCCAGGGCCTGGGCCTTCTCGGCCGACATCACCAGCATGGCGGAGGCGCCGTCGGAGATCTGCGAGGAGGTGCCCGCCGTCACCGTGCCACCTTGTGGGTTGAACGCCGGCGGCAGGGCGGCCAGGCCTTCCAGGGTGGTTTCCGGGCGAATGGTTTCATCGTGTTCCACCAGGGTCAGCGCGCCGTTCTCGTCGTGGCCCTCGATGGGGATGATCTCGCGGGCGAACTTGCCTTCCACGGTGGCCTTGTGGGCCAGCTGGTGGGAGCGCAGGCCCAGCTTGTCCTGTGCCTCGCGGCCGATGCCGTGCAGCAGGGCCAGGTACTCGGCGGTCATGCCCATCATGCCCGCGGCCTTGGCCACGTTAAGGCCCATGCGCGGGTTGGGGTCGACCTGGTCCATCATCGGCAGGTGCCCCAGGTGCTCGACGCCGCCCACCAGGTAGACGTCGCCCACGCCGGCCATGATATTGGCCGCCGCGGTGTGCAGGGCCGACATGGAGGAGCCGCACAGGCGGTTGACGGTCTGGCCGGGTATGGTGAAGGGTAACTGGGCCGCCAGGATCAGGGCGCGGCCCAGGTTCATGCCCTGCTCGCCGCGCTGCAATACGCAGCCCCAGATCAGGTCGTCGATCTCGACCGGGTCCAGTGCCGTGTTGCGGGCCAGCAGGCCCTTGATCACACCCACCGACAGGTCGTCCGCGCGCACGTTGCGGAAGCAGCCGTTCTTGGAGCGCCCCATGGCACTGCGGGCGTAATCGACTATTACTGCGTCTCTCGGATTCAAATTCACAGTCTCTCTCCCTTAATAGTAGGTTTCGCCGGCAGCCAGCTTGGCCTGCATGCCTTCGGTCAGTTCGTAGCTCTTGCCCAGGTGGGCATATTTTTTTGACGCCTCGGCGATATGCGCCAGGCCGACGGTGTCCATCCAGCGGAATACGCCGCCCCGGAAGGGGGGGAAGCCGATACCGTACAGCAGGGCCAGGTCCGCCTCTGCCGGGGTGCCGACAATCCCGTCTTCCAGGCAGCGGGCCAGTTCCGTCGCCATGGGCAGCATCATCCGGGCGATGATCTCCTCCCGGTCGAACTCCTTGCGCTCGCCCACCACCGGCTCGATCAGCTTGTAGGCCTCCTCCGAGACGGTCTTTTTCGGCTTGCCGCGCTTGTCGGCGGTGTACTCGTAAAAGCCCTTGCCGTTCTTCTGGCCGTAGCGCTCGTTGTCGAACATCACCTCGGTGGCGGTCTTGAAGTCCAGGGTCATGCGGTCGGGGAAGCCCTCGGCCATCACCTGGCCCGCGTGGGCGCCGGTGTCGATGCCGACCACGTCCAGCAGATAGGCGGGGCCCATGGGCCAGCCCCAGCGCTCCATCACCTTGTCCACCGCCTGGAAGTCCGCGCCGTCGCGGACCAGCTTGGAGAAGCCGTCGAAGTAGGGGAACAGCACCCGGTTGACCAGGAAGCCGGGGCAGTCCTTGACCACAACGGCTTTCTTGCCCATGCGGTTGGCGTAGGCCACGGTCCGGGCGATCGCCTCGTCCGAGCTCTTCTCGCCCCGGATCACCTCTACCAGGGGCATCGCATGCACCGGGTTGAAGAAGTGCATGCCGCAGAAGTTTTCCGGTCGCTGCAGCGCTTCAGCAAGGTAGGTAATGGATATGGTTGACGTATTGGAGGCAAGGATTGCGTCCTCGCGGATATGTTTCTCGGTCTCCGCCAGCACCGCGTGCTTGACCTTGGGGTTCTCCACCACGGCTTCCACCACGATGTCGACGTTCTCGAAACCCTCGTAGCTCAGGGTCGGGTCGATGTTGTTCAGCACCTCGCCCATTGTCTCGGGGCTCATGCGGCCGCGGGCAACGCGCTTGGCCAGCAGCTTGTTGGCCTCGTTCAGGCCCAGGTCCAGGCCCGCCTGGGCGATGTCCTTCATCTTGATGGGCACGCCCTTGAGGGATGACTGGTAGGCGATGCCGCCGCCCATGATGCCGGCGCCCAGCACCGCGGCGCGCTCGATCTTCTTGTCCGCCTTCTTTTCCCACTCCTTGGCCTTCTTGCCCAGCAGCTGGTCCGACAGGAACACGCCGACCAGCGCCGCGGCCACCGGGGTGGTGGCCAGTTCGGCGAAACCCTCGGCCTCGACATCCAGCGCCTCATCCAGGCTCATGCCGCGGGCTTTCTCGATCACGTCGACGACCTTGACCGGCGCCGGGTAGTTCTTGCCCGCCTGCCCTGCCACCATCGACTTGATGGTGAAAAACGCCATCATGGCCTCGGTATCGTTCAGTGGCAGGGGGCTGCTCTTGGCCTTGCGGCGGCTGTGGTAGTCCAGCTTGCCGTCGACGCCGCCCTGCAGGGTGGCCAGCGCCACATCGCGCAGCTGCTCGGGGCCTGCAATCGCGTCCACCGCGCCGGCCTTGAGGGCGTCATCGGCGCGCTTGTCCGCGCCGGTGGCAATCCACATGACCGCCTCGTCCACACCCAGGATGCGGGGCAGGCGCACGGTGCCGCCCCAGCCCGGCAGGATGCCGAGCTTGGTTTCCGGCAGGCCGATCACGGCCGCCGTGCTCATCACCCGGAAGTCGCAGGCCAGGCAGATCTCCAGGCCACCGCCCATGGCGGCGCCGTTGATGACCGCGCAGCTGGGGTAGGGCAGGTTCTGCAGGCGGTTGAAATTGGCGTTGTTGGCGCCGGTGAAGGGCTTGATCTCATCCTTGCCGGCGCCGAACAGGCTGGTGAACTCGGTGATATCCGCGCCGACGATGAACACCGGCTTGCCGCTGGTGACCAGCAGTCCGCGGATGCCGGACTCGGCTTCCAGTGCGTCCAGCGCCTCTGTCAGGTTGGCCACTGTCTGCTGGTCGAATTTGTTGACGGATTCGCCCTGCCGATCGAAATTCAGTTCGGCGATGTCGCCGTCCAGGCGTTTCACCGAGAGCGCTTCACTCTTATAGATCATATCGATGTCCTGTAGATGTCCGGTAAAGATGGGTGGAATGGTTCCCGTGTGTTGCTGCCTGACTCCCACGGGCCCCTGCCGGGGGCGGGTATTGTAGCGGGCCAGGGAGGTTGTGGGAATGATAAGTTTACAGCGATCACATCCGGCCCGGCCCGATCCCGGGCGGATATCGCCAGCGGGGTCGCGGCTGTGGCACTGTCCAACTCTACTGCATCCGGCCGGCTGACTTATGGCGCACCTTGTGCTATTTTTGCGCGTTATGTTTCCCCTACCTTCATTAGTGCGCCGGGCGGCACTGCCCGCCTGTCTGTTGCTGTCCGCCTGCGGCGGCGGAGGGGGTGGTTCCTCTGGTGATGTCGGCAGCCAGAGCGAGAACCCCGGCAGTGTGCAAGCGCCGCCGGCGGTGTCCTGGTACAGCACCGGCAAGCCACTGATCGAGCGCTATTGCGTTGCCTGCCACACCGATGGCGGGGCGGCACCCTTTCCATTGCAAACCCACAGCCAGGTGCTCGCCAAGCGTTCCGCGATGATTTACGTGCTGGAGGGCGACACCATGCCGCCCCAGGGCTATAGCGACCTGTTGCCCGGGGATACCGGCCTGTTGCTCGACTGGCTGGATGCCGGGGCGCCCCTGGGCGACCCTTCCCAGGAACCCCTGCGCCAGGTGGCGGGTGGCTTCAGCTACCACGCCGACGCCCGTGCGATTATCGAAGAAAAGTGCGTGACCTGCCACTCCGAGGGAGGTATCGCGCCCTTCCCGCTGGACAGTTACGACAAGGTGAAAGCGGTGGCGTCCGCCGCGGCCTTCGCGATAGAAAACGGCAGTATGCCCCCCTGGCATCCGACCGAGGGCTACAGCGCGTTCAGCGACAGCCGCGCCCTGGCTGCCGAAGAAAAGTATGTTCTGCTCAACTGGCTGCAGGGGGACCTGGCCCAGGGCAATCCCCAGGATTACGTGGCGCCCGAGCAGAAGGAAGTGAAGGACACCGGCGACTACAACCTGCGGCTGGCCCTGCCCCAGGCCTACACACCCACCCTGCGCCCCGATGACCATCGCTGCTTTGCCATCGAGTGGCCACTGGACGAGACCGCCTACGTCACCGGCGTGGATGTGATTCCCGACCAGCAGGACGAGGTGCATCACGTCATCGTTTCCATTGGCGCACCGGAAGATGCCGCCACCTACTATGGCGCGGACGGTGAAGACGGCCGCCCCGGCTGGCACTGCCTGGGGATGGGCGGTGTCGACGGCGCCCCGCTGCCGCGCCAGATCGGTGGCTGGGTGCCGGGGGCGGGTCGCGAGCCGCCGCCGGAGGACACCGGCATCGTGGTACTTCCCGGCTCGGTGATGATCGTGCAAATGCATTACAACACCCTGGTGGCAGAGCCCAGGCCGGACCAGTCACTGATACTGGTGGAGACCGCGCCGGAGGTTGAACTGCCCGCCAGTTCCTTCCTGCTGGCCAATCCTGCCTGGCTGCGTCCCGGCGGCATGCCCATCGCGGCGGGAGATCCCGACGCCCACCATGAATTTACGGTCCCGGCGGCCGCGCTGGCGCAGATATTCGGTAAACCGGCCGGGCTGGCCGCCCGGGATCCCTGGGTACTGCACAATGGCTTTATCCACATGCACACCCGGGGCAAGAGCGGACGTATTACCCTGCAGCGGGACAATGGCACCCACCAGGTGCTGCTGGACATCCGCGACTGGGATTTCAACTGGCAGAGCACCTACCGGCTGGAGAGGGAAGTGCTTGTCAATCCGGGGGACAGGCTCAAGCTGGAGTGTGACTGGGACAATACCCAGGCCAACCAGGACATCGTCAACGGCGTGCAGCAGGTACCCCAGGACATAGAGTGGGGCGACGGCACCGGCGACGAGATGTGCCTGATGTCGGTGCTGATGACCCGGCCGCGGGAGGGTTACGACTACAGTTACGCCCCCACGGTGCATATTGAAACGCCGGCCTATCGCCAGCAGTTTGCCGCGGGGGAACTGGTGCCGCTGAAACTGCTGCTGAACAATTTCACCCTGCACGACCCGGGCCTGCACGATCACGCCGATGCGGCCATGCACGCGGATTCCGAACACGCCATGGCGGGTGCGGATCACAGCCAGGTGTTCGAGGGCCACTACCACGTGTATCTCGACACGGACGATGACAGCGCGGAGCACCTCACCGCCTGGGACAGCAGCTATTTCTACCAGCTGCCGGATGACATCGAGCCCGGTGTCCACACCCTGCGGGTGAGCCTGCGCGGCTCTGACCACCATGCCCTGGGCATCGAACACGAGGTGGAATTCGAGGTGGTCGAAGCGGCCGCGAAGGAGAGCCTCAGCCTGGTGGATGTGGATGCCTGGACGGAACAGGACGCCGCCGGTGACAGCCTGGCGGGGCACCGTCCCGCCGAACTGCAGTGCCCGTCCAGCAGCTGGTACAGCGAGGACGGGGCGCTGGAGATCGAGACCGGCTACTGCAACTACCTGTCGCTTGCCCAGCCCAGCCGCACCGCCGTCAAGGCGGGGGACTCGCTGCACCTGGTGCTGTGGCATGCGGCCCTGGCCTTTGAGCGGCCCGCCAAGGCCCACGTGGCGGTCACCATAGACGGCAGGCGCGTGTGGGAGACGACTGTGGCGATCCCCACCGAGGCGAACATCTACGACCTGCGCATCCCGCTGGACTTTGACGCCCCCGCGGGCAGCGAGGTGGAATTTCACCTGCACAACCACGGCTATAACAGCTGGACCCTGCTGGAACTGGAGGTCGAGCGCTGAACACCCTGCTGAAGCGGTGGGC
>JAZBNW010000042.1:0-4412 GCA_036350855.1 Halieaceae bacterium
TCACCTGGCCCAGCGCGATACCGCGCACCAGAACCGTGAGTGTCTGGGCGCCGGCGATACCGCCCATCGAAGCCACTATCGGCATCAGCACCGCCAGCGCGACTACCTTCTCGAGAGTATCCTGGAACAGGTTGATGACACCTGAGGCAATGAAGGCGGTAATCAGGTTGATACCGAGCCAGACTGCCCGACGGGGAGCCGAGCGCGAGACGGAGGCAAAGGTGTCCTCGTCCTCGTCCAGGCCCGCCATGGACATGAACGAGTGGTCTGCATCCTCGCGGATAACGTCTACCACGTCGTCGATGGTGATACGGCCCAACAGGCGGCCGTCGGCATCGACC
Organism: Halieaceae bacterium; assembly: GCA_036350855.1. Taxonomy (GTDB): domain Bacteria; phylum Pseudomonadota; class Gammaproteobacteria; order Pseudomonadales; family Halieaceae; genus JARRPM01. The sequence goes on from JAZBNW010000042.1 coordinate 342, forward strand.
ACTGGCGCCGATACCCAGTCGTTGCGCTCGAACAGGCGGGCCACCTCCGAGTCGGGCATGTCGACCGGGATGGGGTCGATATCGGTGACCATCATTTCGCGCACCGAAGCGGAAGGGTCGGATACCAGCAGGGTGCGCAGGGGCAGCAGGCCGATAAACTGGTCCGAGCGATTCACCACGAGCAGGTTGTCGGTCATCTCGGGGATTTCCTCGTGGCGCCGCAGGTAGCGCAGCACCACATCGAGGGTCAATGGCGCACGGATCGTGATGGTGTCCGTGTTCATCAGGCCGCCGGCGGTGTCCTCGGGATAGAGCATGACCCGCTCGAGGCGCGACCGGTCCTGCTGGTCCATGGAGTTGAGGACTTCCCAGGTGATGCGATCCGGCAGCTGCTGCAGGATATCCGCGACGTCATCGTCCTCCAGCCCTTCCATCAGGGAGGCGACCTGGGTGGCCTCCATGTCGCTGAGGAACTGGATTCGCAGCTCGTCGCTCAGTTCGTTGAGAACTTCGCCCTCGTTCTCCTGCTCCATCATCTTCCACAGGATGTGACGGAACTTGGGTGGGGAGGATTCCAGCAGGTGGGCGACATCGCCGGGGGGCAGGCCGTTGAGCATCCTTCGCACGTCCACGAAGGCGCCGCTGTCCAGGGCAAGGGTCAGCTTGTCAAAGGTAGTCTGGGATGTTGCTTCTGTCTGGCTCACCGCATTTTCCCGCAAATATCCCCGGCAGGGCACTTGCCCGCCGCGGGGCAATTATCAGGGAAAGCCCGGGTGACAACAATGTGATTAGTTACGCAGCGGCACGCTGCCGGGGGGACTCTACTCGGGTTCGTCGAAGCGATTTTCGATCAGGGTTTTCAGTGCTTCCAGCGCGGCGACTTCATCCCTGCCGTCTATCTGCAGGTCCAGGACGGTGCCCTTGCCGGCCGCCAGCATCATGACCGACATGATACTTTTACCGTCGACCATGTTGGCGTCCCGGCCCGCGCGGATGTTGCTGGAAAACGCCGCGGCGCAACTGACGAACTTCGCGGCGGCGCGGGCGTGCAGGCCGAGTTTGTTGACGATGGTTACCTGGGTTTCTATCACGGGCTTATTGCAGTTCCCTGTGTCTGACGTGGATATTCGGAAAGCGGGCCTGGTAGTGATGGAACAGCCGGTCGGCCAAATATACTGAACGATGTTGGCCGCCGGTACAACCCAGCGCGACGGTCATATAACTGCGGTTGCTGTCCCGGTAGCGCGGCAGCCAGGCGTCTAGGTAGGCGCAGATGTCATGGTAGAGTTCCCCGGCCAGGGGCTGGGACTCCAGGAACTCCTGTACCTCCGTATCCAGTCCGCTTTTCAGCCTGAGCTCCTTTACCCAGTGGGGGTTGGGCAGCATCCGCACATCGAACACCAGGTCCGCGTCCGCGGGTACCCCGCGCTTGAAACCAAACGACTGGAACAGCAGGGACATGGTGCCGCTGCTGTTCTTCAGCAGGCGCTGCTTGATGGCGTCGCGCAGCTCGTAAATCGTCAGCTGGGTCGTGTCCAGAACCAGGGATGCGTCGCTGGAGATCGGGCCGAGCAACAGGCGCTCCCTGGAGATCGCGTCCGCCAGGGTGGTGGACTCGCTGCTGAGCGGGTGCCTGCGCCGGGTCTCGCTGAAGCGCTGCATCAGCGCGCTGTCCTGGGCGTCGAGAAACAGGATTTCCGTGTGGACCGTTTCGGGCAGGGCACCCACGATATCGGCGAAGCCCGCCAGGTCCTTCCAGGCGTTGCGGGCGTCGATGCACACCGCGGTGCCGCGGAACTGGCTGAAATCCTCCCGGCTGGTCTCCTGCACCAGGGCTGGCAGCAAAGAGACCGGCAGGTTGTCGATGCAGTAGTAACCCTCGTCCTCCAGTTGGTGGAGGGCGGTACTCTTGCCGGAACCCGAGCGGCCGCTGATGATGACCAGTTGCATCTGTCAGTCCTGCCCGGTGGCGATCTCAAACAGGCTCTGGTTATCCCGGGCGCCGCGCAGCTTTTCGCAGAAACTGGCCTGGCTGAACAGCCGGGCCACATTGGCGAGAATGTCCAGGTGTTGCTGGTGGGCTTCCCCGGGTACCAGCAGCGCGAACAGCAGGTCCACCGGCTGGTCGTCAGGCGCGTCAAAGTCGATCGCCTGCTCCAGGCTGATCAGGGTACCCAGGGGCTGTGGGCAGTCGTCCACCCGGCAGTGGGGCACGGCGATGCCCTGGCCCAGGCCGGTACTGCCGAGCTTCTCCCGGGCGATAAGCAGCGAGAACACGTTCTCGTAGACCAGCTCCGGCTGGTCCTCGCTGATTACCCGGGCGATGGTCTCGAAAATTCGTTTTTTGCTGATGCCCGGAACATGGCAAATAGTGCGTTCCGGGCTCAGGATTTCGGTGAGGAAATTCATGGCAGGTAGGGGACTGTGCCCGCGGGGGACACTAGCGACCTCTGGATTTTTCCTTGTGTTTGATGAGTTGGCGGTCAAGTTTGTCGGCGAGGGCGTCAATAGCGGCATACATGTCTTCAGACTCTGAGGCGGCGAAGATGTCAGCGCCGGATATGTGGATGGTGGCCTCTGCCTTTTGTACCATTTTTTCTACAATCAGGGTGACCTGGGTGTTTGTTATCTGGTCGAAATGCCGTTGCAGGCGCTCGAATTTACTCTCGACATAATCCCGCAGGGGATCCGTAACCTCCACATGATGTCCGCTGACGTTCAGTTGCATATACAACTCCTTTTCTACGTTAGGCCGGCTAATCCGGCGTATGAAATGGCCTTGCTCTCTTCAATACGCTCTAAATTCTAGACCACAGACCGATGGGAAACGAGACATTTCATCCGCGTTTCCCGTCTTGTCCCTACACCAGCCGCTTGCGCTCGTTGGACGGCGGGATCATCAGTGACTCACGGTACTTGGCGATGGTGCGCCGCGCTACCTTGACGCCCTGTTCTTCCAGCAACTGGGTGATCTTGTTGTCGCTCAACGGTTTGCGGGGGTTCTCCGCAGCCACCAGCTTGCGGATCAGCGCCCGGATGGCGGTGGAGGAGCACTCGCCGCCGGACGTGGTCGCCACATGGCTGGAAAAAAAGTACTTGAGCTCAAATACGCCGCGCGGGGTGTGCATGTACTTCTGCGTGGTGACACGGGAGATGGTGGACTCGTGCATCTCCACCAGTTCGGCGATCTCGTGCAGGACCAGCGGTTTCATTGCCTCGGTGCCGTATTCGAGGAAGTTGCGCTGATGCTCCACGATGCGGGTGGCCACCTTCATCAGGGTTTCATTGCGGCTGTGCAGGCTCTTCAGGAACCAGCGCGCCTCCTGCAGGTTATCCCGCAGGTAGGTATTGTCGGCGCTGCTGTCGGCCCGCTTGATGAGGCCGGCGTAATTGCTGTTGATGCGCAGTTTTGGCGCGATGTCGGGGTTGAGCTCCACCACCCAGCGACCGTCTTTCTTGCTGACAAACACATCGGGTATCACATACTCGGTACTGTCCTGCCCCACTGACTGGCCCGGGTTGGGATCGAGGGTCTGGATCAGCGCCAGTACCTGCTTGAGCTCCGACTCCTTGAGACGGGTGCGTCGCAGGATCTGGGCGAAATCGCCATTGCCCAGCTGGTTGATATGGCGCGAGAGAATCAGCTTGGCCTGCTCCAGCCAGGGGGTGGCGGGCGGCAATTGCTGCAGCTGCACCAGCAGGCATTCCTGCAGGTCCCGGGTGCAGACTCCGGCGGGTTCGAATTGCTGCAGCCCGTGCAGGACGGCCACCACCTCGTCCATGTCGATGTCCAGAGCCATGTCCTGGACAAGCGACAGGTGAATTTCCTCCAGGTCCTGGATGATTCGACCGTTGTCGTCCGTGGCGTCGATGATGGCCAGGGCGATCACGCGATCCACATCGGAGAGCCGGGTAAGATTCAGCTGCCACAGCAGCTGTTCCCGCAGCGAGTCATCGGCGGCATTGCGGCTCTCGAAACCCGTGTCGGTGAGGTCGTCGCCGGAAAATGACGAGGCGGACGCCGCCGGCAGCAGATCGTCCCACTGGGTGTCTACAGGCAGGTCTTCGGGA
>JAZBNW010000043.1:0-12471 GCA_036350855.1 Halieaceae bacterium
CGCACGATAATCCGGCAAGTGCAAACAAGGAGCAGCTACAGACTTCCCTTCAGGCCGTTCTGGATCCGCGAAGGGGGCGAAGGGAAGGGGACAGACCACGATTAACATATTCGGGGACAGACCACGATTAAACACCTCAAAGTATTCGGGGACAGACCACGATTAAACACCTTCAAGCGTTACCTTTAATCGTGGTCTGTCCCCGAATCATGCGAATCAATGAGCTTTACCTTTAATCGTGGTCTGTCCCCCAATGATGTCCCCGAATGAAGCTCGCTGCTGATAGCTGTATTGGGCTGGAGAAAGGGAATCGGTCAACAAAGGAGTTAGCATGGAAGTCGTCAACAAGTTATATCCCGACGAGGGACAGATGAAGGGCTACCTGGAACCCGGTCCCGAGGGACCGATCTGCATGGTCAATCTGCTGAAGTTCAAACCTCGTGCCGAATACAGGGACGGTCGTGAAACCGGCCTCACCGGGAGAGAGGCCTACGACCTTTACTCTGCCGGAGTGACCAGGTTGCTGCAACAGGCAGGTGGCTACGTTGGATTCAGCGGTGACGTGCAGCGCCTGGCGCTGGGCGAAGTGGAGGACTTGTGGGACGCGGTGGCGCTCGCAGTCTGGCCTTCCCGCCGTGTCATGCTCGAAGTGATGCAGTCGGATGGTATGCGGGAAATCTCAGTGCACCGCAGCGCGGGACTGGCCGGGCAGCTCAACATAGAAACCGGCGGATTTTCTGCTCGCTGGCTCGATGCAGAGCAGCAATGAGATCCCCGTGAAGCCTGATGCAAGGGCCGTTGCCGGCAGGCGGCGTTGCCTCCGGGTGCTCGTGATGCGGCTGTCGAAGTGATCCGGGATGCCACTAAGGCCGATACCAGAAAGGTGAGGAATATGCCCGCTCCTGAATGGTCGCGGGCCCTTCGTAGGGCGTCTCGATACCCAGGGCAGTGGCGTCCATCTGGGAATGCCGCACGGTGGGAATCTGCAACACTCTCACATAATAGACCGCAGCGCTGGCAGGATCGAACTCCGGGTCCGGCCACACCGTGGCCAGCTGCCCGGCGCCGATGGTGTTGGTGGTTTTGCCAGTGCGGATGTTTGCACTATTGCCAATTGGGGGCAGCTTGCCCTCGGCATCGAGACTGCGTGGCCCGGACCAGGCCACGTCAAAAATCTTTTCCCGCGGTTGACCTTCGGCGTCCAGCCAGGATTTCACCACCTGGATACGGTCCAGGTTGTGGTCATTGGCGCCCCTGGCGGCCATGATCATGAAGTGCGGCACGGCGCCCTCAGGCGCTGTCGCCAGTTCACCGCCCATGGGAACGCCGCGGGCATAACCCCGGGCAGCGAAGTCGCCCCCGGCCAGGTCTTCCTGGTCGAAGTCCCAGCCGGCAAAGGCCCGCAGCCAGATACGAGGCCCGGTACTGGCATAGGTCTCGCGCCGTTTCATTGCGGCGATAATCGACTGGCGATCGTTGCGTTCACTCCACACCGCAGCGAGGCCAGCCGCCTGCATACTCCAGCCGTTGAAACTCTGTTTGCCGTCGGCATAGCCGTCGGGGTCGTTACGGCGTTTGTTTTCCGGAATGGAATCTACCGCAACCTTGCCCCAGAAATTTGGCTCTTCCGCCGAGCTCATACCGGTGTGTGAATCCGTGGAGCCGATCAGGCCGAACTGGAAGGGATTTACGCCTGTTTCCCGCTCCAGCACCATGCCGTCCTGCAACGCGCTGCGGATGGTGTCGCCGCGCTGGATTTTGTATCCCTGGGCCTGTGGGAACTTCTGCAAATAGAAGTCGAAGCGCTCGAAGTCGGCGAACTCGTCTTCGGGTGCAAGGTCCGGGTGTGTTTCACTGTCGCCCTTGATCTGCGTCATCTCCACCAGCGGTTCCCACCGAGCCCGCTTGCTGGCGTAAGCCGGGGTCATGGCTTCGCCGTTCAACTGGCGTCTGGCAAACATATAGCCCTTGGACAGGTTGGAGTTGTGGGGGATCGCCACAAAGCTGGCCCCGGTTTCCCGGGTGAGCATGTCGAGGCCATCCCACAGCTGCTCGGGATAGGGGGCGTCATCCGCTCCCACCGGATCGATCTGTTGCGCTGCCAGTGGCGAAATATCGGAAACGACGATGCGGTGCAGGTTGGCGCCGCTGGCGGTCTGGCTCCACTCCCAGCCCACCAGCGTGGTGAAAACGCCGGGCTCATTGTGCCGCTCGGCCGCCATCATGGATCGGGACCATTGGCTGCCGCTGATGCGTTTCGCGGCATCGTCGTTGATCAGGCCCAGACTCTCAAGGCCGCCATTGGTGCCCGCGTCGACCGCGGTCTGGATCGGGTCCCGGATATCACCGGACTGAATTTCCGGTGTCGGCAGGCGCATGGTGAAATATTTGGTTCCCTTCTGCGGGTCTTCGATCGACCAGTTGAGCAGGCTGATCAGCACCCGGCTTCTCAGCTTCTGGAAGAGACTCGCTTCCGGTTGATCGAAGTCACCGCCCAGTACCGGAGGCAAAACACCCAGGTACTCGGCGTGGTCCGTGACCGCGAGGAAATCCAGCGGCTCGTTGATCTGCACGCGATTTCGCGCGTAGGGGTGGATCACCGGTTCCCCCCTGGCGAACCGGTAGGCGACATCGGGGTCGGCATCACGATTGCCCGCCATAAAGGCATCGGCCGAGTAGGAAGTGTGCAGGTGTGTGTCGCCCCACAGAAGGCGCCTGGTATCGCTGGCTGATGCCGTGGGTAAAGCAAGGGCCGTAATGATAGAGACTAAAGGAATAACCAAGCATTTCTTCATAATTAACTTCTCTGTGAGCATCAGATTGTTATGTTTTCGTGCCTGTGCCTGCACCGGCATTCACTTTTGAGGATAAACGCCACAGGTCTGCCAGCGCTGTCAGCGCCAGCAGCATGAGCCCCAGCAGCAGCCTGGGATCGCCGAGGTACAGGCCGGTCTCTATCGGGTAGGCAATCGTCTTGTCCAGCGCCGCCAGTTTGAGGTGGTGCGGGCCCAGAATGTCCGGATTGCTGATAATCTCCATCAACGCACGCCGGCTGCGGTAGCGAAGCAGGGCGGCGTTCGTCCACTGTTCGCCCCCCGCGATGCCGGTAATATCGATCGCCGGGTACACGGCATCCCCCATTATCACGGGGTGACAGGCGCGCTTGAGCAGTTCCGGGATCATGTGTTCCATGTACAGGCCCATGAGGGCATCTGCATCGGCGTTCGCCGGGGCGCCCTTCACGGCGGGAGGGTTTGCATTCATGTCGAGGTTGTTGACCATCAGGAACTGGCGGCCCGTGTCGTTGCGCAGGAATTCGGCGAAGTACTCGACTCTTTCCGGGGCGGCGCCGTTGCCAGTCATCACTGCAATGAAGTTGTCGATCTCCTCCTCGCTCAGCGGGCCCTTGAAATCTGTATACCAGAATACGAAAACGGCATAGAGCAGGGTCGGGAACAGCCAGAGTTTCATACGTGGCGACATTTGGTTTTCCTGTGTTTGCAGGGTATGGCCTGGCATTCAATCGAGGTAGTAACCATAGCCACGGTGTTCGTTTTTCCGATTCAGTGCGGACAGGTTTGCATAATGGCATTTATAGTGTCAATAAGTTATCGATTGTGTAGCCCGTAGCGACCCCGTTGGATGGCGTGGATACAGATGCAGCCCGTGGATGTCCTGGCGGCAGGTGCTTGTACGCCGACCCGCAGGCTGCTGTCCGAATAACCGCAGATGGAAAGGAGACCGTGGGCCTGGACTTCGCCGTATTTGACGACTGGATCAGGACCCGATGAGAAATTTCTTCAGCCATGCTCTGGCAAAGCGAAGCTCCCGATCGATGGTGCTGGAGGACAGGCCGGTCACTTCCTCCATTTCCCGAAAGGTCAGCCCGGCAAAGTACTGCAGTTCTATCAGCTCGACCTTGCGCATGTCAGTCGTGGCCAGCTGTTCCAGCCCCTCGTTCAGCGCCAACAGGTCGGTATGGGTGGTGCCTGGCGCGTCACTGCTGAGCTGTTCCTGGTCCAGGAGGACCCGGGTGAAATTCGCGCCCCGTTTCAGTGCGTTCTGCTCATTCGCATAATTGATCAGCAAGCGCCGCATCATTCGCGCGGCCAGGGCGTAGAAGTGCGCCCTGTTCTGCCAGGGCACATCGGCATCTACCAGTTTGATAAACACCTCGTTGACCAGCGCCGTGGGCTGCAGTGTGTGGAAGCCGGCCTCACGCGAAAACGCCCGATAGGCAAATTTGCGCAGCTGTTCGTAGACCAGAGGCGACAGCTGCTCGAGGGCGAGGCTGCTGCCATCGGCCCATTCGTTCAGCAGTAGCGTAATGTCTGGAGGCTTTTCCATGCTTTTTCATCCCGGGAGCCTGTCGGACTCAGCATGATTCTACTGCGGCGGTGGGTAATCGGCCAAATGTCCCACCCGCCTCGCTGCGAATCCCCGGGTCCGACAGGCTCCCGGCACAGAAACCGTGGTGGTAAGTTCGCCCTTATGAAACTTTTATGACACTTTCTGTATGACCCATTCTTTTAAAAAAATTGGGCAAGTTTCTGTCTGAACGCTGCTTGGAGATATGTAGCCAGGAATCCGTCCCCGGATGCCGCTACCGATCGCCTCGCAAATCCGCTTGAGCGGGAAGGAGCATAAACGTGAAATTATCGATAACTCGCAGCATTCTGGTCCTGGGCATGCTTTTTTCGCTGGCCGCTTGCAAGCTGGTAATCACAGTACCGCCAGGCGGCGTCGTGAAGAGCGCATCCGGTAACCATGACTGCGGCGCGGGCAGGACCTGCGAGATAGACGTGGTCGACGTTTTTTTCGACGAATCTTTTAGCGCGCGGTCTCACGAGGACTATGTGTTCAAGGGATGGCGCAAGAAAGATCGGTATTTTTGCGGCAACAGCACCGAAAACTGTGTCTTGTCAACGACCTGGATGGGCGACTACCCCAAGATCATGGCGATTCTCGCCAGCGAACAGAGGTTCTTCCTGGAGCCGGTGTTCGAGGTGGTGCCCAGGATCACCCGGGACCAGATCGCCGTCCGGGGGCAGGTCGATGAAACGAGCGATGGTTTCGAGCTCAGGGGGAGGCTGACGATCGATACAGGGGCACAAGCCTCGCTCGAATTTACCGATGCGCGGCTGTCACTGGGGTTCAACGCGGAGGGGGACCTGCTCGTCATGAACGGAGTGACGAACCTGCCCAGCCCCCTGGCCGGCTTCGTCACTGCGGAGCAGGACGTCAGGGCCGAGGTTGGACTGTACAGGGGATCGGAAATCAATGCCGATCCTGCCTTCGAAATTACGCTCAAGGATGAACGCCAGTACCTCGTCTTCCTGGTGAGCCAGGACTTCGATATCAACGTCTACAATCCGGTGGATTCCTCGCGCTCGGAGAAATTCACCATTGGCACCCCGGCCTCAGGCAAGATTATCCTGATCGTCGACCCGGCTGACCAGATGGTTTATCGCTACGGCGAAACCCCCCTCCTGGGCGCCTTCGGCGAGGCGGAGTCGCAGCAGCGGCTGCTGCCTTACAAGCCCTGGATAACCCACACCCGATTTCCCAGCTTCGACGGCAACCGGTACGAGACCATCAGCATCGGTGTGGGTGTCAAGGCCGTGGACCTGCTCAACCTGTCCGGCGCCCAGGTTATTTATGAGCCGGGTTTCTCCGACATCAACTGGAAGGACCCCCTGAATTCTCCCGTCGCCTACAAGGCCGGCTTCAATGGCGCGGTGGATTTCGCCTTCTCCGTGGTCGGTTTTGAGCTGTTCTCCTTCGATATCGGTCGGGCCAGTGCACTTTTCAACGTCAATCCCAGGCGGGGCGTGATGAAACTGGCGGGCTACCTCGAGCCTGACGTATCCTGGCAACCCGACTGGTTTACCATCATTCCCCAATCCAGGCTTTCCATGGATCTCACCGCGGACTCCGATGGCACCCTGGTGTCCAATATCGCGGGACAGTATGAATCCGTCATTCCGCCGGCCGACCTGGAGGGTAGCATGCGGCTGGATCCGCGCTCGGTCACTTACAGTGGCCGAATCAGGGGGCAATCTCTCGACCTGCCGGTATCGATCCGGTTTGCAGACAGAACCACTACCGCCACGGTAGGCGTGACCGCGGACTTTTCCCGGGCTGTGACCGAGGGCATCGACAGTGGCTTCGCGTCCGCCAGAGACCTGGTGGAGGACGCGACAGCGCAATTGGAAGACGCGCTCAGGGATTACGAGTTCGAAGTCAGTCTGCGCGGCGTCCGGGACCTGATACCCGGCGCGGTCGACACGGCAAAAACCTATCTCGCTCGCCTGCCGGACCAGGTCTATTCTGCGGTGAGGGCAGAGGTGATAAAGCAGATAAACGCGAATCGGGTTTGCATCCTGACCGTTTGCACGCCGTCCGACAGCTCGCGCAACAGCATTGCCACCAGGGCCGCATCGGAAGCCAGGTCAAAAGCATCCAGTGAAATCGCCAGGTACATACCACTGCTGGATAACCTCAAGAGCAGGGCAAACGACGCCGGCGATGAGGCTTTGCGCGCCGGCCTGGAAGCCGCCCTGCGGGAGATCTATAAAAACCGGGTTTTCAGTAAAAGGATCAGCGTAACGGTCTCATTCGCCGGGATTTCCAAAACGGTTTCCAGAACAATCACCCAGGAAGTTCTCTCGCCTGACCTGGCGGCAAAAATACTGGCCGCCGCCGACAATATGAAATACCTTCCCGCCGCCAGTGACCGGGTGGTCAGGGGGGAGCAGCTGGTGGCCGGCTTGCCGGATGCCGGTATTGTCGACGACATTCGTGACAAGGTAAAAGCCGGCAATATTCTGCCGCCGACCCTGACCGGCGTCACCTACACCGTGACATCGGGTGACCGGTACAGCGCGGGGATCAAGTTCAGCGACGGCAGCCGTTATACCGTGGATTTCAATGTGCTGGATGTCCGTGAGTCCATTGCAGGCATCACGGAACTGCTCGCGAACCATGTGATCAGCGCTTATTGAGCCGGGGCGGGGGGGCTGCTTTGCTCCCGCTGCACGTCGACGAACTGTCCAAGTCGACGCGCGGCCGCTTGTGTCAACTGGTGCTCGTCTCCCAGGCTCTGGCGCAAGTCGCCCAGCGATGCAGTCAGTAATTGCTCTGCCTCGGCATCCTCGCCGAGCAGTCCCAGCGCTCTACCCTTGACGCTGCGCGCAACTGCCTCCACGTGGCGCTCGTGCTCGGGATCGGCCTGTATGCGGGTGAGCACGGCGCTGATCAGCGCCCGCGCGTCGTCCACCTGCCCCACTTCGATCATGGATTCCGCCTGCCCCACCTCGGCGGCGGCCAGAAAGCGGTGGTAGGGGCCGAAAGTGGCCCGATAGATCCCTGTCGCCTGCTCGAGCAATACCAGGGCGTCGGCGTGTTTACCCTCGAGCTGGCGCAGCCGGGCCAGGTTGACGAGGTTATAGGCGTAGTACTGGTGCCCGGTACCATACAAGGTCTCGGCCGTGCGCAGGGCGAGCTCGCTGTACTCCTGTGCTTCCTCGAAGTTACCCAGCTGGCCATGTGTGCGCCCCAACGAGGAGGCCTGCGCCTCGAAATCGATACTCTGCTCGCCGAGAGTGCGACGGGTATGTTCGAGCGCGCGCTGAAAGTAGGGCAGGGCTTCGGCGACGCGTCCCGATGCCCGCAGTGCCAGCCCGAGGTTGTGCAGTGCCGCGCCCCGGACCGGGTCCTCCTGCTGGCCCGTGACGTCCAGCAATTCCAGTGTGCGTTGGAACGCCGCTATCGCACCCTCGTAATCACCCATGGAATCCAGCGCATTGCCTATCTGGTTCATCACATAGGGCTGATACCGGTACTGGTCATGGGTCGGGGGCAAGCTGGAGAGGATATCGAAAGCCTCGCGCTGGTACTCGAGTGACAGACCGGGATTGCCAAGGACGCGCAGCACGACCCCGAGCTCCTGCAGTGTCGCCGCCAGCTCAGGCGAGTCGGCGCCCAGATGCTGTCGCTGCAGCTGCATGGTTTCTTCAAGGATCTCCCGGGCCGCAACCGGGTCACCATTGTTCGAAATCACGGTACCCAGCGTGCGCATCGATTCCAGCGTCTCCACATGCGTGGGTCCCAGCGCGGACTGGCGCAACGCCAGGGCGCGGCGCGCCAGCGGCAGCGCGGCCTCGTTCGAACTCAGGCTCACGTATGTCCCCGCGATCGTATGCATGAGTCTGGCCTGCTCGATGGGCTGCTCAACGAGTTCGGACTCGATGCGCTGCGCACCGATTTCCAGGATGTCCTCTACCGTCACCTCCCGGCCGACGCTGGCGAAGCGGTCCGCTCCCTTCAGCAGATCCTCAAGGAACGCGACCGCGTTCTCCGCGCGCACTTTTGCCGCCGCAGCCGCATCCCGCTCGGCAATAATCTGGCGAAAGGCGAATACGGTCAGGCCCAGCACCAGCAGGCTTACCATTACGGCGCTGATCACCGCCCCGCGGCGGCGCTTAAGGAGCTTGGCTGCCCGGTACCCCAAACTGCTCGGGCGCGCCAGTACCGGGCGGTCATCCAGGTATCGCTCCACATCGAGCATCAGTGCCCGCGCCGACCCGTAGCGGCGTTCCGGCTCCTTGCGCATGGCCATGAGGACGATGTTGTCCAGATCGCCCCTGAGTTCGCGCTTCAATCGTTCAGGGCTCAACTGGGCCCCCCGGCGCTGCCCGGCTTCGATTCGCTCACTGCTGCCCCGGGTGACGGCGGCACTGGGCGACAGGGGTTCGGTCTCCAGTATCCGCTGCGCGATCAGCGCAGAGCTGTACGCTGTCTTGTCATCGGCTGCATAGGGCAGCCGTCCCGCCAGCAGCTCGTACAACAGAACGCCAAGGGCGTAGACGTCGGTCGCTGTGGTGATGGTGCTGCCGGTTATCTGTTCCGGACTGGCGTGGGCAGGTGTGAACAGTCGCTGCTCGGCTTGTGTGAGTCCCGGGTCCGTGTCGTCGAGCAACTTGGAGATGCCGAAGTCGAGCAACTGGGGTTCCCGGTTGGCGTCTACCAGTATGTTGGAGGGTTTGATATCCCGGTGCACCACCAGATTGCGGTGCGCATAGTCCACTGCGGCACAAACCTTGATAAAAAGCGCCAGGCGCTGGCGCGTGTCGAGACTGTTTTCGTTGCAATAGGCATCGATGGGCAGCCCTTCAACATAGTCCATCACCAGGAATGGCACACCATCGGGCCCGGTGCCACCGTCGACAAGATGGGCGATGTTCGGGTGGTTGAGATTCGCCAGGATCTGTCGTTCCGATTCCAGGCGCTGCCGGCCCTGCGCGCCAACCAGGGCGGGGTTCAGCAACTTGACGGCGACCTGTTGTTCGAAAGCCCCGTCACAGCGCCGCGCCAGGTACACGGCGCCCATACCGCCATCGGCCAGATGGGTGACGAGTTCCCAGGGACCGTAAGCGGCGCCCACGCGCTGATGCGAAAAGTCAGCCAGCATCTCATCTGCCTGGCCGCGTACGACCTCGTCGAGATCGGGCCCGTCACTGGCATCGTGGCTCAACAGCGAGCGCAGCTCGGCCAGTAATTCCGCGTCGTCGCCGCAGGCAGTGGCAAGGAATGCATCCCGCTCCGCCGGATCTCGCGCCAGGGACTCCTCAAACAGTTGCTGGATGCGTTGCCAACGCTCGGTATTCATCGTTTGCACCTCATCACCCGGGAACCCGGCCAGTGTACCTCGTCACTGATCTTGTGACATTCAGCGAGTCGCCAAAGGCCCACAGGGCGGCGCGCTAGTCGTAGACGTCGATCATCTTGGCGTCGACATGAAAGGGCAGCCCGCTGCATATCCCCGCGTCGATCGGCAGCTCTGGCTGGCGCCACAGGGGCTCCCAGCAACCGTGCTGTTGCAGCAGGGCCCGGGCAGTGTCCTGGTCATCCCCGGCGAGGGCCTCGAAGTGCCCGCGCAACTGCTGCAGGCACCAGACCCGGTATTTCGACCAGCGGGCGCCCCGGTATCGAACGCCGCCGACCTCCGTGTCAAACCGTTTTTGACCGGTCGCCACGGCATCGACATTGGCACACAGGTAGGGCAGGTAGCAGCCGCCAATCTCGTCGAGAATGGGGCCCCAGTCTGCGGGAATTCCCTGCAGCAATTCACCCGGTCGATCCTGCAGCCTGGTGTTCCACAGCCTGGCCGCCCACTCGAACACGGCGGGCGCCTGCTGGCGCATGATTTCCGCTGGCACCGGGTCCAGTCCGAAATGGCGAAAAATGGGCCCGGAGAAACCGATATCGGCCAGGGAGGGCTTGTCTCCCAGCAGGAACGGACGGCTGCGAAATATCGACTCCAGCTGTTCGAGCATGCGCCGGTAAATGGCCTCCACGCCGGGAACCTGGTCGGGGACGATGCCATCGCCCGAGGTATAGCCCTGTCTCTGGCGCCGGGTAATCGCCCAGCGCTTTACGGCGGCGGGCAGGGGAACGTCCGCCGCGAGCTCATGGGCGAGATGGCAGCCGGCGAAGCGGGCGCCTTCGTCATAGTGCCAGCGATAGTGCATGGCCGGCCGCCACAGCCACTCATCCGCATAGTCTTCCAGCAGCAGGCTGAAAAAGCGCTGCAGGGGATCGGCAGGCATGACCGCTGGTGCCGGGTACCCGGACTCGAACCACTGGATAATCGGCGTGCTGTCGCTCATCCAGCGTCCGTCGCCCAGTTGCAGGGCCGGCATCTGGGCCGAGCCGGTCTTGTCCTTGACCAGCCGCGCGTGCCGCCGCGCCGTCAGGGCCTGGAAACTGTAGGGTATCCCCTTGATACGGAGATAGATTTCCAGCTTTCCGGTGAAATAGGAAATGCTGGAACCATAAACGGTGATCGGGGAAAGTGATTCAGCAGTCATGGTTTATTGTCTATCCTGGCGGCGGAGATATCGTCCCGGGTGTCGACATCTTACCTTTCCCGGGATAAGCGTTGAAAGCAGTACCCTGTACCTTTCCGGGTGAGGTTGTTGTCACCCGCCGCTTGCGAGTGCATGGCAGGGCTTGCCCGGGCAGTGGTGTTGCCGTACATCGCGCCTGTCGACTCTCGCTTGCTCTTGCCAAAGTTCCGGCAGTGGTTATCATGCACTTCCTCGCGCCCACGAGATCCCTCGGCATCCTGGCGTTCTGCACTTACAGGAGATTCAAGTGACTTATTGTGTCGGTATAAAAGTCGATCAGGGCATTGTCATGGTGTCCGACTCGCGCACCAGTGCGGGTGTCGACAATATCAGTATTTACAGCAAGATGTGGCGGTTCGGTGTGCCCGGACAGCGGCAGTTCGTGCTGTGCAGCGCGGGCAACCTCGCCACCACCCAGACGGCTATCGCGGTTCTCGAACGCGATATAAGGGACAAGGCTGCCGTCAGTCTGCTGACCGTGCGGGATATGAACGAGGCGTCGGAATATATCGGCCGTGTGAACGTGGAAAGCCAGCAACAGAATACCGGCGGGGGGGCGGTCTATGAGACCACTTTCCTGCTGGCCGGTGAGATCGCGGGGGCTGAGAACGGCCTGTACATGATTTATTCTGCGGGCAATTTCATCGCCAGTTCATCACAGGTACCTTTCCTGCAGATAGGCGAGACCAAATACGGCAAGCCCATACTCGACCGGGTCATCAAACCGGATACCGCGATAGAGCGGGCCGCGTTGTGCGGGCTGGTCTCGATGGAAGCGACTATCCGCAGCAATCTCACGGTCGGTCCGCCGGTCGAGCTGTGCCTGCTGGATGCCGGCACCCTCCAGCCCGGGCGCTACCTGATTTTCGATGAAGACAGCACCTACCTGGCAGAACTTCGCAATCGCTGGAACCAGCTGATGCAGGAGTCGTTCGATAAACTGCAGCCGCTGGTGTTTCCGCTCTAGCGGCACGCGGCCAGCTTCATGTCATGTGGCGGTTGCGGGCCCGGCCGGATGCCAGTCCCTCAGGCCACCTTTGCAATGCTGGGGTACGAGGCCGGTTTGGACAGGAACAGCACCAGGGGCATGGCGGCCAGGGTAATCCACATCAGCAGCTGGAAGTCATTGACGTAGGCGATTTCGGCGGCCTGGCGGACCAGTTCGTTGAACACCATGATCGGCATGCCCGTCGCATCCGGCGTGGGGGGCAGGGCGGCCACCAGCTCGGGCGGCACCTGTATACGCCCCGCCAGTTCCTGCTGGTTTATCCACATGCTCCTGGTAAGTGTTGCCATCACGATAGAAACCCCCACACTGCTGCCGAGGTTCCGTGACAGGCTGAACAGGGCCGTTCCCTCGCCGCGCAAGTGCTGGGGCAGGGTGGCGTAGGCGAGAATCGATACAGGTACGAACAGCAGTCCCAGCCCCAGTCCCTGGATAACGCCGGTAATAACCAGGTCCTGCTCACTGACCTGCAGGTTGAAGCCCGTCATGAGATGCAATGAGTAACTGACCAGCCCCAGGCCGATAACCACCAGCAGCCGCGCATCCATCAGTTTC
>JAZBNW010000044.1:0-7710 GCA_036350855.1 Halieaceae bacterium
CCTTGTCGATCTGCTTCGCTTTCCTGGCGTCGACGATGCCGGCTTTCAGGAGCTGGTCTTTCAGGGATGCCATGGTAGGGGCCTTTGCGGGAGCTGGAGTCAGCGATTATCGTGAAATCCTCGATCACAGGCAAACATCCCCTGTGCCCGCCAACTGTCTGGCCACCGCATTCGATGGTATTCTCTGCCGCGAAAATCAGCCTGGGGGGTCCCTGTTGAAAAAGAAAACCATTTTTGGCGCCGGTATTGTCGCTGCCGCGCTGGCGCTCAGCGTTATCCAGTTCATCCCCGCCCCGGCCCTGCAGGTACCTGCGCAACTTCCGCTGGAGCAACGGGCCGGACATCGCCTGCTCAATTTCGAGGGCATCCCCAACTTTCGCGACCTGGGTGGCTACCAGGCCAGCGATGGCAGGGCTGTGAAATGGGGCCGGCTGTACCGCTCCGGCAATCTTGCCGAGGCATCCGATACCGACCTGGCGGGGCTGCAATCCCTCGGGCTGGCCACCTTCATCGACTTCCGCTCCGGGGTGGAGAAAGCCGAGGAGCCCAACCGACTGCCCGAGCCTCCCGGGTTCGCGCTTGTCGATATTCCCGTTCTGGACGAGGGCAACAAAAACCTGTTTGGCGAGATCAGTGAACGCATCGAAACGGATAATTTCGACGGTTTCGACCCCGACCGGGTCATGACGCAGGCCAACCGCCAGTTTGCCGACGAGTTTACGCCCCAGTTTCGCCAGTTTGTCCATGCCGTGCTGGATGCACAGGGCGCGCCCGTCCTGTGGCATTGCACGGCGGGCAAGGATCGCACCGGCTTCGCCGCGGCTATTTTGCTGCGCATCCTGGGCGTACCGCAGGACACGGTCATGAGCGACTACATGGCGAGCAGGCAGCCGGCCCTGGCGGCGCGCAAGAAAGAGTTGCTGATGCTGCGGCTGTTCAAGGGTGAAGGCGTGGCGGAAAAAATTTCGGTACTGCTGGGGGTCGAGCCGGACTGGCTGGAGGCGGGCTTCGAGGAGATAGACGAGACCTGGGGCAGCTTTGACAATTATGTCAGCAACGGCCTGCAGCTGAGCGCCGCGGATATCCGGCAGCTGCGGGACAGCCTGCTGGAATAGGCCTGCAGGTGGGGGACACTCCGCTGCGGGTAACTACAGTGACTTCTGCCAGAACAGCGCCTGGCCCATCTCCGGGTCGAGCTGGTAAGCCCCGAAACCGAACTTTTCATAGGCCGCCCTGGCCGGCGCATTCCCCTCCAGCACCTCCAGGGTCAGTTTGGCGCAGCCCCTCCCCCGGGCCTCCTCCTCCACCGCCCGCAGCAGGTGCTGGCTCAGGCCCAGTCCGCGAAATTCCGCCAGCACCGCGATATCGTGGATATTGAGCAGCTTCCTGCAACGGAATGTGGAAAAACCCTCAAAGCAATTGGCCAGGCCCGCGGGCTGACCATCGACGTAGCACAACAGGGTGACCGCATGTGGCAACGTGGCCAGGGTAGCCACCAGGTTCTGTCTCACATCAGGCGCAAGGGCCTGCCTGCCACCCATCGGGTCGGTGGCGTAGCCGTTCAATAAAAAAACGATATCGGCCGCCTGCCTGGAGTCCAGGTAGTCCGCTCGCAGTAGTTCTATGTTCATTTTTGATCCAGATTCGTTCCAGCCGGGAGGATAACACCCCGGCATGGGCTGCTACATCCCATCGAGCGGATCCGAGGGTGGCAATAATCCAACCGGATTACGATGATCGCAAGGGAATATAGCGGCAGTGCCAGGGGGCTAGAAAATCGAGCACTGCTCGCCGGTCTTGAAAACAGCCCTGCCGGGCTGCCAGGAGCCTCCCGCAACGAGTTCCCCGCTGTCGGCGCTGTTTACCACGGCCGATCCATCATCGGCGTACGCCATTTGAAAAGAGTGCGACAGCGTTTCCGGGTATTCTATACGCAGCAGCGAGTGCGGGCATGAATCGCTGTAATTTGTGCGTGTGGCGTTCAGTACGAACACCTCGACGCCGGGCACATAGCTGCCGCTGAGCTCATAGGTGACGTGGCATTCCCCGGGGCCGGCGGCGTAGCTGTTGGAGTAGTTGTAGAAGGTCTCGGTGCCGGAAGCGTAGCCTGTGGCGTCATCAAACGTCAGCTCACCCACCGTGTACCGGGTAGAGGCGCTCCACGCGTCACTGCCCTGGGTTTCACAGGTGCGGAACCCCGAGGCGCCGCTGGCCCATATCAGGGCAAGCCCGCCTGCTATCGATACTGTCCGTTTGCCATACATTGCATCGCGCCCAACCGCCCGCGATTATGATCATCAACCTGAATAAATACAGCACCGAGAGCGGCATGTCCACCACCGCGTGTCGCTTCCCGCCGCCAGGATCTGGACAGATCCGGGCAGCCTGCGCTCAGTTGACGGTAGTGGGCAGGATGTCGCCAGCCAGTGAGTCCCGGATCTCGGGCGGAAGCACGATGGGGCCCACGCTGTAGGCGGGGTGGTCGACACCAGCGGAAATGCCCGCCCCATTCCCCAGGGCCGCCATCATCACCGGGGTCAGTTCGAAGCGCAGGAAGTGCACGGACGATGTCTTGACCTCATTCTCCCGGGAGATATCCTCGTCCGCGATCGGGTACACCCGGTCGCAATCATCCACCTGCATCCAGACCTTGTCCTCGATGCCGATGAGCTCTGCCAGGCGCCGGGCCCGCTCTGTCGGGTCCGCATATTCGATCATGAAGGTGGCCTTCCAGTTATGCCCGTCAGGAATAAGGGGATTGTAGGATTCCAGCTCCTCGGCGATGCCCGCCGCCTCGAACACCTTTTCGATGCGCAGCATCTCCTGGATCTGGTACTTGATGGTCAGGGCATCCTCAAAATAGAGCCGCGCGTGCTCTCCCAGGGGCACCTGCCGCGTTTTCTTGTGGGCCATCACCTGCTGGCGGAAAGCGGGCCGTTGCTCGGCATATTCCTCCAGGGACCATAGATCGGCTCGTGATAAAGCGGGCATTTACTTGTTCCTCCAGGTTACAGGCCGTAGGCCATCCGCAGCAGGGTCATGGGATGCTCGGCGTGGGTGACTTTCTCGGACAAATTGGCTATCTGGGTACCGGCCATGGGGCAGTCACTGGTGAAATGATCCGGCGCCTGCTGGTCGACCTTGCGGACCACGGGGCGCGCGATCTTGACCGACTTGTCCCGGGTCTCGGTTTTCACCGCATAGGTGCCGTCATGGCCGGAGCAGCGCTCGTGTGCGGTCACCTGGGTACCTGGCACCAGGTTCAATACGTCCCGGGTCTTGAGACCGATGTTCTGCACCCGCTGGTGACAGGCCACCTGGTAGGCGACCTCTCCCATCGCCATGGGAAACTCCGTCTTCAGGGCCCCGCCCTTGTGGCGCAGCCAGAGGTATTCAAAGGGATCAAAAAAAGCCGCCTGGACCTTCTTCACCTGCTCGTCGTCGGGATACATCAGGGGCAATTCCTGTTTGTACATCAGCACACAGGACGGTATCGGCGCTATCAGGTCATAGCCCTGGTCGACCAGGGCCGCCAGCACGGGGATATTGGCCTCTTTCAGCTTGTTGACGGTGTCAAAATCCCCCAGCTCCAGCTTCGGCATGCCGCAGCACTTTTCCTTTGGCACCACCTCGATATGGATATCGTTGTGCTGGAACACCTTGACGAAATCGGGCCCGATCTCGGGACTGTTGTAGTTGCCGTAGCACGTCGCGTAGAGGGCTACCTTGCCCGTGGTGTTGCCGACCGGCGTCGCTGCGACCTGCCTGATAAGGGGTTTGACCCGCTTGCGCAGGGTCTTGCTGTGAAACTGTGGCACCGGGGCCTCGTGGTGGATGCCCACGGCCGAGTCCAGCGCCTTGCGGAAGGTCGCATTGCGATTGAACGCGTTGACCGTGACATCCACCAGGGGAATCGAGGTCAAACCGAACACCGTGTCGGTGCTGGTTAGCACCCGGTCGCGCAGGCGCGCCCCCTCCTCCCGGAACTTGACTGCCTTGGCCCGCAACATGAGGTGCGGGAAGTCGACGTTCCACTCGTGGGGCGGCACATAGGGACACTTGGTCATGTAGCACAGGTCGCACAGGTAACACTGGTCGACCACCTTGATGTAATCGGACTTGGCAACGCCGTCCACTTCCATGGTGGAGGACTCGTCCACCAGATCGAACAGGGTGGGAAAGGAATCGCACAGGCTCACACAGCGGCGACAGCCATGACAGATGTCGTAGACGCGTTCCAACTCCTTTTCGAGGTCGGCCCTGTCCCAGTACTGCTCAGATTTCCATTCAATCGGGTGGCGCGTAGGCGCCTCCAGGCTTCCTTCTCTCACAGGGGCTCCTCGTCTGTTCGCACGCTTGGGGACTGGCGGGCACAGGCCCGCCAGCCGGGGCAGGTCCTAGCTATCCAGCGTGTCCAGGGCTTTCTGGAAGCGGTTCGCGTGGCTGCGTTCTGCCTTGGCGAGGGTTTCCATCCAGTCGGCTATTTCATCGAAACCTTCATCCCGGGCGGTCTTCGCCATGCCGGGGTACATGTCGGTGTACTCGTGGGTTTCGCCGGCGATAGCCGCCTTGAGGTTGTCAGAGGTTGCGCCGATCGGGAGGCCGGTGGCCGGGTCGCCCGTCTCTTCCAGGTATTCCAGGTGGCCGTGGGCGTGCCCGGTTTCCCCTTCAGCCGTGGAGCGGAACACTGCCGCCACATCGTTATAACCTTCGACGTCCGCCTTTGCGGCGAAATAGAGGTAACGACGATTGGCCTGGGATTCGCCGGCGAAAGCGTCTTTCAGGTTCTGTTCGGTTTGGCTGCCTTTCAATGACATCTTGTTTCTCCTTGAGAATGGTTATCATCACCACAGAACATGTGGAGTTACATAAAATAGTACACTTGAGTACGTCTGACCAATCAATTTGGATTAGCATTTGATCTGCATCAGGCTGAGGTCCCACACCCTGTGACACACTGTGAAAAACATGGTTTCCCTGAACCCAGGACAACGCCCCGACGCGGGCCAGAGGCTGGCCAATGCGCAAACTCCCAGTCCTGAACAAGTACGCCGCCGCCACACCGGGCGCGAGCTGAGGCCATGCTCGGTCGCATCTACCTTCTTCCGCTGTTTCTCGCTTTGGGCTACGGTTTCTGGGCGAGCACCAGCTTCAAGGATATTGCCGCGGGAGTGGCACTGTTCCTGTTCGGGATGCTGTGCATGGAACAGGGATTCAAGGCCTATAACGGCGGCTCGCTGCAAAGGCTCCTGAGTGCCAGCACCGATCGGCTGTGGAAAAGCCTGGCGTTTGGCATCATCGCCACGACCGCGATGCAGTCCTCCTCACTGGTCTCAGTCATTACGATCTCGTTTCTCAGCGCGGAACTGATTGGCCTGCGCCAGGGTATAGGCATCATCTTCGGCGCCAACCTGGGCACCACGACCGGCGCCTGGCTGATCGCGGGATTCGGCCTTAAGGTAAACCTGTCCGCCTATGCCCTGCCGATGCTGGTGTTTGGCGTACTGATGCTGATGCAGGCATCAAAAAACCGCAAGGGCGCCGGCTGGGTGCTGATGGGCCTGGGTTTCCTGTTCCTGGGCATCGACTACATGAAGACCGGCTTTTCCTCTTTCTCTGACCAGATAGACCTGACCCGGTATGCCATGAGCGGGATTGCCGGGCTGCTGGTGTTCACCCTGGCGGGGGTAATCGCCACCGTTGTCATGCAGTCCAGCCACGCCACCCTGACCCTGATCATCACCGCACTGGCAGCCGGGCAGATCACCTATGAAAACGCCCTCGCCCTGGCGATCGGTGCCAATGTCGGTACGACGATTACAGCGGTACTGGGCGCCATCGGCGCCAACGCCGCCGGTAAGCGACTGGCCGCCGCTCACCTGGTCTTCAATGTGACAACCGGCCTTACAGCCCTGGTCTTTATCCGGCTGCTACTGGCGGCGGTCGACTACCTGGCCGGCGCACTGGGCATCGCAGCCGATGACCACACCCTCAAGCTCGCCCTGTTTCACAGCCTGTTCAACCTGCTGGGTATCGTGCTGATGTTGCCGATGCTTGACAAACTGGTGAGCTGGCTGGAGCGACTGGTCAAGGCCGACAGGTCGACCCGGGACCAGCCGCGCTACCTCAGCGATGCATCCCTGTCGCTTCCCCAGGTCGCCCTGCAGGCAGTTACCAAGGAGACCAGGCACCTGTTCAGCAATGCGTTTACCCTGATCGCCCACGGTGTCAGCCTGCGCCGCAGCAGCATCACCGGCACGGAGGACCTGCAGGAGCTGATCGAGCCCGCCGGGAAACTCATCGAGGTGGATCTGGACGAGCAGTACGAACGGCGGATCAAGGCTATCTATAGTGCCAATATCGAGTTCCTGAGCCGGGCGCAGGCCCAGTCCGGTCATGAGTACAGTGCTGCCTACAACGCCCTGCGCCTGGCCAATATGGATGTGGTGGCCGCCATCAAGGCGGTAAAGCACCTGCGCAAGAACCTGCTGGTCTACATGCAAAGCAACAATCACTATATACGGCGGGAGTACAACAGGTTTCGTATGCGCATCGGCGAGGTACTGCGCTCGCTGGCAGTATTGCGGGACTCCGAGGACAGCGTCGTCGCCCTGCTATCCCTGGACCGTATCCGGGTCGAGATCCTAGGCAACGAAAACGAGGCTGCCAGAATCGCCGATACACTGATCCGTGACCGCCTGATCAGCTCAGAGATGGCCACCTCGCTGATCAACGACGGCGCCTATGTGAGGGAAGTGATCCAACGCCTCCTCGACATGAGTGAACAATTGCACCGGGCCGGCCTGCCCTACGGTGAAGCGATGCACGATGAACTGGCGCTCAGGGCCGAAGAGATCGCCAACATAGCCAGGGCGGCCGGCGAAGTGCGCTGACCGTTAGCTGCCGAGGATGATGCCATGACAAACGCCAGGCTGTTCGCCAGGTTGCGCACTCTGCTCGAGGATGCCACGGATGCGGACAAGAAACACATCAAGAAACTGCGCAAGGTACTGCGCAAGTTGAAAGAGCACCAGAACGAACTGCGGGAGCAACTGGAGGATGTCGAGAGCCTGCCCCAGCGGCGGAAGCTGGAGCAGGAAATTGCCGTCATCAGCCTGCAACGGGGCAAGGGCGTGGAAATTTACCGGCAACTCAAGGCAGCTCGCAAGAACAGGAGAGAAAACAGTAAAGAAAACAAGTCACCCGGGACGGACGAGCCGGAGTACCCGCCTAAACCGCAGGCAGGGAAGCACTGATCGCCTCGGCCAGGCGCCTCAGCAGCGCTTCCTGGGCTCGCACCAGGGCGTCGTAACCGTCACCCGACAAAGATTGCTGCTCGGAAAACCGGTATGACTTCGACTCGCCCTGCGAGTCGATATTCCAGTAGGCCACCAGTACGGCCGAGCCACTGCCGGTACCGTGTAACTGGTCGACTGACACATCGATACGGGTCACGGTTGCGCTGTCGGTCGCGGCTGCGATATCCCTGCCGCTCGCATCCGAAACCAGCGTGGCCAGGTAACGCCGCAGGGCAACCTGCAACGGTTCCGCCCAGACATGGAACTTTGCCGCGTGGATGGTGCCGTCACCTGTTGCCAGTACCAGTCCCGGCTGATCGATATATTTCGCAACCCGGATATTACCCAGCGCAATGCCGCTGTCACTCAGGGGGACATCCGCGCCGGCGGGAACCTCGGAGCGCAACAGGTA
>JAZBNW010000045.1:0-13958 GCA_036350855.1 Halieaceae bacterium
CGACGGCTTCGCGGTGCTGGATTACTCCAGTGTGAATGAAGCCCTGGGTGACTGGTCCCTGGTGAGCGCCATCGCCCGCGACTACGACCTGATGGCCGACCTGGTGATCAACCACTGTTCGGGACGCAGCCTCTGGTTCGAGAATTTCCTGCAGGGCAAATCTCCCGGCGCGGGCTATTTTTTCACCGCCTCGCCACAGGATGATATCAGTTCGGTGGTGCGCCCGCGTACCTCGCCGCTGCTGCGGGAAGTGGAAACCCCGGCGGGTAAGCAATATGTGTGGTGTACCTTCAGCCATGACCAGGTGGATCTGGATTTCCGCAATCACGATGTCCTGAAGCAGTTCGTGTCTATCCTGCGCCTCTACCTGGACGAGGGTGTGAGGATCTTTCGCCTGGATGCGGTGGCTTTCCTGTGGAAGATACCCGGGACCAGCTGCCTCAACCTGGAAGAGACCCACGAGGTGGTGCGCCTGCTGCGCACCCTGGTGGAGCACGCCAGGTCCGATGCCATTGTCATCACTGAAACCAATATCCCCAACCGGGAGAACCTCTCCTATTTCGGCAACGCCAATGAGGCCCACTGCGTCTATAACTTCTCCCTGCCGCCGCTGCTGGTCAATACCCTCATCACGGGTGACTGCAGCTACCTCAAGCGCTGGTTGATGAGCATGCCGCCGGCGCAGAACGGCACCGCCTATTTCAACTTTATCGCCTCCCACGACGGGATCGGCCTGCGCCCCGCCGAGGGCCTGCTGAGGGATGAGGAGATCGACACGCTGATTGCGACCATGGAACGCTTCGGCGGGCAGGTGTCCTACCGCGCGCTGGAGGATGGGCAGCGCAAGCCCTACGAGATCAATATCTCCCTGTTCGACGCCCTGCAGGGCACCACAGCGGGCCCGGACGAGTGGGCGCTGGAGCGCTTTATCTGCGCTCACACAGTGATGCTCGGCCTCGAGGGGATACCCGGCATCTATCTGCACAGCCTGCTCGGCACCCGCAATGACCACCAGCGGGTCGAGAACACGGGCCACTACCGCGCGATCAATCGCCACCAGTGGAACTACGATGAGCTGGAGACCTTGCTGGCCGACGCGAACTCGATGCATCACCGGGTATTTGCGCGACTGAAAGCCCTGCTCGCCCTGCGCCGCGCCCAGGCGGCGTTTCATCCCAACGCCACCCAGTTTACCCTGCACCTGGGCACGGCACTGTTTGGTTACTGGCGCCAGAGCCTGGACCGGCGCCAGTGCATTTTCTGTATCAGCAACATCAGCCCACAGCCGCAACCGCTGGCCTTGTCCGACGTCAACCTGACCGATACCGAGCAGTGGATCGACCTGCTCGGAGGGGCGCAGGTCGACAGCACAGCGGAAGTGCTGGAGCTGCGGCCCTACCAGAGCGTATGGCTGAGTAATGCGCCGGGTTACGGCCTGGTGCCCGCCGGCGGCTAGTGTTACCTAGCGCATTGCATTGGCTCGTGTTTTACATCGGGCTGGCTCTGCCAACCCCAGCGCTGCGCGACGCTCGAACACAGGCCGGCAGGCGAGCGTGGGTCACCGGGTGGCCACAGCGCGGGCTGCAGCCCATCCAGGTCGGCCAGCGAGCGGGGCGGCCAGCCGGCGTCGCGCATCCCGTGAATGAATTTCAGGGTGCGAAAAGCGTCGAACCACTGGTGGAACTGGCGCAGGAACTGGCCGGCAGAACCGCCCTGGCGGCGGCAGTGGTCCAGCGCCCTGGCTGTGCCCATGTCGTCCAGCACGGTCAAACAGGCGCGGGCCAGTACCGGATCGACGCCCGCAGTGGCGAGGATGTGCGGTAGTTCTGCCAGGGCCGCGCGCTGCAGCAGCGGCGCCGCCGCCAGGGTGCCCCGCAGTGCCTCGTAGCAGGCCGGGTGATAGAACAGGGGTAGCGCTGCGGGATTCCCGGCGGCGCTGATGCCGGCCACTGCCGGGCCGGTACCGAAGGGAACCCGGCTGGAAACACGGGATTCCAGCTCGATACAGGTCCCGGCCAGGCGGACCACCGGACCGGTCTTGGCGACCTTGTTGAGCAGGTAAAAGTCTTCGCCCCCGGCGCGCCTGGGGAAGCCGCGCACCGCGGCATAGGCATCCGGCCTCACTGCCAGGCAACTGCCCAGGGCGTGCCATGCATAGGGTGAACCGGCGAACTCCAGCCCCAGCACGTAGTGATGCAGGCGCAGTTCATACAGGGCGGTCGCCTCGTTGCAGGCCGGGTCCGCGCCCGCGACGTGACGGAAGGGGTAGCACGCGGCAGCGGCGTCGTCCGGCGCGCCGTCCAGCCTGTCGAAATAGTCCTGCGGCAGTCGCGCGTCCGCGTCGCTGCTGCAGATCCAGCGACTGGCGATCGCCCCCTCACAGATCCACTTGAAAGCGATGTCACAGCCGATCTTGCGCGCCAGGCCGACGCCCCGGGAGGCGGCTATCGGGCCACCCAGTGTGTCCAGGTCGTGCAGGTATATGTCCAGCTGCGGCGCGAGGTGCAGCAACAGGTCCTGCGCGTGCCCCTGCCGTGTCGCCAGCGCCCTGCGCAGCGCGCGGTTGGCCTGCGGGTCAGGGTCCGAATCCGGCCGGTTCAGCACCAGGATGACCAGCACCCGGCCGCCGCCGGTAGGCAGGGACGAGAGGCGTTGCAGCAGTGCGGCCGACTCCCGGTAGGCGGGGATGACCAGCACCTGGTCCCAGGCAATAGCCGGGCCGGGCTGGCCCGGCAGGCCCGGCTCGATATGGCGTTGCAGGTAGCGTTGGCGAGCGCGCGCGAAGGACACCGGGGCGGTTTACCTCAACATCAGTGCAGCGCTGCCTGTATCGGCAGGCTCGCGACGATGGCCGCTTCTGTATCCAGCAGCTCGTCCCAGCGCGTCGCGATCGCCTGTCGGTCCACGTAAAGCCCCGCCAGTTGCAGGAACAGTTCGTAGTGGCGCTCTTCGGAGCGGGCGATGGACTGGTAGAACTTTTTCAGTGCTCCCGCCGGCAGCGCCGCGGCCACCAGGGCAAAGCGTTCGGCCCCCCGGGCCTCGATAATGCTGGCGGTCAGCAGCCTGTCCAGCAGGTAGACCTCGCGTCCCTTGCGGATGGACTCGCGCAGGGCGATGACGTAGTGATCCTTGCGATCCGCAGCCGTGTGCAGGCCCCGGCGGTGAATCCATTTCACCACCTCGCGGTAGTGGGTGAGCTCCTCTACCGCCAGGTCCGCCATGGCCGCCACCAGCTCTACCCGGTCGGGGTAGTGGGACAGCATGGAGATGGCCATGCCCGAGGCCTTTTTTTCCGCGGCGGCGTGATCCAGCAGGAAACTGTCAAAATCCGCCATGACCGCCTCGGTCCAGGCGGCGGGCGTGGCATGGCGCAGGGGAGACTCGGACATGGTGGCGGGGGCTGTTTTCATCAGGGTCGGTATTGAACTGCAAGCGGGCGCGCAACACAAGGCGCCCGGCCCGCCCTTGCCGCCGCGCCGGGGCGATATGCTAGACTTGCCGATTGTCTTTCGGGTCCGTTTGCAGGCGTTGCCCGACCCGGCCAGTTCACACATCCAGGAATAACGAGCCAATGATAATCAAGCCACGCGTTCGCGGATTTCTCTGCATCACCACTCACCCGGTTGGCTGTGAGGCCAACGTGAAACGGCAGATCGACTATGTAAAATCCCGCGGCCCCATCGCGAATGGACCGAAGCGCGTGCTGGTGATCGGCGCGTCGACCGGCTACGGACTGGCCTCGCGCATTACCGCCGCGTTCGGAGCCGGCGCCTCCACCCTGGGTATTTTCTTTGAAAAGGAGGGCAGTGAAACCAAGCCGGGAACAGCCGGCTGGTACAACAGCGCGGCTTTTCACAAGTTTGCCGAGGAGGAGGGCCTCTATGCGAAGAGCATCAACGGCGACGCCTTCAGTGACGAGATCAAGCAAAAGACCATCGCAACCATCAAGGCGGACCTGGGCCAGGTGGACCTGGTGGTCTACAGCCTCGCCGCCCCGCGGCGGCAACATCCGGTCACGGGGGTGGTGCACAACTCCACCCTCAAGCCCATCGGTGCGCCCGCTACCCAGAAGGGCGTGAACACCGACAAGGAGGAGGTGCAGGACTTCCACCTCGAGGCCGCCACCCAGGAGGAGATCGACAACACCGTGGCGGTGATGGGCGGTGAGGACTGGCAGATGTGGATAGAGGCCCTGGACGAGGCCGGCGTGCTGGCGGACGGCGCCAAAACCACGGCCTATACCTATATCGGGGATAAGCTCACCTGGGACATCTACTGGCACGGCACCATCGGCGCGGCGAAAAAGGACCTGGACAAGCGGGTAGTGGATATCCGCAAGCGCCTGGCGCAGAAGGGCGGGGATGCCCGGGTCTCGGTGCTCAAGGCCGTGGTTACCCAGGCCAGTGCGGCTATCCCCGCCATGCCGATTTACCTTGCGCTGTTGTTCAAGGTGATGAAGGAGCAGGGTATACACGAGGGCTGCATCGAGCAGGTGGATGGTCTGTTCCGGGATTCCCTGTACGGAGATGAGCCCTACCTCGACGAGGAGGGCCGCCTGCGGGCGGATCGCAAGGAGCTGGACCCGGCTATCCAGGCCGCGGTGGGCGAGCTGTGGCAACAGGTCAATACCGATACCCTGCGCGAGTTGTCGGATTTCGTCGGCTACAAGCGTGAGTTCCTGCAGTTGTTCGGATTCGAGGTGGACGGTGTGGACTACGAGGCCGACGTCAATCCCGACGTCCCCATCGCGAACCTGGTCTGAGGCGATGCTGGAGCACGGCGTTCCGTTTCGCCTCAACAGCCGGGTACGACGGCTGGTGGCACCCAACCCGGGGGTGATGACAGGCCCCGGCACCAATACCTATCTGCTTGGCAACGACGAGGTGGCGGTGCTGGATCCCGGTCCCGCCATCCCGGCGCACATCGATGCGATCCTGGCTGCCGCGGGGGATCGCATCCGCTGGATCGTCTGCACCCACACCCACCCGGACCATTCCCCCGCCTGGCAGGCGGTGGCGGAGGCGACCGGCGCCGAGGTGATCGGCGCCCGGCCGGCGGACGACATGTTCCAGGACGACACCTTCAGCCCCGGCCAGGAGGTGCAGCATGACGATGTGCTGGCGACGGGGGAATTCACCTTGCGCGCGGTGCATACCCCGGGCCATGTGAGCAACCATTTCTGTTTCTTCCTGGAAGAGGAACAGATGTTGTTCGCCGGCGATCACATCATGAACGGTTCCACCGTGGTGATCATTCCCCCCAGCGGCGACATGAAGGCCTATATAGAATCCCTGCAACTGTTGCTGCGCTACCCGTTGAAGTTTATCGCGCCCGGGCATGGAGACGTCATGGAGGACTCCCGCGCCGTGGTGGAATGGCTGGTCAACCACCGCCTGAAACGCGAGGCCAAGGTGCTTGCAGGCCTGCAGCAACTCGGCCGCGTGCCCCTGGGTGAGCTGGTGCAGGTGGTGTACGACGATGTCGACACCAGCCTGCACAAAATGGCCAGGCTCTCTCTCACAGCCCACCTGATCAAGCTGCAGCGCGAAAGCCGTGCCCTGCACCACCCGGCGGATGACAGCTGGGAACTGTTTGAAATCTAGTGGGCACTGTCCCGACACGGGCAAACGATGAAACTGGTCTATACCCACCCCGGTCATATCGTAGTGGCCCAGGCGCGCGCCGCGCTGGAACTGGCGGGGATACGATGCGCCATCCGCAACGAGTACGCAGCGGGCGCCATGGGTGAGCTCGCCCCCATTGATGTCTGGCCCGAGCTGTGGGTGTTGCGCGACCGCGACTTCGAGCGCGCGACCCTGTTGTTGGCACAATCCCGCGTCGAGATCCAGGAGGAGGACTGGCACTGCCGCCGCTGCGGCAGCCTGAGTCCCGCCACGTTCGAGTTGTGCTGGCACTGCGCCGGTGAGCGCTACCTGGAGTGTTGATCATGTGCCTGGCGGGTGACAAATCCCGTGGGAACTGAGCACGGCCCGGGTCGGGAGAGCGCCCGGCTGCCCCCCGCCATCTGGGCCCTCGGCTTCGTCAGCCTGCTCATGGACGTGTCCTCGGAGATGGTGCACAGCCTGTTGCCGGTATTCCTGGTGACCGCGGTGGGCGCCAGTGCCCTGGTGGTAGGCCTCATCGAGGGCCTGGCGGAGGCCCTGGCGCTGATTGTGAAAGTATTTTCCGGTGTGCTCAGCGACTACTGGGGCAAGCGCAAGGGTCTCGCGGTGTTGGGCTATGGCCTGGGCGCCTTGAGCAAACCCCTGTTTGCCCTGGCGCCGGGCGCGGGGCTGGTGCTGGCGGCGCGGCTGATCGATCGCACCGGCAAGGGCATCCGGGGTGCGCCCCGGGACGCCCTGATTGCGGATATCGCCCCGCCGGCCGTGCGCGGCGCGGCCTTCGGCCTGCGCCAGTCTCTCGACTCGGTGGGTGCATTCCTCGGCCCGCTGATCGCGGTGGGGCTGATGCTGTTGTGGGCCAACGATTTCCGGGCAGTATTCTGGGTGGCGGTAATTCCGGGAGCGCTCGCCGTACTGGTGCTGGTGCTGGGCGTACAGGAACCGGACCACCCGCACGCCGGCAAGGGCGTCAACCCGATCAGCCGGGAGAACCTGCGTCGCCTCTCGCGGCCCTACTGGACCGTCGTGGTACTGGGGGGGCTGTTTGCGCTGGCGCGCTTCAGTGAAGCCTTTTTGCTGCTGCGGGCGGAGCAGGGCGGGCTCTCCCTCGCCTGGATACCCCTGGTGATGGTGGTGATGAACCTGGTGTACTCCGCCTCCGCCTACCCGGTGGGGCGACTGGCGGACAGGATGAGCCACACCTCCCTGCTGGCTGCAGGCCTGTTCGTACTGTTGCTGGCAGATCTCGTACTCGCGGCGAGCCACCACTGGACGGTGGTGATGTTGGGTGTGGCCATCTGGGGCCTGCACCTGGGGATGACCCAGGGGCTGCTGGCCGCCATGGTGGCCCATGCGGCGCCGGCGGAGTTGCGTGGTACTGCCTTCGGCGCATTCAACCTGGTCTCCGGTCTGGCCCTGCTGGTGGCCAGCGTGGTGGCCGGCGTGCTCTGGGACAGCATCGGGGCCGCCGCTACATTCCTGGCGGGGGCGGGTTTTTGCTGTATGACCCTGCTGTGTCTACTATGGCTGAAAAAAATGGGCGATAATCACGCGCCCTGAGGGGCGCCTGTGTGCAATCAACAAAGTGTGCACTCGATAAAGTGCGCAACCGATAATAATGAGGATGTAACAATGAACGGCCTGATGATGAACGTACCCCTGTCTGTCACTTCCATCATGGAGCACGCAGAGCGCGTCAACGGCACGACCGAAATCGTCTCCTATACCCGGGACAATCCCCGCCACCGCTACAGCTACCGGGACGCATTCCAGCGGACACGCCAGTTGGCCAACAGCATTGCCGCCTGGGGCCTGGCCCAGGGCGACCGCATTGCCACCCTGGCCTGGAACGACTATCGCCACTTCGAGACCTACTACGCTGCCGCCTGCAGCGGCTACGTGTGCCACACCATCAACCCCAGGCTGTTCCCGGAGCAGGTCACCTATATCATCAACCATGCCGAAGACCAGTACGTCTTCTTCGACCCCGACTTCCTGCCGCTGGTGGAGGGCGTCGCGCCGGCCTGTCCCGGGGTCAAGGGCTGGATCGTTCTGACCAATGAAGCGCATATGCCCGAGACCAGCCTGGCGAACGTGCTGTGCTACGAGACCCTGCTGGCCGCCGGCGATACCGCATTCGAGTGGCCGCAGCTGGATGAAAACGCTGCCTGCGCCCTGTGCTACACCTCCGGCACTACCGGCAACCCCAAGGGGGTGCTGTACTCGCACCGCTCCACCATGCTGCACGCTTACGCCACCATGATGCCGGACGCCATGGGGCTGTCCAGCAAGGACGTGGTGCTGCCCATCGTGCCGATGTTCCACGTCAACGCCTGGGGGACGCCGTATTCCTGCCCGATGGCGGGTGCCAAGCTGGTGTTCCCGGGGAGCAAGATGGGAGACGGCGCCACCCTGGCCGCCCTGATCAACGAGGAGGGGGTCACCATGTCCGCCGGTGTGCCCACCGTCTGGCTGGGGCTGCTGGCCTACCTCAAGTCATCCGGCCAGCGGGTGGACTCCCTGCAGCGGATCATCGTCGGCGGCGCTGCCTGCCCCCTGTCCATTATGGAAGACTTCGACCAGTACGGGGTGGAAACCCGGGTCGGCTGGGGCATGACCGAGATGAGCCCCCTGGGGAGTGTCAACAGCAGTCCCTCCAGTCGCGAGAACTACAGCGATCAGGCGTTCGCCAAACTCCGGCTCAAGGCGGGGCGCCCGATCTTCGGCGTCGAGATGAAAATCGTCAGTGACAGCGGCGAGGAACAGCCCTGGGACGGCGTGGCCTTCGGTTCACTCATGGTTCGCGGGCCCTGGATCTGCTCCAGTTATTTCAAGCTGGAAGACTCCGATGCGCACGCGCAGGAGGGCTGGTTCGAGACCGGGGACGTGGCCACCATCGACCCCGATGGTTTCATGGCCATTACCGATCGCACCAAGGACGTGATCAAGTCCGGCGGTGAGTGGATTTCCTCGATCGAGGTGGAGAACGTGGCCACCGACCACCCGAAGGTGGCAGAGGCCGCCGTGATCGGCCATTTTCATCCCAAGTGGAGCGAGCGGCCCCTGCTGATCGTGGTACGCAACGCCGACGGCCAGGATCTCACGGCGGAGGAAATGCTGGCCTGGTTTGACGGCAAGATTGCCAAGTGGTGGACCCCGGAGGCGGTGGAGTTCGTCGACGAGCTGCCCCATACGGCCACCGGCAAACTGCAGAAGGTGACCCTGCGGGAGATGTTCAAGGACTATGCTTTTCCGGGCTAGGAACCAACAGCCATGAGTAGCGAAGCAGCATCTCTCAAGGACGCTTTCGACCGCGTCCTCACACTCGCGAAAAGTGACCTGAAGCGCGCGGCGTCAGAAGCGGCCCGACTGTGCCGCCTGCATCCCGCCCAACCGGCACTGGAAAACCTCCATGGGGTTCTGCTCCTTCAGCGTGGGGCCAATCGCGAGGCCGTGGCGGCCTTTCAGCGAGCGCTAGCGGTAGAGCCTCGCTTTACCGATGCCATGAGTAACCTTGCGTCGGCGCTCTCTGCGCTGAACCGTCACGAAGAGGCGCTCAGGGTTTACCAGCGCCTGCTGTCAGGAAACAACAGGGATCCGGAAATTTTCTTCAATTGCGCCAATGCCCTGCGCAGCCTCGGCCGCGACCGTGAAGCCATAAACGCCTATAAGCAGGCCCTCAACCTGCGCCCGCTGTATCCCGCGGCATACTGCAATATGGGTAATGCGTTCAATTTGCTGGGCGATACCGAGCAGGCGAGAATCTGCTACGAGAATGTGCTGGAGATAGACCCGAAGCACGATAAGGCAACCCGCAACCTGGCTCAGCTGCATGCGCGCGCCCTGCGTTTCGATGCAGCGATAGTGCTTTACCAGGACCTTCTGTCACGGGACCCGCGGGATGTCGACGCGATGCTGGGTGTGGCGATCTGCCTGATCAACAACGGCGACCAGGCCGCGGCTATCGACGCCCTGGAACGGGTGATGAAACTCGCCCCCTCGGCGCAGGCGCCGCAGTTTCTGCTCGATGCGATTCGGGGCGTGCCGCGCGACGCCATACCGGCGGAATATACCCAGGGCCTGTTCGATGGTTACGCCGATCGCTTTGAGCAGCATCTTGTCGGCAATCTCGAATACAACGCACCCACACAACTGCGTGGTCTGCTCGATGAGGCGATATCGGATGTGCGGCAATACGGCGATGCCCTCGACGTCGGTTGTGGCACCGGCCTGGCGGGACAGGTCTTCCGCTCGAGAGCCGCCCGGCTGACCGGCATCGACATGTCTTCCGCGATGTTGGCCAAGGCCGGGGAAAAGGGCCTGTATGACGCCCTGCTGGCGGGAGATGCGGTCGAGTTACTGAGGGACAATGACGACACATTTGACCTGCTCTTGTGCTGCGATACCCTGCCTTACATAGGTGACCTCGCGCCGCTGTTCGCCGCGTTGGCCGGCCACACCGCGGTGGGGGGACACTTCCTGTGCAGCACTGAGCTGGCTGACAGCGGCAGCTACACCCTGCAGAGCTCGGCCCGCTTTGCTCACAGCTCCGACTACGTAATCGAATGTGCGTCCGCCGCGGGCTTTGATCTGCTGGCGCAGAAAACGATACCGTTGCGCAAGGACAGGGGCAGCTGGACCACCGGCGGAATTTATTGTTTCGTCCGCGGCGACTGAACAGAGCGCCCGCGTGACTCTGTGACCCGTATCACAAAGCCGCATGCCTGTAGCTGCGGACACCGTGTGATGTGCTAGGTTGCCAGTGTGCGCCTCAGGGGGCGCACTGAGCGGGGCCACAACATGACTGTGTACGGCCGAGCTGCACTCCTTCCCAGGCCTGCCCCGCTTGCTTTCTCTCTCACATCCACTTGTTGCTGATGCAAATGCACCGGGCACGGCCCTGTGCGGTCTGCGATGGGCGTTCGCTTTATAGTGTATTTCGTAAAAATATTTAAATAAATTTACGAATAACAGTTCTAAAAGCCCGCGAGACTGGCTATTATACGGAGCCATCACTGTAGAAATTGCGTTTCACGCCGACTCTATGCACACAGACCAGTACCAGCCCAGGACCCTGCCCCAGGTGG
Organism: Halieaceae bacterium; assembly: GCA_036350855.1. Lineage (GTDB taxonomy): Bacteria > Pseudomonadota > Gammaproteobacteria > Pseudomonadales > Halieaceae > JARRPM01. The sequence goes on from JAZBNW010000045.1 coordinate 10,709, forward strand.
TTGCCGACGCCGCTGCCGCCTATGGCGAGCGCCGGGCGATCACCGACGGGACGCTGACGTTGAGCTACGCGGAACTGGACGCGGCGCGGCTGCGATCGGCCCGGGCCTTCCTGGCGGCCGGTCTGGGCAAGGGCGACCGCATCGCCATCTGGGCACCCAATATGTACCAGTGGATTATTGCCGCTATCGGCGCCCAGACTGTGGGCGGTGTGCTGGTGCCGCTCAATACCCGGCTGAAGGGGGCGGAGGCGGCCTATATTCTCAATGCCAGCGGCGCCCGCCTGCTGTTTACCGTCGGGGACTTCCTCGGGGTCAACTACCCGGAACTGCTGCGCGGCCAGGCGCTGCCGGCCCTGGAACAAACCGTCCTGTTGTCCGGCGAAGCCCCGGGCACGGTGGCCTGGGAAGCGTTCCTGGCTGCCGGCGAGGCCGTGCCCGCCGGCGAGGTCGCCGGGCGCGCCGCGGCCCTGACACCCGACGATACCCTGGACATCCTGTTTACCTCCGGTACCACCGGCAAGCCCAAGGGTGTGATCACCTGTCACGGCCAGAACATTCGTACTTTCGAGACCTGGAGCGCCACCGTGGGGCTGCGCTGTGATGATAACTACCTGATCATCAACCCGTTTTTTCATTCTTTCGGGTACAAGGCCGGCTGGCTGGCGGCGATCATCCGCGGCGCCCACATGCTCCCGGTGAAAAGCTTCGACCTCGACGAGGTGCTCGCCACCATTTCCCGGGAGCGGATTTCCATGATTCCCGGGCCGCCGACCATCTACCAGTCCCTGCTGGCCCATCCCCGGCGGGCCGAGTATGACCTGTCCAGCCTGCGGCTGGCGGTAACCGGGACGGCCCCGGTGCCGGTGGCGCTGGTGCAGCAGATGCGGGAGGAGCTGGGTTTTGAAGTGGTGGTGACCGCCTACGGGCTCACCGAGACCTGTGGCGTGGTGTCAATCTGTCGCGCCGACGACAGTGCCGAGCGGATTTCCCACAGTTCCGGGCGGGCCATGGACGGGGTGGAAATGAAGTGCGTGGACGCCGCCGGGGAGACCGTGGCCACCGGGGAGCCCGGTGAAATCTGGTGCCGGGGATTCAACGTCATGCGCGGTTACCTGGACGACGCGCAAGAGACGGCCCGGGCGATCGGCCCCGGGGGCTGGCTCAGGACCGGCGATGTGGGGGTAATGGATGCGGACGGTTATGTCCGCATCACCGATCGCATCAAGGACATGTTTATCGTGGGTGGCTTCAACTGCTATCCGGCGGAAATCGAGAACAGCCTCTGCAGCATGCCCGGCGTCGCCCGGGCGGCGGTCATCGGTGTGCCGGATGAGCGCCTCGGCGAAGTGGCCCGGGCCTATATCGTGGCGGCGCCCGGCGCGGCGCTGGACGAGGCGTCGGTCATCGACTGGTGCCGGGCCAATATGGCCAATTACAAGGTGCCGCGCTCGGTGCGGTTTCTCGATACATTTCCCCTGAACGCGGGGGGCAAGGTGCTCAAGACCGAGCTGCGCCTGCTGGCGCAACAGGAACAGGCATGAGGGGTGCACCCGCGGCCGCCGCGTCGGCCCTGATCGAGCTGGATGCGACGGATGAGGCCATTATCGCGCTGCTGCGCGCGGACGGACGGCTGCCCTACCGCAGCATCGCGCGAGAGCTTGGGCTCACGGAAAATACGGTGCGGGCCCGGGTGCGGCGGCTGGAGGATTCCAACACCATGCGGCTGGTGGCGGTGACGGACATCGAGGCGGCGGGCTTCGGCATGCTGCTGGCCATCGGCGTGCAGGTGGATGGCCGCTCCCCGGAGGCGGTGGCCCGGGACCTGGCGGCCTTCCCCGAGGTGTTTTCGGTCAACGTGGTGGTGGGCGCCCAGGACATCGAGATACTCGTGGTTACCCGGGACCAGGCCTCCCTGGTCGAACTGGTGGGTGAGCGCCTGGCCGTGGTGCCGGGCGTGCGCCGGCTCACGCCGGCCCTGGCCCTGGACGTGCTCAAGAACCAGCCGGACTGGGTGCCTTTTCACGATGCGCCCTTTGTCGACGAGACTGCCCTGTTGGAGGGCAGCCCGTGAGCCGGCGCCAGCTGGATGAGGTGGACAAGCTGATCGTCGCCCAGCTGTCGCGGGATGCGCGCCGCAGCAACGGCCAGATTGCCGGCGACCTCGGCGTGACCGAGGGCACCGTGCGGGCCAGGATAAAGCGGATGGAAGAGGAAAAGCTGATCCGCCTGACGGCCGTCACCAATATCGACCGCTTCGGCGACGCACTGCTGGCCTACATCTGGATAGAGGTGGAGCGCAGCGACCGCACCCGCCAGGTGGCGCAAGCCCTGGCGACCATTGCGGAGCTCGGCTTTGTCGGTGTGATGCTGGGCCGCTCGGACATCCTGGCCATCACCATGGTGCGCAACACCGAGCACCTGGCGGAATTCGTGCATACCCGGATCAGCAGTATCGCGGGTGTGCGCCGGACCGAGAGTACCCTCGGGGTAAATTTTGTGAAACACGATTACCGCATGGCGCGGATCGTCAATTAATCAATCAGATGAACAGGACCTGATGAATGGATAAGCAAATGAGCGCGGCGCAGGTCGTGGCGCAACTGCGCGACGGCATGACCATCGGTATCGGCGGCTGGGGCCCGCGGCGCAAACCCATGGCGCTGGTGCGGGAAATACTGCGCTCCGACCTGAAGGATCTCACCCTGGTGTCCTACGGCGGCGCCGACGTGGGTATGTTGTGCGCGGCGGGGCGGGTGAAAAAGCTGGTGTTCGCCTTCGTCTCGCTGGATTTCATCCCGCTGGAGCCCTATTTCCGCCAGGCGCGCCAGGGCGGGGAACTCGAGGTGATGGAAATAGACGAGGGCATGTTGTTGCTGGGTCTGCGCGCGGCCGCCTGGGGCGTGCCCTTCATTCCCACCGAGGTGGGCCTGGGCACCGACATCGTCACCCGCAACCCGGATATCAAACTGGTCGACAGCCCCTACGACGACAAGGAGTGGGTGGCGATGCCGGCACTGAAACTCGATGCGGCGCTGATCCACGTGGATCGGGCCGATGCCCGCGGTGTCTGCCAGATCGCCGGCCCCGACCACTACATGGACGACTGGTACGCCCGGGCCGCGGACAAGACTTTCGTGTCCTGCGACGAACTGGTGGAGACGGATTTTTTTCGCGACCCCGCCCAGGCCCGGCAGGTGTTCTGGGAGCGCGCCGCCACCACCGGTGTGGTGCACATTCCCGGTGGCGCCCA
>JAZBNW010000046.1:0-19418 GCA_036350855.1 Halieaceae bacterium
AGACTTCCATGGCCTCCTGTACCAGGTCCCTGGCGATATCGGGGTAATGCACGGCGATGATGTCGCGCATGGTGTCCCGGTCCGGGAAGTTGATGAAGTGGAAGAAGCAGCGGCGCAGGAAAGCGTCGGGCAGTTCCTTTTCATTGTTGCTGGTGATGATGATGATGGGGCGGTGTTTAGCCTTGATCGTCTGCCCGGTCTCGTAGACAAAGAACTCCATGCGATCGAGCTCCACCAGCAGGTCGTTGGGGAACTCGATGTCGGCCTTGTCCACCTCATCTATCAGCAGTACCACCTGCTCATCCGCGTCAAAAGCCTCCCAAAGCTTCCCGCGCTTGATGTAGTTGGCGATGTCGTGGACTTTCTCGCCGCCCAGCTGCGAGTCGCGCAGGCGCGACACCGCGTCGTACTCGTAGAGCCCCTGCTGGGCCTTGGTGGTGGATTTGATATGCCACTGGATCAGTCGCTTGCCCAGCCCCAGGGCAACTTCCTCGGCGAGCATTGTCTTGCCCGTGCCGGGCTCTCCCTTGATCAGCAGGGGGCGCTGCAGGGTGACCGCCGCATTGACCGCCATTCGCAGGTCGTCCGTGGCCACATACCGTTCTGTTCCTTCAAATTTCATAGTCTGTTCATCGCTCTTGTATTTGATCAAAGCCCGACAGGGTACCGACTGCTCCAGCCCCAGGCAAGGCCGGGGGCAGGCAGCCGCAGCCGCGGGCGCCCGGCCTCAGTCGGCGGCTGCAGCCGCCGCTTTGTCCTCCTTCGCTGTCCTGCGCCTGCCGCGAAACAGGGTGAGGCGCAGCAACAGGGCCAGGACGACCGCGCCCAGGGACGCGACGGCCAGGGGCCTCAGGGCATGCGCCGCCCCTTCCCTGCCCTCGTTGACCCACTGGAACGCCGCCACGACGAGTGCCGGGGCGAATGTCGCCACCCCTTCGCGCGGGTAGGCCGGCGTCAGGAGCAAGGCGCCGCTCAGCAGGACCGCCAGGCATACGATCCCGGCCCCCGCACGACGCAGCCACCAGCCCAGCAGCAGCATGACTGCCAGCGCGGCGCCAATATAGACATACAGCGCCGTCAGGTAGGAACTCTCACTTAACACGGTTTACTCCTATTCAACCCAGTGGACGATATGCTCTTCGTAACCGTCGGGGTGGACAAATTCATCGGACAGGGAACGACCCCGGATCGAGATGCCGGCGCGGTGCACCGACTCGGCGCTGCCGCTGACCAGCGGGTGCCAGTCGGCCAGCTGTTCTCCCCGGGCGCGCAGACGGTAGGCACAGGTACTGGGCAACCAGTCGAGTGCATGGACGTTCCCGGGTTCCAGCTGGATGCAGTTCGGCACCAGTACCGACCGGTTGGGATAATCGCTGCAGCGGCAGGTCTTTTCGTCCAGGTAACGGCAGCGCACCCGGGTGTAGAACACCTCGCCATCGTCCTCGTCCTCGAGCTTGTGCAGGCAGCATTTGGCACAGCCGTCGCACAGGGCTTCCCACTGCTGCTGGTCCAGCTCGGCCAGCGGTGTGTCCTGCCACCACTCAGCCACGGTTGCCATCGCGGTTCAGCAACTCGTCGGCGGTCGGCGGCATTTGCAGGTAATAGCCCTGCTGCTCGATTTTCGCCAGCACTTCGGCGGCGTTCGCCCGGGCGAGTTTGCGCCCCGGATCGAGCATCATTGTCATCACCGACCGGGGCTCGCCAAACTGCGCCATGAGCACATCGGGCACGTCCGCCAGCCCGTTCGCCTTGTCGACGTAGAGATACGACTCCGCCTTGCGCGAGCCCCGGAATATTTCGATAAATCGCTTGTTCACGCGGCCTCCGCCAGGGTCGCCCGCAGTGGTCCGATGACCGCTGCCAGACGCCACCCCTGCCAGTGCCGGGGGCTTTCGATGGCTTCCCCGCGGGACTCGCGTATCAACAGCTCGTAATCCCGGGCCTGCAACAGGGCCTCGGGGGCGGTGGACAGCTGCGCCGCTATCGCCCTCACCTGCGCCTTGAGCTTCTTCAACTGATTGCGCTGCGCGCCGTCAAGGGGGCCGGGCAGGCGCGACGGCAACTCGCCATCGGGGATTGCCCTTTGCTCCTCCAGCAACTGCAACAGCGCATCCGCGTTGCGACGCAGGGCCGCCGCATCCAGTCCCACCTCGCTTTGCAGTTCCTGGCGGCTGTGTGGATCGACCAGCGCCAGTTGCATACAGGCCTGGTCGTCGATGATCCAGCCCCGGGGTTTGTCGCGCTGCCGGGCGGTGTCTTCCCGCCAGGCGCAGACTGCCAGCAGTCGCGCCAGCTGGCGCGGGTTGAGTTTCCACGCATTTTTGAAACGCTTCAGCGAGTCGTTGGCGGAACTCCTGTAGGCCGCAATCGCATCGGCGCCGTCCGCCAGCACCCAGTCTTCCTTGTCCTGCTGCAGGCACAACTCGTCCAGATGCCGCCACAGGGGCAGCAGCCAGGCCACGTCCTGGGCCGCGTATTCACACTGGGAGGCGCTGAGTGGGCGTTTCAGCCAGTCGGAGGTGGTCTCACCCTTGGGCAGGTCGACATCGCAGACCAGCTTGACCAGGGCGCTGTAGCCCATACCAAAACCCAGGTCCAGCAGGGCCGCCGCGCGCTGGGTATCGAACAGCGGTTCCGGCAGGACGTCCAGCCAGCGGCTGAAGACTTCCAGGTCCTCGCTGGCCGAATGCAACACCTTGGTGACCTGTGGATCGACCAGCAGCGCCGCCAGCGGCGAGGTATCCTCGATTGCCAGGGGATCCACCAGCAGGGCCGTTTCACCAAAGCACAGCTGTACCAGCGCCACCTGGGGAAAGAAGGTATTGCGCCGCATGAACTCGGTATCCACCGCCACGATACGGCTGTCGCTCACCCGGGACAGGGCGGCTGCAAGCGCCGCATCCGACTCGATCAGTTGCCACTCCACAGGCTAGGCCACCGTCCGGCGGCCCGACAGCGCGTGCGCCAGGGTCGAACCGTCGACATATTCGAGCTCACCACCCAGGGGCACCCCGTGGGCGATCCTCGATACGGTCACCCCTTCGCTCTGCAGCATATCGGTCAGGTAGTACGCGGTGGCCTCCCCCTCGACTGTGGGATTGGTGGCAAGGATCACTTCCGCAATGGGCTCCTCGACGATCCGCTGGTGGAATTTTTCCAGGCCTATTTCAGCCGGCCCTATGCCATCGATGGGCGACAGGTGCCCCATCAATACGAAGTAAATACCGTTAAAGCCCCCACTCTCCTCGATCGCCAGCACGTCCGCCGGGGTCTCCACCACACAGATGGTGGTGCCGTCACGTTTCGGGTCCTGGCATATTTCGCAGACCTCCAGCTCGGTAAAATTGCGACAACGGCTGCAGTGGTCCACACGTTCGACCGCCTCGACCAGGGCTTGTGCGAGCGCGGTCGCACCCTCCCGGTCGCGCTCCAGCAGGTGCAGGGTCATACGCTGGGCCGATTTGGGGCCAACGCCGGGCAGGCAACGCAAGGCGTCCATCAGGTTTCGCAGGGCCGGACTGAACTTCATGGCTGGGGTTACTTTCTCAGAAGGGCAGCTTGAAGCCGCCGGGGAGGTTCAGACCGGCGGCGAGGCCCGCCATGGCTTCGCGGTTGTGTGCCTCCACCTTGCGCACCGCATCGTTCACTGCGGCTGCCAGCAGATCCTCCAGCACTTCCTTGTCCTCCTTGAGAACCGCATCGTCGATCGCAACCCGCTTGATGTCGTGGCGCCCCGTCATGATCACCTTCACCAGACCGGCGCCGGACTCGCCCTGCACCTCGGCATTGGCGAGTTCCTCCTGTTTTTTCTGCATATCGGCCTGCATTTTCTGGGCCTGCTGCATCAGGTCTGAAATATTTCCCTTCATTTTCTCTCCCTCACTGTTCTCGGCGAGACTATTTACCACCAGCGAATTCACGGCGACCCACCGAACCCCGTCAGGGATCCACCGGGGTGATGGATGCGCGATCCAGCTCGCCGTCAAAGCGGGCAATGAGTTTCTGCAACAGGGGATCGGCCTCGATCGAGGCGACCGCCGCCTGTTGCCGTTCCTGCTGCAACCGCGCCTGGCGTCGGGCGGGTGTCTCGGCCGCGGTTTCACCCGGCTCTATGGTGACACGCATTGCATGGCCGAAGTATTTCTCCAGAGCCAGGCGAATCTGCTCCACGTGGCCCTTGTTGAACAGCGCGGCATTGGCCTGGTCGAGGACAAATTCCAGGGCATTTCCGCTGCAGCTGCGCAATTCACTGTTGAGGGCTATGGTATACACAATTCCGCCCAGGCCCAACTGCTCCAGCAGGCTGTGCCACTGGTCGGGGCGCAATTCGCCGGGGACAATTCTCTGCCGGGTATCCGCGTCGCCCTGCCCCGCGGCGGCCGGGCGCACCGGTGCAGCCGCGCTTTGCGGTTCCGGGGTTTTCTCGGGTGGCTTCTCATCCGGCGGCTTGCCGGGTGGCTCGGCGCCTGCCGCGGGCGCCGCCTCGGGCGCCCTAACGGGCTTTTTTACGGTTTCGTCGACCTCCCGCGCGACAGTGTCCTTGACGGCGGGTGCGGCGGCTGCAAGGTCGCCGGGGGTCAGGCTTTCATCGATCACCGCTGCGGGCCGAAAGGCGACCATCCGCAACAGGATCATTTCGAAGCCACTGCGCGGATCCGTGGCGAGGGTGATATCGCGCTTGCCGTTCAGGGCCATCTGGTAAAACAGCTGGGTATCCTCGGCTGTCATACTACCGGCGAGTTGCGCCACCCTCTCGGCGTCTCCCCAGCTGTTGTCGATGGCATCCGGCACCACCTGGGCTACCGCGACCCGGTGCAGCATGGAAATGAGCTCGTCCAGGCTGCTTTCAAAATCCGGCGCGTGCTCGGCCATGTGGGCAACGATGGCCAGCAGCCCCGCTGCGTCATTCGCCACCAGCGCCTCCAGTAACTGGTAGATAAAACTCAGGTCGACACTGCCCAGCATGCTGCGCACCTCGTCCTCGGTGAGCTTGCCCGATCCGAAGGAAATGGCCTGATCGGTAAGACTGAGGGCGTCGCGCATGCTGCCGGAGGCCGAGCGAGCGAGCAGCCACAGGGAGGGCTCGTCAAACGCGATCATCTCCTGGCCGAGCACATTGCGCAGGTGGCCGACGATCTGCTCGGGGGGCATATTCTTGAGGTTAAACTGCAGGCAGCGCGAGAGAATGGTCACCGGCAGTTTCTGCGGGTCTGTGGTGGCCAGCAGGAACTTGACATGGGGCGGCGGCTCTTCCAGGGTCTTCAGCAGCGCATTGAAACTGTGGCTGGACAGCATGTGGACCTCGTCGATGAGGTACACCTTGTAGCGCGAGCGGGTGGGCGCGTACTGGACATTTTCCAGCAGCTCACGGGTATCCTCCACCTTGGTGCGCGAGGCCGCATCCACCTCCAGCAGGTCGACACTGCGCCCCTCGGCGATTTCGAGGCAGGAGGAACACTGGCCGCAGGGTTCGGAACTGACACCGGTCTCGCAATTCAGGCACTTGGCCAGGATACGGGCGATTGTGGTCTTGCCCACGCCGCGGGTACCGGTAAACAGGTAGGCATGGTGCAGCCGATCGTGGTCGAGGGCGTTGACCAGGGCCTGCAGCACATGCTCCTGGCCGACCATTTCTCGAAAGGTCTTGGGTCGCCACTTGCGCGCGAGTACCTGGTAGGACATGCAGGAGATTGCCTTGGATCGGGAAAAGAGCGCTAGGATACACCAGCCGCGGGGTGACTCAAAACGAATGGCGGCGAGCTGCCGCCACTGCCGGAGGACCCGCCCTACAACCCGGCTCGCGCGACGCCATTAAGGGGGGCAGCGGAGCGCTTCGGAAGACCCGCCCGCTGTGCGCTCACCCGCGTCAGAATTCGCCTGTAAATTAATGTATTACATTAATATAGGCTCATATCCTACTGTTATATATTTATTATTGATCACAGTTTTCGTAATCCCTGAGTTGCGTTAACGCCCTGCACCACGACACTGCGGGGGCCGCTGGCGCCAGGCCACGCGGCGAGGGTCGGGGCAGGCACGGCCGCATCACTTACCGCCCGCTCCCCCGGCAGGGTACACTGTCACCCGACACTCACCATTTTCCTGCCAGTGGACCTCCAGTTCGTGACCGAAAAACGCTTTAAACAGATTATCCTGCACGCCGGCTTGCACAAGACGGGAACAAGCAGCATCCAGAACAACTGCCACAAGTATCGGGACTGGCTGCATGAACACGGCATCGTCTATCCCGGTTTCAAATATCGCGACAAGCACTTTTCCAATCATTCGGAACCCCTGATCGGCGTGTTTGGTACCAAAGCCGGGAAATACGGCATGCCACAGCGACTCATGCTGGAAGGTGCCACCGACGAGGTAAGCGCTGTCTTTTCGCAACAGTTGCAGCAGGTACTGGAAAACCCGGGCGGTGACACGCTGCTGTTATCCGCCGAAATGATCTGCGAATTTTCCGGGAATGACATGGCGGCGCTGCGCCGTCACCTGGAGAAATTTACCGACAGCCTGCAGGTGATGGCCATGATCCGGAGCCCGGAAAGCTCGGTGGAAAGCATCCTGCAGCAGCGTTGCCGCGGTGGCAATCTGGTGGAGCCGGAATCCCTGGTCGGCGTCGTCACCCAAAGATTCAAGGCACTGCAACACGGTTTTGCCGACATCCTGCAGGTGGTGAACTACCACGAAGCCCGGGAACATCCCCTGGGCCTGGTGGGTGGCTTCTTCTGCCGCCTGGGGCTGCCGCAGGCTGACGTTGCCCGGCTAGAGTTCGTCAGCACCAATGTGCGAACCTCCATGGAATCCTACCGACTCATGGAGGCCATCAATCGCGCATACCCGGCAGGCAAGGCCTCTGATCACGGTGTCAGGCGGCATTTCAGCGATATGAACGCGCTCTATACATTGCCGGGGCAGCCATTCCAGATCGAAGGCATCGCGCAATCGCCACTGTCGGAATCGCTTCGCGCGGAGGGTGCAGCGCTGGAGCGTGAGCTGAAATTCACTTTCCCCCCCGTGCCACCGCGGAGCACCCCTGTGCTGTGGCAAGGGGAAACACTGCTGGCACTGCAATCGGCCATCAATTTACTGGACAAGCCCGAATTCCGGGAAGTGGCAAAAGGTTTCCTGCGCGATGAGGCGACCCGGCTGCGGGGGTCCGCACCCGACACCTCGGCCGTGCTCGAGTTCATCGCGCAAAAAGTCGATGTGTCGCAGGATCCACCCACCGAGTTAATCCTGCAGAAGGTGGGTGCCGACTATTTCAAGTACGCCGCGCTGCAGATGGAGCCCGTCTCTGCCGACATGGCACTGTGGCTCATGCTGCTGGCGCAACAATTGCGCCCCCAGGCGGAATTTATCAGTGAGCGTGTGGAGCACTACCGGAAAAAGTCGGCCGCCACGCCCGATATCGCCACCGGCTAGCCGTGGAAATACGCCCGCATGTTTTCCGGGGGTCCCTGGCGACGCCCCGGCTGCCTGGGAAGAACCCGGGAAACCGCATGCCACGAACCGCGTGTGGCAGGAAACACGTGGTCACGACTCCCGTCGTAGACGAAGAGGAACAAGCAGGGTGGCGGCAACTGCTATCAGCACGGAAAATATCCAGAGACACAGGCTGAAGCTGCCGGTGACATCGTACAGTCTACCGGCCAGGGGAAATCCCAGCATGACAAACAGCGTTATGATTGGCCCCATCAGCCCGAAGGCACGACCATAGCTTTGCAGGCCGAAAATATCCGCCGTCAAGGCGCCCCAGACCGGTAACATTCCGCCCGCCGCCAGCCCCATGGAGACACAGGCCAGCACGACCAGGGGGAATGACGGCTCAAGTGCAAGTACGGCATAAGCAGCGGCCAGGAACAACTGCGCTGCCCAGAGTGCCAGTTTGTGATTGAGCATGTCCGCGGCCACTCCAAACATCAACTTGCCGAGAAGGCCGCTGACTGCAACTACCATGATAAGCGCGGAAGCTGACTCTTCACCCTGTCCAAGTTGTGTGGCGTAAGGTGTCATGTTTGAGAGGATCGCAGTATAGGTGCTGAAAAGCAGCCCGAGAGAGGTACTCAGCCACCAGAAATTTGGGTTGCGCAGGATATCTCCAAGCCCAAGCCGGGTCGGGGATGCGCCGGAACGGTTCCCCTCCCCTTCCAGCGGCTGCTCTATTCCGACGTCCGAGGGCCAGCTGCGAATCGTCCAGAGCACTACCGGCAGTACGAGAAGCAGGAGTATTATTGCGAGGTTCTCAAGGCTACCGCGCCAGCCATAATCCGGCAGCCAGAATGTGATCAAACCGGGGATAAGGACGCCGCCCACCGATGTGCCCGTTGCGGCGACCCCGAGGGCCTTGCCCCTGTTTTCGGTAAACCACCTGGACACCACAGCCGAGGAAATCATGGCGCCTGCCAATGCGTTGACCAGGGCCATGGTCACGCCGAAGATCACAATATATTGAAGGATCGTGGTGGTTTGGCCCAGCAGCCACAGGCCGAGGGCAAAGGCCACAATGCCCGCGGCGAAAAGTCTTCGCACAGGCAGCCTGTCGAGCAGGATTCCGGCCAGGGGCATGGTGAAAAGACCAATGAAGGTACCGAAGGTCAGGCTATACATCACCATTTCGACGCTGACATCGAAAGTCTCTCGCACCGGCTGCGTGAGGAGGCTGACAGCATAGGTAAAGAAGCCGACTACAAAGGCCTGCGAGAGAAAACTGCCACCGACGATACGCCAACCATAAAACATTACTTTACCCCGAGAAGACCATACCATCGCGCAATCGCGATTTCGCAGGCTGTAAACCACCTCCGGACGAGGATTATAGTGGCCGGCCCCACACCGTGCTTAGTACACCTGTACGATATGTTCGCGCTGCCTGTCCCCTATAATTTAACGACAGCAGAATCCGTATCGTTCCCTCCTTGTTCATTGGAACCTGGTCATGCGAGAAGCCTCAGACAAAGAAGTGCCCGGCCCGATCGGCCGCCTGTCATGCCTCGCCCCTGGTACTGAGGCATTGGTTTTGCCGGGCAGGAATGATCCTGGTGGACACACAATGGCCGACGCCCTCCCTGATACGGCTGCGGCCTGGCAGTAGAAGGTATACGCAATGACTGGCGAGCGGGACATCAGAAGCGAATTACCATCAGTTGACCGGGTACTGCAGGCATCGCAGGATCTGGTCTTGCGCTGGGGGCACCAGATGGTAAGCGAGGCAATCCGCGGGCAATTGCACCAAATCCGCGAGAGCGCCAACGCGGAACAGCGATCCGAATGGAGCATCTGTGCAGTTCACTCTGCAGTAAACACCCGGCTGTCCGCCAGTGAGGCGCGCGGTATCCGGCCCGTCATCAATCTGTCGGGCGTCGTCCTGCATACCAATCTGGGCCGGGCCTGCCTCCCGGCTGCCGCCGCTGAAGCGGCTTGCCAGGCCGCGATGTTTCCCAACAACCTTGAGTATGATCTGGAGACGGGAAAACGGGGCGACCGCGACAGCCATGTCGAGTCACTGATCTGCGAACTCACCGGCAGCGAAGCCGCCACTGTGGTCAACAACAATGCGGCGGCCGTCGTACTGGCGCTGAGTACACTAGCCAGGGGCCTTGAAGTGCCTGTCTCACGCGGCGAACTGGTCGAGATAGGCGGATCCTTTCGCGTGCCGGAAGTAATGGAATCCTCAGGTTGCACCCTGGTAGAAGTGGGGTCAACCAATCGCACGCACCTGAAGGACTACCGCTCGGCAATCACCAGCCAAACCGCCTTGTTGATGAAGGTTCACACCAGCAACTACCGACTGGAGGGTTTCACCCGGTCGGTGGACGAGAGAACCCTCGCTGAACTGGCGCATGAGCACGGCTTGCCCTGCATGGTGGATCTCGGTAGCGGTTGCCTGGTCGACTTCACCGCCTTCGGCCTGCCGGGGGAGCCGAAAGCCTCGGATTACATTGCCAACGGTATAGACCTGATTACATTCAGTGGTGACAAATTGCTCGGCGGACCACAGTGCGGCATTATTGCCGGCAGCAAATCGCTGGTTGAGCGCATCTGCAGGAATCCGCTGAAGCGCGCGTTCCGCGTGGACAGCATGATACTGGCCGCATTGGCCGAAGTGCTCAAGCTTTACCGGCACCCGGACAGACTTGCGGAAACCCTGCCGACCCTGCGGCAGCTGACGCGCCCGGCAGCACAGATCGAAGCGCAAGCGGTGCGGCTTTGCGATCAACTCGCCAGCCACCTGCCGCAAACGTTCCGGGCAGCGACAACCCCCTGCCTCAGTCAGATTGGCAGCGGGGCCCTTCCGGTTGAAACCATTCCCAGCTTCGCCATTGCCATCGAATCCACCGCAGGGCGGGACAGTGACCTGAGGCGCCTGGCAAGGGAACTGCGCAGGCTGCCACGCCCTGTCATTGGCCGGATCCACGACGGCAGCTTGTTGCTGGACCTGCGTTGCCTGGACTGTGAGTCGCTTTTCCTGCAACAGCTTCCCCAACTCAGGGATGCGCTGTCATGCTAGTCGCAACAGCAGGTCATGTGGACCACGGCAAAACCAGCCTGGTACAGCACCTGACCGGGACAAACACAGACCGGCTGGCGGAAGAGCAACAGCGGGGACTCAGCATAGAACTCGGCTACGCTTTTGCGGAGCTTGGGGCACACGAGTCGATTGGCTTTATTGACGTACCTGGCCACCAACGTTTCATCAACACCATGATATCCGGAATCAGTGGTATCGACCTCGGCATGCTGGTAGTGGCGGCAGACGACGGGCCGATGCCGCAGACATTCGAACACCTGCAACTTCTGCGCCTGCTGGGTGTAGAGCGATTCGCGGGCGTCATAACGAAAAGCGACCTCGTCGACAGGGCTCGACTGGATCAGGTCGTGAAGCAGACCGGTGCCCTCATCCCGGATTCACCCCTGTGCGAGATTTCCAACCGCACCGGTAAGGGCCTGGATCAGCTTCAGTCGATTCTCGACAATCAATTGCGGGGCTGCCCACAACGCGCGACGCAAGGGCAGTTTCGCATGTATATCGACCGTGTATTCATCAGGAAGGGTGCCGGAGTGGTGGTCACCGGTACCTGCCTGTCGGGTTCAATCAACGCCGGCGATGAGTTGCGACTGCACACATCGGTTGGCAGCAATACACGAGACATGAAGGTGCGGGTGCGAGAAATTCATACCCAGGGAAAACCCGCCACCGCGGGTCACGCCGGACAACGCTGTGCACTGAATCTCGCCGGCAAGGTCTCTGTAGAGCAGGTCCACAGGGGAGATTTTTTGTGCGCACATCCCACAGCCTTGCCCGGCCTTCGCCTGGATACACGGTGCTGGGCGGTTACAGGATCAAAACGGTGTCTGAAACACCTCGGCAGAGTAAAACTCCACATTGGTACCCGGCGCATCGGTGCCCGAACCTATTTTCTCGATTGCGACGAAAACAGTACTTCCGGTCTCCGTGTTCAATTGATTCTGGACAGCGGCGTACTCGCTTTCGCGGGCGACCGCTTTGTCCTGCGGGATGACAATGAAAGCACAACCCTGGGAGGCGGCATCGTAATCGATCCGGAGGCTCCCCAGTGGGGAAAATCGCGCTGGAATCGTCTCAAACAGCTCGACGCGCTGGAAATGGGGCAGCCGGGAGCAGTGCTCGATCAACTGCTTTTCAACAACGGCGATATTGTCAGCCTGCGCCAGTGTAAACGCATCTGGAACCTGTCGCAGGAAGAGATCGACGGCTTACTGGCCCCTGCCCCGTTTACTGCGAACAACCTCGTAAGGATAAGTACCGACAAGGACGAGCTCGTCGTATCCAATGAGTTGTGGCAACGCTATGTTAGCTGCCTGGACCAGCAGTTGGCCCAGTGGCATAGCGCACGCCCCATGGAGCCCGGCATACGGCCCGATTCGTTGCGAGCGCTGGTACATCGCGAGGTCCCTGAGCGCCTGTTCAGGGAGGTGCTGGAGGATCGTCTTCGCGCGGGCCAGGTGCTTTACCAGGACCAATTGATCCGGGCTGCCGGGCACAAACCCACCCTGTCTCCGCTGGTGCAACGGCAGTGGCAGCAACTCGAGACGCGGATAAAGGCAAGGGGCTTGAATATTCCCCTGCGCTCGGAAATTCAGCAGGATACGGGTTTTGATCCCAGGCAACTGGAAACCCTGACCCGCCCGGCAATAAAGTCGGGAGATCTCTTTGAGATCGGCGAAAAACGACTGGCGCTGCCGGCCACGATCAACGAACTCGCCAGGCTGCTAAAGCAGTACACGGATTCCTCGGGGGGAATTTCTGTCATCGAGGCAAAGCAGCTATTCGGCCTGGGTAGAAATCTGACCATTGAGATACTGGAGTTTTTTGACCGGATTGGCTATACGAAAAGAACCGGAAACCTGCGCCTGATTGCAGACCTGAATGCCGCAAAACCGGGTCGGCGAAACCGAACACAATGTCAGCTATAACGGAAGAGCGATATCCCCGGTGGGATACCTGGTCTTCAAAACCAGTGAGGCGCGCAGTAACGTGCCTGGTAGGTTCGACTCCTGCCTCTTCCGCCACTTCTTACAGCGCAGATCAGCCCGCCGCTGAGCTGTGCCGCCGCAAACCTCGTCGGCCCTGGGTATCGCGGGGCCAGTCAGACCGGGAATCCTACACCGGCATTATTAAACCCGAGCCGAATGCATAGGGCGTACTGCCCGCTACCAGGTAGGGTTCATCCAGACCATTGGATTGCAGCAGCCGGTCCAATCCGATCAGAATATCCGCAGAACCGACATGCCCTGTCTCGTGACCGGTTACAAGGAAATTCTCTACGGGTATCTCAATGACCGACGCTATCAAATGTAAAAACAGATTGGCGGTCTGGTTGATGATCACCCGCTCAGGCTTACAATCAAACCGCGCCTTGAGGGCTTGCAGGCTATTGGCGTAGCCATCGGAGTACCGCTGCCGCAAATCATTCCGGCTTAGCCCCATCAGCTTGCGCTCAAAGGGCTTTACGCCAGCTGGTGCGACAGGATGACGCGTACCACCGTACTCAATGAGTACTGTGCCATTGAGGTCACTCTGGGTGACAAACTCAGCACCGCAAAAAAGGGCTTTTGTGTCATGGGGAGTAGCGTAACTGACGACGGTTGCCGCAGCGCCGTCACTATGCCCCCATAGCCCGAGATTTTCTATCGAGGTGTAATCGATGGTGTAGGTCCAGCGCTCGGCGGCAACGATCGCCGCAACGCCACCCCCGTGCGCCGCCAGCCAACCCTGCGCCATATCCAACGCGGAAAGTGCGCCCAGACAGCCCGCAGTCATATCCAGGCCCATACAGTGGCCCCCCGCTCCGCAGGCCTTCATGATTTCAGTCGCCACCGACCACGAAGGCAGGTAATCGCGAGACATGCCCGCAAACAGTACCAGCTTGAGTTCGGCGGCGTCGACACCTGCATCTTCCAAGGCCTTGTGTAAGGCTGCAGTACCCATTGTGCTCGGGTGATCATCATCCAGGGCGTGACAACAGTTGTCCCAACCCTGGTAAGCGCCGGGGTCCGCACCTGCCTCTAACACCAGGTCTCGCACTGGCCGCGCAGGGGGGAGATAGACCCCGGTACCGAGTATCGATAACACATTGTTCATGACGGTGGATTCTCCGGTGCTTCATCATTGAATAAGCGCTGGACTGCATCGGCAATCTGCTCAGCGCGACGATACAACACATCGTCTTCTACCATTTGCGTGGGATGATCGACGACAATCGCAGGCAATGGTCTATCAGAAGGCTGATAGGTCATGCACCGATCCAGTTGATCGCCGAAAGGTTGCGTCAATATCGCGAAGCCGGCGACACCGATTCGCTGTAAAGCCAGTGAGTCAAGCGAACTGCCCGACGAACAACTGCCTCAATCCGATATGCCGCAGAGAACCAGCCCTCCCTCCCCGGAGAGCGATTGCAGCATGGTTTCTGGCATTCGGACGCTCGCGTCCTCCTTTATGAGAATGTCATCTCTGACCTCTACTCCCCGGTCGCGCAATATTCCTTGCGCAAATTCCATAATCTTCCTGGAGTTTGGTTTGTGGTGATCCAAAAACGTTACTCTCGGCACACTGGGCTTGATGGTAACTTTTATTGGATTGGGCGTTGGCCTGGGAATGGGGTCGACCAGCAACTCGCAGCTGACATCGCCGCAACTGGTCAACTGCCTGGCCGGCGGATTGTTGCCGCCGCTCCCCGGCGCCTTATCGGATGTTCCTGTCATTACAATCTCCTTTTCTCACCGTTTACCCTATTTGTTTGCAGACAGCATTCGTACTGCCGACCCAGCGCGGGATTACCGCAGAAAACCGGCCGCCAGCACCCCCGCATTCTATGAATGTCAATTGTTCGCGGCTTTTCAATGGCGAACGCAAGGCACCCGGCTCGACTTCAGCGAATGGAATCGGGGTCCTGGCAATACGGCCCACCTCGGCAAGCTGATCGGTCTGCCGTCTCGCGTTTTTATAAATGTACTCCACGGCCTGTTCGCGGCTGAAGTCCCTGGCCACCAGGGCCATGTGGTCAGGCGGGATCACAACCACGAATCCGCCAGATCTGTAGTACCAGGCGGTCTGGCCATAGTGGCATAGACAATCGCCAATGGTGTCCAGGATCTGCGCGCCGGTATTACCGTAGTGGTTATTGCATGAATTGGGGCCTTCGGTGGACATCAGGGAGACAGCAGAAGCACCCGCCGGCACGCCATACTGGGTGTGATAGGGTCCCCATTCCGTTTGCGGGTGTTCGGCGATGCAAAAACTGAGACGCCCGGGGTGTCCTACAGTGCCGTGGGATTGCAAAACGCCGCCTCCCCGACCGCAGAAGTAACGCATCATCTGCGCGAAGCGGCCAACGGTGGCGTTGGCCCTGCAATTTGCGCCCAGTGCGTTCGCCGCATGTTCAAAGCCGAGTTGCTCAACTACCGGGCCGCTGACGATAACAAGAATAGCTGCGCCACCCGTGGTCACTTCGGCCCCGCTGAGATTGAGAAGGGGATCCAGAAGCCCCTCGGTCAGGGCCCGAAGCAACGCGCCATACTCGCTTTTACAACCGGCCATAACCGCCGTTGCGGCAGCCTTTTCCGCCCGCACGATGATATTCTGGCCTGGTATCTCCCCAACGATATCCTGCGCCTGCCAGCCCATGGCGTCCAGCATCACATCGACAAGACTGCCGTATGGCGGAATGACCGGAAGACCATCGGTCCAGCCGTTATTCATGCAGTTTTCAATATCTTCAAGTGTTGCGTAAGTCGTCATATGGTCCACACGAACTGAAGAGTTCCAAACGATATGTCCACTCCAGACCTTACAGATGCCTGAGGGATAGCTTCAGGAGAGATACTACCAGCGGCTTTGTCAGGCGAGCATCGTACACTTGTACTAAAGCTAGAGAGCTCCGCCCTGCTGATGACTCAGGAGCCTTGCGGAGCCTGTTCGCGCGACGGCCAGCACACCCGATGCAACCTGACAGGGGCTGCTCGCGTCCCGGCATCAGCTCACTGCCAATGTTTGGCGAATGCCTCCGAAACCAACTTGACGAGTTGGTTCTGGCGATTGACTCCCGTTTTGGCAAAGATAGACGAAAGCTGGGTCCTTGCAGTATTTCGGGATACCCCCAGGGCAGCCGCCGCTGCGGTCAGTGTCAGACCGTCCACGAGGTGTGCGATCAGTTTTGCTTCTGCCGGAGTAACCCCGAACACTTCAATCAGGCGTGACTCACTGGGTGCGCAATCGCGCACCGGTCCCTGTAAAAGCAACACCAGTTCCGGCCCGCCTTCATCGAATACCACATTTTGCGGTGCCAGGGTTCGGATATGCACATCCCACTTCGTATCCGAGTTCGTACGATCAATTGAAATCCTGGAGGTATGCCGGGCCTGCTGATCGCCCCGGGCTATTGCCAACAGACCATGACATGCGTCCTCCAACTTCTTCTGGTCGGAGCTCAGGCTGCAACGAAGCGAATCGCGCCGCAAGAACATACCATCCCGGGCGGTAAGAATCCGTTTTGCCTGTTGATTGGCAGAAAGCACTTCCAGCTTTGCGTTGACGATAACAGACGCGATATCCATCGACCCGAGAAGCTCCTCGTAAAACTCTTCAACAAAGCTGTTGTGCGTATACAAACTGTAGAGTTTCAGAGCATTATTCATCAAAGGAACGATGCTCTCCAGGCGCTCTCGGTCATTTTGGGAAAATGCCGGCGCATCACCGATTCGGACCAGCCGCAATCTCAGCCGTATATGGCTTTGCTTGTCATAGACGTCGAAACCAATCAGATCCGACACCTTATAGGCGTTCAGGTATTCATAGAAATCGAGTGCTTTGAGCTCGGAACGAGTCACGCGGTCATTGAGGGTAAAAACCTTTCTCTCCGGCAACTCGGCAAACGGTGAATCGAGGTGTCCTCTGGTGCGAAAATGCTCTAAAGCGCCCGCATCAGCGTCTGAGTACAGATACACCGTAAGCCCCGGATCGGACAAGCGAGGCCGGCGCAACACCAGTGTGGCGCTGGCCACCTGCATATAGTCCTCGAGATATTTCAGCATGGATTTCCAGGGAGGTTTCTCCAGCACACCCTCATAAATCACCTGGCTCAGGGGGTGAGCTGCTGGAATTTCTGACACATCGACCTCCTTAACGCGCCCAAATCAGTACTTACTGTACAGCCCATTCGCGGTTTCGAACCACCAATGGCGCCTTTGAATCGCCCCCGGTTTTCCCCGGGACTCCTTTGTTTGAGTCAGGCCGCCTTGCGAAAACGACGGGATTTACGGGGTCCTGATCACACCGGGTTGGCCGCATGACCGGCTACCAGATCTCGTCGAAAATGGACCCCTCGCGAATCGGGCGCCCGATCGCCAGCTGCAGCGCCCAGGAATTATTGTCCACTCCTCCCAGGGACACCAGGAACGGCCCGATTGGCGTGCGCCCCGACAGCGTAACCGCGAGGCCGGTCAGCAGGTCTTCATTGTCCTCGTCGATGCGACCACCGACGTGTCCTGAGGTGAGACGCAGCCCGGCGTAAAGGGCCTGGTTGAACAATTGCTGGATGTCCGCCAGCCGCCAGTTGTAATTGCTACCGACCAGCCAGTAATTGTCGCCGCGGACCTGCTGCCGTTGCAGGCCGGGAAAGCTCATGATTCCGCCGATGCGATAGCGCCGATAGGTCGGCAGTTCGCCGCTGGCATCGATACCGCCGCCGGCGAAAAGGTTCAGCGTATCGCCGCGCAACGGCAGAACAACCAGCGCCAGGCCCTCGGCCATGCCATAGGACTCGTCGCCCCCCAGCCAGGACTCGGATGAAAGGTAATTGGCCACGAAGAGTTCGCCTCGTTCCGGCAGCCCCACCGTGTCCCGCGTATCGTATCTGGCCTGCAGGACGAGGTCCGATTCGTGGACGCTGCCCCGCTCCGGGAACAGTTCGCGCGGCCCGGTTTCCAGCGTGGCCTCGTTCCAGCTCTGGCGTATCCCGGCCCGCAGCTCTGCCCGCTTGCCGAGATTCAAGCCGAGATCGACCTGGCCATAAGCCTCCTCGAAATCGTACTCCGCCACCCGGTCGCCGTCGAAAAAAATGTCCTCGTAATAGCGGTTGTACCGCAGGAACGGCTCGACAAAATAGCGCTGGCGCACTTCCAGTGGCAGGTACAGTGCGGTCCCGAACTCGGCGTCCGTTCCTATCTGCACCACGTTGTGCCACTCACCGCCCAGGGAGGTGATCCACGCGCGGCGATGCTCCGCCCGCAGGATGAAGCTTTGATCGCCCTCGCTGCCCCAACCAAGACCCAGGTCCAGGTCCACGAAGTTCGGTCCCCAGGATTTTTCGACCGGAATGAATTCGACTCGCGGTCGGTCGGGGGTATCCACCACCCGGTACCGGACCTCCTGAAAAGCGCCGAGGGCGTAGATGCGCGCTGCGTCGGATGCGATATCAACCGGTGTCACCTCTGCATCCGGTCTGGTGGCGACGATGGCCTCCTGTACGTACTCGGGATCGACGCGATCGAGGCCGACCACGCTCACGTCGGCAACCCGCTGGGGTTCCCTGTAGTCGCGGGACACGCGTGCCCGCCAGGTCCGGTATTCCTCGGGGGTAACCGAGTAGCGCGCCAGCTCGGTGGATTTTGCCAGGGCCGCCGCCCTGCCCAGGGGGATCGCATCCGGCACGCGCTCGAAACTGCCCGAGCCGATGTCGCCCATCGGCACGACGATACTCACATCCCGGTCGGTGAGTGTGGCCAGCTGGGCCCGGGAGTTCGCATCGATCATCACGTCGAGGGAGCGGGCCGCCAGGGCCAGCGACGAACTCAGATCCTCGGCAGTGGGTGGCGGGGTCTCCAGTGACACGGCTATGATCACATCGCCACACAGTTCCCGGGCTATGTCCACCGGGACGTTGCGCATCTGGCCGCCATCGGCCAGTACCTGCCCGTCGCGCACCACGGGCGTGAACGCGCCGGGCACCGCCATGCTCGCGCGCATGGCCACCGACAGGTCGCCGTCGCGCAGGACGACCATCGATCCCGAGACCATGTCCGTCGCCACTGCTCTGAAGGGAATGGGCAGGGCATTGAAGTCCTGCACATTGCGCGCACCGGCCACGAGTGTCCTGAGCAGATCGTCGATATCCTGGGTATTGAGGAATCCGCCGGCTCCGCGCAGGGCGCCGTTCGTGTATCCGAGGTCGAGGCTGTTGGTGTAGGGTTGGCTTTCCAGTTTCCTGCGTATCGACATCTTGTCACGGTCCCCGGCAGTGCCGACCGTGACAGCCCAGTCGACTGCCAGCACCTGTGATTCGATTACCTCCGGCGCAACCCCGGCCGCAAATGTCGCGCCCACCAGCGCCCCCATGCTGGTACCGGCCACGCAGTCGATTGGAATGTTCATTTCCTCGAGCACCCGCAGGACGCCGATATGCGCCGCACCCTTGGCACCGCCCCCGCCCAGCACCAGCCCGATCCGCGGCCGCGAACCCGGCTGTGAATTATCGGCCGGCGCGGGGCTGGCAGCGGCAAGTGCCGCAGCGAAGGCGATTAAGAAGCACAACGGACTCACGAAGATTCTCATATTTCTACAGACCCCCTATGCATAGGCCACGACCGGATCTACTGCGCGCAGATGACCAGGGTATAACCCTCGACTGATCTGGTTGAGCGGAACCGACGTGTACGCAGGCCAAGGCCAGGCCCCCCAGTACAACTTTCACCCTGTTCGGGTCCGGCCGCCTTGTTCTAGCAGCTAACGTGTTGTTTATAAGAGAAATATTAGTAATTGGAGGCGACCCAGACAGCCACACCCCGGCACACGAGTCGATAATTACCGTTGCTCCCTTCCGGGCCTGGCGGGGTTCACTATCTATCGTTGCGAGGGGACCGCCTGGATCACCATA
>JAZBNW010000047.1:0-4223 GCA_036350855.1 Halieaceae bacterium
AACCTTGGCCAGGTTGCGCTCTACAAACTGAGCTATTCCCGCGTCTCTCTGCGCTTATCCCCCGCCGTGGTCGCCGGAACCGGCGAGGCTGGGCGCCCCCCCTGCAACCCTGGCAAGGTTGCGCTCTACCAACTGAGCTATTCCCGCATGTCGTTGCGTGTATCCACCGCCGTGGCGCTGCTTGATGAGTGGCGTCCCCTAGGGGGTTCGAACCCCTGTTACTGCCGTGAAAGGGCAGGGTCCTAGGCCACTAGACGAAGGGGACGCATTGGTCTCGATCAAGAGGCGCGCATTGTAGGTAGAGAGCCGATTCACGTCAAGTCCCCCGGCCCGCAAATTTGGCGCACAATCTACTGCAAGTTCAGCAGCTTAGCTCTGGCGGCAGCCAGGTCCAGGATATTGCCCCCCGCGGCCGCCTGGCTGCGCTGCTCGTCCAGCTGCTGGAACAGGGCGATCTCATCGTCAGGCATGAAGTGCAGGCAGTCGCCGCCGAAAAACCACAGCAGCTCCCTGGGAAAGGTGGGAGCAAAATCGGGGTAGGTGGTGAACAGGCGGTCCACCAGCGTCGCCGCGTCGGTGTACAGGCCCGCGCCACTGTCTGTGGCCAGGCGCTCGAACTCCCCCGCCAGCAGGCGCAAGGTGTCGTCCGGGGGCAGGGCGGCGGTGCGCGCGGACAGCTCCCGGGCGAAGTCGACCAGCAGTTCGCGGCAGTGCACCAGGTATTGTTCGTCGTTCATGGCCAGAGTCGTTTAGCAGGGAGAATGCGGGTACAATGGCGCGCTTTGTTCAGCGCGTCCAGTTCGGGAATCCATGATACCAGCACTCACGATTGAAAACCTCCGCAAGGTCTACGGCGATGGCTTCGAGGCCCTCAAGGGCATCAGCCTCGAGGTGCAGCAGGGCGACTTTTTCGCCATGCTGGGACCCAACGGGGCGGGGAAATCGACCACGATCGGCATTATCTGTTCGCTGGTGGCGAAAACGGCGGGCAAGGTGTCGGTGTTCGATGCGGATATCGACCGGGACTTCGCCGCCGCCAAGAAGTATATCGGCATCGTCCCCCAGGAGTTCAACTTCAACCAGTTCGAGAAAGCGCTGGACATCGTCATCAACCAGGCCGGCTATTACGGCCTGCCGCGGGAGCTGGCGGCCGAGCGCGCAGAGAAGTACCTGAAGGCCCTGGGCCTCTGGGACAAGCGCGATGTGCCCTCCCGGATGCTGTCCGGTGGGATGAAACGCCGCCTGATGATCGCCCGTGCCCTGGTGCACGAGCCCAAACTGCTGATCCTCGACGAACCCACCGCCGGGGTCGATATCGAGATGCGCCGTTCGATGTGGGACTTCCTGCGCAAGATCAATGCCCAGGGCACCACCATCATCCTCACCACGCACTACCTGGAAGAAGCGGAGGCGCTGTGTCGCCATATCGCCATTATCAATAAGGGTGAAATAGTAGAGCACAGCTCTATCAAGGGGTTGTTGCGACGCCTCAAGCGCGAGGTATTTATCCTCGATTGCGTCGAGGAGGCGCCCGAGTCGGTGCAGATCGAAGGTTTCGTCGTGCGGCGCATGGATTCCCATTTGCTGGAGGTCGAAGTGGAAAAAGGACAGTTTATCAACCAGGTATTTGACGAGCTGGGCCGCCAGGGCATCCACATCAGCAGTATGCGCAACCGGGCCAACCGCCTGGAGGAGATGTTCGTCAACCTGGTGGAGGGCGCATCATGAGTCCGGGTGAGCAATATGTGGCATTCATGACCATCGTCAGGAAGGAGATCAAGCGCTACCTGCGAATCTGGACCCAGACCCTGCTGCCATCGGCGATCACCATGTCCCTGTACTTTGTGATTTTCGGTTCGCTGATCGGCTCGCGCATTGGCGAGATGGGTGGTTTCAGCTACATGCAGTTCGTGGTGCCGGGCCTTATCATGATGGCCATCGTGACCAACTCCTACTCCAACGTGGTGTCCTCCTTTTTCGGCTCCAAGTTCAACAACAGTGTGGAGGAGCTGCTGGTCTCGCCGACCCCCAATTACATTATCCTGCTGGGTTACGTGGTCGGCGGTATCAGTCGCGGCATGCTGGTGGCGGTGGTGGTGACGATCGTCTCACTGTTTTTCACTCACCTGCAGATTCACAGTTATTTCGTGGTGGTTGTCATTGTGTTGATGACCTCGACCCTGTTCGCACTGGCCGGGTTTATCAACGCGGTGTATGCCAACAACTTTGACGACATCTCGATTATCCCTACATTCGTGCTCACGCCGCTCATCTACCTGGGCGGTGTGTTCTACTCCATGGACCTGCTGCCCGACTTCTGGGCAAATGTGTCGAAACTCAACCCGCTCGTGTACGTGGTCAATGCCTTCCGCTACGGCGTGCTGGGGGTTTCCGATGTGAGCCTGCCCCTGGCCTTCGGCATGATCGCCTTGTTCACCGTGCTCGCCTTCTGCTTCAGCATGCACCTGCTGAATTCGGGCAAGCGGTTGCGGCAGTAGTCCGCCTGTGGCCGCTGATTACGGGCAGGACATGCCGCTGGGTCGACAGACCCCCGTTGTCGAGCGCTACGCCCCCGAGCTGCTGTACCCGATACCCCGGGCGGAGGGTCGCGCTGCGCTGGGCTGTGAGGATGCCTTGCCCTTTTGCGGCACAGACCTGTGGCATGCCTATGAGATGTCCTGGCTGGACCAGCGGGGCAGGCCGATCGTTCGGGTAGGCCGGGTAAGCATACCCGCGAGCTCCCCCAACCTGGTGGAGTCCAAGTCCTTCAAGCTCTACCTGAACTCCCTCAACAACACCCGCTTTGCCAGCGAGGGCGAGGTCGCGGCCCTGATACGGGCGGATCTTGCCGGCGTGGTGGGCTGCGAGATCGAGCTGGACCTGCTGTCGCCTGACCACCCCGCGCTGGCCGGCCAGCATCTTGCCGGGCACTGCCTGGACGAACTGGACGTGGCGGTGCCCGAGGGGGAGCCGCGTGGGGATATGCTGCGGCTGCGCCCCGGGCGGCCGGGGGAGGAGCAGCTTTACACGCACCTGTTGCGCTCCCTGTGCCCGGTGACGGGCCAGCCTGACTGGGCCAGCGTCTGGATCCACTACCGGGGTCCCCTGCTGGAGCACTCCTCCTTGCTGCGATACATCATCGCCTACAGACGCCACCAGGAATTTCACGAGCAGTGCGTCGAGCGGATGTTCTGTGATATCCACGCACGGATCTCCCCCGAATTCCTGCATGTCCAGGCGTTCTACACCCGGCGCGGCGGGCTGGATATCAATCCCCTGCGCAGCACAGACCCCGCCGCCAGGCCGCTGCCCCGGCTGAACCGGCAGTAGTCCCGCAATCAAAATCAAGGGGTCAGAGTCCTTGATCCCTTGATCCGGTCACCGGTAGTTAGTCAAGGAGTCTGACCCCTTGAACGGGGTGGAATAATGCCTGACGGGACTGGCAAGTGCCGGATCTTGTGATATGATGCGCGCCCTCAACGGTGAGGTGGCCGAGTGGTCGAAGGCGCACGCCTGGAAAGTGTGTATACGGCAACGTATCGAGGGTTCAAATCCCTCCCTCACCGCCATTACTTCAATACATTCGCACCCATTCATTTCTGGGACGGGTGCTCGGCTTCGATTTCCTACTCTACGTTACCCAGACTGGGGTTCAGGGCTTTCGCCTGCGCCAGTTCCTTGCGCGCTTCCTCCAGCTTGCCCTGCTGGAGCAGCATTTTCCCGAGCTGGTCGTGGGCGGTGGCATTGTCGGGATCTGTCTCGATTGCGGCCCGCATGCTGGTGATGGCTTCGTCCGCTCGGCCCTGCTCCCACTGGACAATCCCGAGGCCAGTATAAGCCTGGGTACTCGGCCCCTTCTCAAGGGCTGCGCGGAAGTGGGGCTCTGCTTCAGCGAACTCGCCGCTTCGCGCGAGGGAAGAAGCAAGATTAAAGTGTGCGGCCGCCGATTCGGGGTCCAGTTCCAGTGACTTGCGATACATGTCGACTGCCTCGAATGGCAGCCCCTGGCGTTCTAGTACGAAGCCCAGGTCGTTATAAATGGCGGGTTGCGGCTCGATAGCCAGCGACTCCCTGTAATGCGCTTCGGCGATTTCGAACTCACCCATGTCAACTGACGCGAGGGCCATGTTGTTGTGCGCTTTCCAGTGTTTTGGATCGATCTCAATCGCCTTTTCCAGCGAGATCACAGCCTGCTCGCTTTCACCCTGTTGAAACAGGGCAAA
>JAZBNW010000048.1:0-14768 GCA_036350855.1 Halieaceae bacterium
CCGGCGCAAACGCGGCCAGCCGGCCCAGCCGGAAACCCGCCATGGTGTCGAGAAACTCCCGGTCGGTGAGGAGGCGGGCCAGAACAGCCGCCACTTCCTCATCACGATAGGGCCGGATATCGGCAAATGGGTCGTCCAAGCGTTAGTCCTCGACTGGAAAGCGGCACACGATACCCAAATTCCCTCCGGTAGTCATCCGCATCCCCCGCGCCGGTTGATCCCGGGGCAATAAATCCGGGGCGGGGCACTGACGCCGCCACGGCTTTCTGCTAATCTGCTGCCGCGTGTTCAACCGATGCCCGAGTGGAGAAAACATGGATGCAATAACAGCCTCACTGACGACCTTTGGCGTGGTCGCCCTGCTGGCCAGCTGGGTGCTCCTGCTGATCGTGTCCTGGCAGGAAGATTACGCCTGGGGCCTGTGCACCCTGCTGCTGCCGCCTCTTTCCTACCTCTATGCGCTGGCGCGCCTGGACAAGGCCGGGCAGGCCCTGCTGCTCGCGGCGGCGGGCTGGATCCTGATCTGGCTGGCCTGACCCGGCCAAACGGGCCCGGATTTAATTTATACATTAATATCAATGACTTGATGCGCTTACGGGATGTCCGGGCGCATTTGTTACAAAACTTCCCAAATAGTTACTAATCCGTAACACCTTTCTGGCGTATAACACTAAACTGATGTCGAGTGGCGCCGGCCGTACCCGGCCGCGCGGCGCCGCAGAACAGCCCGAGGACAGACGGATGAACATCGCAGGAAAGATCGCCGCGGCAGCCCTGCTGCTGATCAGCGCAAGCAGCCAGGCTGCGAGGCCCACCAGCATCGTATTTGAAACCCTCGCCGAGACCGGGGACGGCACGCCCTATGCCCTGTTCAGCGTCAAGTGCAACGACGGCAGGTCTGTGCGACTTACCGCCTGGGAAGACCGGCGCAAATGGTGCGTCGGCGACAATGACTCCGGCGACTGCGCCAGGCAACAGATCAGTGCAGCGAAAACCGCCTGCACGATACCTGCCGCCGCCCGCACCGCGCAGGTGGAGCGGTCCGTCGCCTACTCCAGGTAACGCCCACGTAACTCCGCACGTTCAGCCGGCCCCACCCCCAGGGCCTGCTCGAGATAGTCCTCCACGGAGGCGTAATTTTCGTCGATATGCTGCAGGGCAATCCCCAGGTAGTCCTCATGCACTTCCAGCATCGGCCGAATCGCCTCGGCCGCCATATGTTCCAGCTGGTACTTCTGCCGCAACCGGTCCAGTTCGCGCGCCGGATTAAAGTAGCGACCGGTGAGCAGGTAGTCGCGCATCACGACCTCCCGCGGTACGCCCAGGGCCAACAGGATGATCGCCGCGGCAAAACCGGTGCGGTCCTTCCCGGCGGCACAGTGCACCAGGAAGCGGGCGTCGGGCGCGGCCAGGATCTCACTGAACATGCGGCGGTAGGTAGCCGCCTGGGGCCCGACGAAGTCGCGGTTGATCTCCAGCATGAAGTTGAACATGGCTGCAGGGTCATCCGAGGGGGTATCCGCCTGCTCAAAAAACCGCGAATTGCTGCCCGGGATTATGGGCAGGCTCACCACCCGGGGGCCGGCCTCCAACGGCAGCCTGCTGAGGTCAGTCTCCTGCTCCTCCACCCGGCGAAAATCAAACACCAGATCCAGTTCAAGGCTGGCGAGCAGTTCGACGTCCTGCTCGCTCAGGGCGGACAACTGGCCGGAACGGAACAGGAAACCCCATTTGACCTGCTGCCCGCCGGCGGCGGGATAACCCCCGAAATCGCGAAAATTGGGCGTCCCGGCCATCCCCAGCCTGCGCTCCGTCGCCAGCACCTCGGTACCGTGCTGGTCACGCAGGCGGAAGAAGTGGCGGCGGGCCGGGGGCAGCCCCACCATGCGGGCGCCGGGCAGGGGATGGGTCGAGATATAATGAAGCTGCAGCTCGCCATCGGCCGCCAGGGGTTCGACCGTAACCTCGGTCCCCGGCTGGCTTACCTGCCATTCAATGTGGTAATCGCCATCCGGCTCCCGCCAGATGTGGACTGCATCGGAAATCAGCATGTTGTCTGCAAGACCCTGTAAGAAGTGTCGGGGCGGTGGCCGCCCATTATGCCTGAACCCTGTCAGCCCCTGTACTCAAACACTGCACGCAGCAGGGTTTTAATCAGGTTCAGCTGCTTGTCCAGCGCGGATTCACTGAACGGGTCCTGGCCCAGCAGGTCGCGGTACATGGGCGCCATGGTGACGTAGGACATGACCAGGTTGTTGAAGGCCATGACAGCCCAGGGCTGCAGGTCGTTGTCCCGGAACAGGGGAATCTCGTCGCCCTCGATCTGTGCCCCCGGCTGGAACATGGGCCGGAACAGCCGGTCGATCATCTCGTTGGTATGGGGTCCGCCGGACAGGGCGGCGTGCTGCAACAGCCGCGCCAGGTTGGGGTTGGCGTGGTGCTGGCGCACGATGGTTTCCAGCCAGCCGAACACCCGCTCGTAGGTCACCGGGGCTCTGCCCAGCTCCTGCAGCGGCGCGGAAAACTCGGTGAGCAGGCGCTCCAGCACTGCCTCGTACAGGGCCTCCTTGTTCCTGAAATGGTTGTAGAGGCTGGGCGAACGGATCCCGACCCGGTCTGCCACGTCTCCCAGGGAGGTGGCGCTGTAGCCCTTCTCCGCAAACAGGTCTTCGGCGGCATCGAGGATGCGGTCCGCCGTGGTCGGCGGTTGTGGGGTGATCGCTACCGGTGTTTCCATGGCCTGCCGGCTCCGTGCTACCAGACATTAACAACTAATAGCCATTAGTGTAGCCCAGCTGGCGATCCGACAGAAACCCCGATTGCCCCGGGGCGGCTCGCAAACCGCCCAGCCGGGCCCTTCGGGGTCGGCCGCCGACGGCCTCTATCGACCCTGCCTGCAGGTTGACAAGGCAGGGCCGAATGTGAATAATCTCGCCTCCTGATTTTTGACCCCCTATTAGAGGTACGTTAACAGTGGCAAACTCCGCACAAGCTAAGAAGCGCGCACGCCAGGCCGAAAAGCGCCGCACCCACAACGCCAGCCTGCGCTCCGTGGTTCGCACCATGATCAAGAAGGTCAATGCCGCCATCGGCACCGGCGACGCCGCAGCAGCCAAAGCTGCGTATGACAGCGCTGTACCGGTGATCGATCGCATGGCCGACAAGGGTATTATTCACAAGAACAAGGCAGCACGTCACAAGAGCCGCCTGAACACCCAGGTCAAGGCGCTGGCCGCTTAACGCCGCCCTTCCTCGCCCAAACAAAAAAGCCGGCTTGTCAGCCGGCTTTTTTTTGGCCGGATTTCGGCCATTGCAACTGCGCGAGCCCCCGGGGCGCGAGCGGGTCGGGTATCAGGCCGCGTCACTCTCCCTGGCCGCTTCCTGTTTCTGGTGCTCCGCCTGGAAAGCCGCCAGCATGCTCTGCTCGTGTGACTGGGCTTCCTGGGTATCCAGCGGTCGCTCCAGCGCGGTCCAGTCGATATCGCCGTCGGTAGCCAGGTTCTCGTAATCGAGGATGCCCAGCTCCTCGAATTTGGGCCGGATCTTGTCGGTCAGCAGGCCGATCCGCTTGAGGTTCGGGATGACACGCTGGAACAGCAGGTTGCGGAAGGTGGACATGACAAAGCCCTCGAGCACCTGTTTGCGGGCTTCCTCCACGTCCCAGCCGAAGTGGCGGAACACATCGGTGGCCACCAGCCGCTCGCGACTGACCACGCAGGCCTCGTAGGCGAACAGGGCGCGCTCCTCACGCTCCTCGTCAGACAGGTTCTTGACGAACTCCTCCAGGTAATTGACCCCGAAAGTGACATGCCGCGCCTCATCCCGGGTCACCAGGTACACCACGTCCTTCAGCACCGGGTCAGGGGTGGTCTCGCGGGTGGTATTGAAGGCCGACAGGGCCAGGCCCTCGATCACGATCTGCATACCGATGAACTTCATGTCCCAGCGCGGGTCGGTGAGGATCTTGTCGATGATGCTCTTGAGGTAGGTATTGATGGGATACATCATGCCGATACGCTGCTGCAGGTATTTGTTGAACACCTCCACGTGACGCGCCTCGTCAAAGGTCTGGGAAGCGGCGTACAGCTTGGCGTTGAGGGTGGGTGCGCAGGAACACAGCTGCGAGGCCACCAGCAGGGCGCCCTGCTCCCCGTGCAGGAACTGGGAAAGGCTCCAGGAGTTCATGTGCAGCCAGAATTCCTTGCGGGTTTTTTCGTCCATCGCCAGGTAGGGCCCGTATTCATGGAGATTCATCATCTCAGGCTGGACAGCCTCTTCCGGCCAGGGGCGGTCCCAGTCGATGTCCATCTCCGGGTCCCAGTTGAGCTGCTTGCCCAGGTCGTAAAGTTTCTTGATGCGGTCGTCCTGTATCTGGTAATCCCAGTTATAGGAGCCGGTCAGGGGCGTCTGGAATATCTCGGCGATATGGTCCACGTCGGCGCTGGTGAGCAGGTCCTCGAGGTCCGGGTTTTCCCTGGGGTAGTCGGCCCCGGGGAACTGCTGGATCTTGCGGGGGGCATTGTCGGTCCATTCCACTTTCATAGCTAAAGCTCCAGTTTTATCGTCGTGGTCACCACTATGGGAGACGATGACCGGGGCAACAAGGTAAAGTCTTGTCAATTTATGGTCATTTGTGGCCAAATGAGGCATGGTAAAAACCACCACTCCAGCGCAATACGTCCTGATCCTGATCGATACGGCAGAGAGCCGCGGCTGCGACCGGGAACAACTGCTGGCCGGGACCAGCCTGGCCAGGTCGGGCATCACCGACATCGGCGCGCGGGTAGCGGACCGGGATTTCGCCATCCTGGTCGATAACGCACTGCGCCTGACCGGCGATCCGGCCCTCGGGCTCAGCCTGGGCCTGCGCATGAACCTGAGTGCCCATGCCGTGCTGGGCCAGGCATTCATGACCTGTCGCGACCTGGGCCAGGTCATAGACCTGTTCCTCAAGTACTACCATCTGCTGGCGCCGGCCCTCCACCTGGACTACGAGGAGGTGGGGGAGCGATGCGTGCTGACCATGGTAAGCAACCTCGCCGAGACGCCGCTGGATTTCGCCTACGAGTTGATATGCGGCGCCATGCTCAATACCCTGCAGGGCCTGCTCAACCGCAACGATCTGCAGCTTCACCTGGAAGTACCCTACCCTGCGCCCGCCCACGCCGACCGCTACTTCGAGGTTTTCGGCCCGGACGTACAGTTCAACTGCGTGGCCGGGCGCATCGCCTTTGACCGGGCACTGCTGCCCACCCCCCTGCCGTCCTCCAACCCGGCCCTGCGCAGCCTGTACGAGAACGAGTGTGCGAGGCTGCTGGCGGACCTGGAGGAAGAGCCCTCGGTGGCGGAACAGACCCTTCGCCTGATGCGCAAACTGGAGGGCCAGTACCCGGATATGCCACAGATCGCGAAAATGCTGAATCTCAGCCCGCGCACCTACCGGCGCCGGCTCGAGAGCGAACAGCATTCCTACCAGCAACTGCTGGACCAGGTGCGGGCTGAGCACGCCACCCGTTACCTGCAGAACACCCGCCTGCCCCTGTCCAGTATCGCCTACATGATCGGCTTCAACGACGCTTCCAACTTCCGCCGCGCCTATCTCAAGTGGACCGGGCGCTCGCCCTCGGAGGTACGCCATGGCGGCGGCTAGGGCCCTGTCGGTCTATCTCGGCAGGGAGGCGGCCCGGCGGATCAGGGCCCGGGGCTGGTCACCGGACCTGTTCAGCCTGTTGCTGGGCGCATCCGGCGGCCCCAAGTGGTTTGTGCTGGGCCAGCTGGACAGGGTGCTGTTCGGCGACTTCCTGCGCGGTGGCGAAAAACCCCTCTCCGCGCTGGGCTCCTCAATCGGGTCCTGGCGCCACGCCTGTCTGGCCATGGCGGACCCGGTGGCGGCGATAGACCGACTTGAAACCGCCTACCTCAACCAGCACTACGCCGCCAAACCCACCGCGGCGGAAGTCAGTCAGGTGAGCCGGGATATACTGCGGCGGGTGCTGGGGGAAGACGGCGCCACCGCCCTGGCCGATCACCCGCGCATCCGCAGCCATATTGTCACCGCCCGCGGACGCGGGCCCGCGGCGGCATCGTCGAAGGCCCTGCTGGCCACCGCTATGGGCGCGGCTGCCCTGGGCAATACCCTCAGCCGAAGCCTGCTCAATCACCATTTCCAGCGGGTTGTTTTCCACTCCCAGGCGCAACCGGCGCCGGGCCTGGCGCTGCAGGACTTCGACACCGCTTACTGCCGTCTGCGGGCGGACAATGTGGGTGCGGCGCTGCACGCCAGCGGCGCGATTCCCTTTGTCCTGACCGGCGAACGCAACATCGCCGGCGCACCGCCCGGGCAGTACTGGGACGGCGGCATCATCGACTACCACTTCGACCTGGGACAGTATCGGGGGGAGGGTCTGATGCTGTACCCGCACTTCAGTGCCAGTGTCATACCGGGTTGGTTCGACAAATTCCTGCCCTGGCGCAAGGCGGCCATCGACGACATCGACAAGCTGGTGCTGCTGTGCCCCAGCGAAGCCTTCACCGCCGAACTGCCCTTTGGCAAGATTCCCGATCGATCAGATTTCAGCCGCCTGCCCCACGAGGAACGGGTCAGGTACTGGGAGCAATGCATTGAACGCAGTAAAGCGCTGGCAGAAGAATTCTCTGAACTGGTGCAGTGCAGCGACCCCCTGCGGGGGGCGACGCTGCTGGGATGAAGCCTCAGGTCACATGGGTGTCGAGGTAACGCTGCACCTCGCTGCGCAACACCGGCTCGAACATGGAAGCCAGCAGGCCGAGTCTCACCGATACGTCAATCAGTCCGTCGTGGAAGGACATCTGGCCGTTCACACCAGCACCGGTGATACGCACGGTGTCACCGTCCCAGCGCGAGCGCACCCCGTGCTCCCGCTCCAGACTGGTGGCCAGGCCCTGGGCGGCCTCGCGCACTTCCTCCTTGGACATGGTGTAGGGTTTGGTCAACCTGAATCCGGCCATTGGTTTTCCTCTGTCAGATGACGGGAGTATAGATCAACGGTCGCTTCGTGACACCAACGGAGCCCCGACTTCGCCGGGCGGGGCGCCACCGGCACGATGGCGCGATCAGCGCCGGATGAACTCCCCCGCATACCACTGGAGCATGGCGATTTTCTCGTCCAGTGGCCGGTCGGGTTCCATTTCGTAGACATTGCGAAAACCGATAATGACATCGGTCACCCCGAGCGCCTCGAGTGCCTCGATACCCTCACGGGTAAAGGCGTCCTGGCCCGTGGTGAATATCCTGAAGGGCTTGTCGGCAGTGCCGTACTCCTCCCGCAGCTGGTTGAGGCGATTGATGTAGGCGCCGAGCTGGGTCATGTCCGCGCCGGCGCACATCCAGCCGTCACCCACCCTGGCAGCGCGCTTCAGCGCGGGCTCGGCGTGGCCACCGATCAGGACCGGAGTGGGACGGGAGGGCACCGGGCACATTTTGTTGGCGGGCATATGGTGGATGTCGCCGTCATAGCCAAAGAAGCTTCCGGATTCCAGGCCACGGAAAATCTCGATCTGTTCATCCAGTCGCTGGCCGCGCTTGTCCCAGGGTACATCGCATACCGCGAAATCCTCCTGCCAGGGGCTGATACCCACACCGAAGATGAAGCGGTTGCCCGACAGCACCTGTATCCCCTGCACCTGCTTCGCCACGACGGGTACCTGGCGCACCGCCAGCTTGTAAACAAAGGTGGCAAACTCGATGGTTTCGGTAACCGCCGCCATGGCGGTCACTGCAATCAGGCTCTCGACAAAGGGCACACTCTCCAGGAACTCGCGACTCCCATCCTTGTTGTAGGGATAACTCGAACTGGCTTCCTGGGGGTAGCAGATGCTGTCCGGGACGCTTATGCCGTCGAAGCCGGCCGCTTCGGCAGCCCGGGCAAGGGGCAGATAATGGTCGGGCTCACACATCCCCACCTGGTAACTGAATTTCATGAACGCTCTCCTGACATATGACCGTTGCAACCACTGGCGACGAGCCGCCCGCAATGAACAGCCGCTACTGTACTTCGAAATCCTGTTGGTTGGTACGCGGGGTGCGGCGCAGCAGTTCAGCCATGCAGCCAGCAGGCCACTAATTGGCTTACAATAACGCCCCATGAAAGATATCGAACACGACTGCGAACAATCCTCCGGCGATCTGGCCCGCCGCTTCCTGTTCGAGGAAGCGGATATTCGCGGCGAGAGTGTCAGGCTCGAGACCAGCTACCGCGACATGCTGGCCATTCACCAGTATGCCCCCGGGGTCAGCCAGCTGCTGGGGGAACTGCTGGCAGCCGCCGTCCTGCTCAGAAGCACCCTGAAATTCGAGGGCAAGCTGATACTGCAGGCCCGCTCACAGGGCCAGATACCCCTGCTCATGGCCGAGTGCAGCAGCAGCGGCGAACTGCGGGGAATCGCCCGGGGCGCCGATCTCGCCACGGCCAACCACTTTAGCCAGTTGCTGGGCCAGGGCTCCCTCGCCATCACCGTCGACCCCATGGACGGCCAGCGCTACCAGGGAATCGTGCCCCTGGCAGGCGATTCACTCGCCCACAGCCTCGATGCCTATTTCGCCCAGTCGGAGCAACTGGGCACCCGCTTCTGGCTGGCGGCAGACGGGGAGCGGGCCGCCGGCCTGCTGTTACAGCAACTGCCGGCCCAGCTGACCCTGGAAGCAGGCGCCCGCGCGCAACAGTGGGAGCACGCCTGCACCCTGGCGGCCACCATCCAGGGCGAGGAGCTGCTGGAGCTGAGCGCGGAGTCGCTGCTGTTTCGTCTTTTCCACCAGGACGCCGTGCGCCTGTTCACGCCGTCCCCGGTCCAGTTTCACTGCAGTTGTTCCAGGGAGCGCACGCTCAGAGGGCTCTCCGCCATCGCCCCGGTGGAACTCGATGCCCTGCTGCAGGAACTGGGCTGCATCACCATGGACTGCGAATTTTGCAACCAGCAGTATGTTTATCAGCGGGAGGACCTGGGAGATGTGCTGGGACAGGGGCCGACGCAGATCCTGCACTGACCCCCCGGTTGATTCGCAGGTTCGGCGACATTCGCCGCAAGTATGCCCACTATCTATCGCAATAGGTCGCGATTCTGACATAATTGGCACCCCGCAAAGACACTGTTATTAAACATGGATATCCGCATGCGCCAGGGCAAGGGCTTGTGCATCCCGCTACAGGACAAGTCATGACCCTAGAGACCGAGACCGCCCAGGAGTTTGAACACCTGACGGCGTCGCAACTGGTGGAAGAATCGATCAAGCGCGGCGAAGGCATACTCGCCGATAATGGCGCACTGCTGGTCACCACCGGCAAGCGCACGGGCCGGTCCCCCGCCGACCGCTTTATCGTCCGCGAGCCGAGCACCGCAGACAGCATCGACTGGGGAACCGTGAATCGCCCCTTCGAGAGCGCCCGGTTCGATCAACTGTGGGACCGGGTGGAGTCCTACCTGGACGCCCGCGACAGCTTCGTCTCAGAGCTGCACGTTGGGGAGCACAGCGAGCACTACCTCCCCGTTCGGATTACCACCGAAACCGCCTGGCAGGCACTCTTCGGCCGCAATATGTTCATCCGCCCCAGAAGTTACAACAGCGGCCGCAAGCCGGAATGGAATGTGCTCAATGTGGCCAGTTTCGTCTGTGATCCGGAGCGGGACGGCACCCATTCCGACGGTGTAGTCATCATCAACTTTGCCCAACGCAAGGTATTGCTGGCGGGCATGCGCTACGCCGGCGAGATGAAAAAGGCGATGTTCTCGGTACAGAACTTCCTGCTGCCGGAAAAGGACGTCATGCCCATGCACTGCAGCGCCAACGTCGGGGAAGCGGGCGATACCACCCTGTTTTTCGGCCTCTCCGGCACCGGCAAGACAACCCTGTCTGCCGATCCGGACCGCTACCTGATTGGCGACGACGAGCACGGCTGGACCCGCGGATCCGTTTTCAACCTGGAGGGCGGCTGCTACGCCAAGACCATAGACCTTAGCCAGCAAAATGAACCGGTCATCTGGGACGCCATCCGCTTCGGCGCCATTGTCGAGAACGTGGTTCTGGACGGGGCCAGGCACCCGGACTACGCCGACACCAGCATCACGGAGAACGGCCGCTGCTGTTATCCCCTGGAGCACGTGAAAAAGCGCACGCCCGGCAATGCGGGCGGGGAGCCGCCCTGCGTCATTTTCCTGACCTGCGACGTGTCGGGCGTACTGCCGCCGATTGCCATCCTGTCCAAGGAGGCGGCGGCCTTTCATTTCCTCAGCGGCTATACCGCCAGGGTCGGCTCCACCGAACTGGGTGCCGAGGCCGGGGTGCACCCGACCTTTTCCACCTGTTTTGGCGCTCCCTTCATGCCCCGGCCCGCGGCGGATTACGCCGAGCTGCTGATGAGGCGGATCGCCGATTTCGGCAGCCAGGTCTACCTGGTCAACACAGGCTGGACCGGGGGCTCGGGCGCTCCCGGAGGCACCGGTACCCGTTTCCCCATTCCGGTCACCCGGGCAGTGGTGGCCGCAGCCCAGAGTGGCGCCCTGCTCGACCAGCCGAGGCGGCACCTGGCTATTCTGAACCTCGACTTCCCCACCGAGATACCCGGGGTGGACCCGGTGTATGTCGACCCCCGCGCCAGCTGGGGCGACGACGGGGCCTACGATGCCCAGGCGGCAGCGCTGGCGACGCTGTTCCAGGACAATATCGCCAGATTCGATGTCTCGGCGCCAATCATCGCCGCGGGGCCGCGTCCCACCTGAGCCAGCGACCGGGCAGCCCCTGCCCGGACCCGACAGCGCCCGGCGGGCGGCATAAATAGCCCGTTTTCTAGTATGTTTATTCTAATGAAACCCACTATTCTGCCCCCGAACTGTTGCAGACACCCCTGCTAACACCCTATCGAGGAGTTGAATCATGGCTGAAGAAACCAAAGTTGGCACCACCGCCAAGCGCAAGCCCGCAGTGAAGCGCAAGCCGATTGCCAAGCGCAAGCCGGCCGCCAAGCGCAAGCCAGTTGCCAAAAAAGCCCGCAATGAATTCGCAGCAAAGGCGCAGGAAGCAAGCCGCAACGCTTTCCTGGCCGGACTCGGCTTCTACGGCAAGGCCTTCGACCAGGCACAGGAGCAGTACAAGAGCATCCAGGACCAGATGGAAGACCGTCGCAAGAAAGCTGACAAGCTCTACAAAGAGCTGGTCAAGCGCGGCCAGAAAGTCGAAAAGGACGCCCGTGTCGCCCTCAAGGACATCGAACTGCCCAAGCTTGAACTGGACAGCCTGACTGACCGCAAGAAGCTGGACAAGCAGCTGAAGAAGGTCAAGTCACGCTTTGCCGAGCTGAAAGAAACTGTCGGCCTGAAGTCTGCCGCGTAAAGATCCCATCCAGCAGCACTTATCCCCGCACAGGGGAACTTTCGGGGCCACATTGTGGCCCCTTTTTTTTGTCCGGTAATCTGGTTTAATGGTTGGCCCTGCGGGGATATCACTGACTGCGGGCACCCTGAGGACAAACAGTATGAGCGACGAAAAGAACAAGGTGACCGACAAGGCCAGCGAGATTGCGAAAAATATCTGGCTGGCCGGTGTCGGCGCCTACGGCAAGGCCGTGGACGAGGCACAGGGACGACTGGAGCGGGCGATGGAGCCGCCCAAGCTGTTCCGGGACCTGGTCAAGGCCGGCAGCGCCCTGGAGGAAGACGCCCGCAGCGCGCTGGAAGCCAGTGCGGCCGCCAAGAGCTCGGTAGAGCAGCGCATCAACCGCGTACGGGAGAACTTCCACATGCAGCGCCCGGCCCGGATCGAGGATATCGCGGCACTGCAGAAAAAGGTCGACTCCCTCAGTCGCAAGGTGGACAAGCTGGCAAAAGCCCTGGCGGCCCAGGGCCTGGCTGACAAACCCGCGGCCAGGGGTGCGGCGGCGAAGCGCAAGGCAGCCAAAGCAGCGCCAGCGGCAAAAACACCCCGCAAGAAGACGGCCACCGGAAGGCGTAAAACCAGCTGATAAGCGCCTTGCATGAAAACGAGGGACCGTATTCTCGAAACCAGTCTGGCGCTTTTCAATGGGGAGGGCGAGGCTCACACCACGACGATTGATATTGCCAATGAGATGGACATCAGCCCCGGCAATCTCTACTACCATTTCAAGGGCAAGGACCAGATCATCGCCGAGCTGTTCCAGCAATACGAGCTGGCGCTGGGCAGCACACTGACGGCTCCGCTGGAGCGGCCACTCAGCACCGAAAAAGGCCAGGTGGAGAACAACTGGTACTACCTCTACGTGGTGATGGAAGAGATGTACCAGTACCGCTTCCTGTATTACAACCTGGATGACATCCTGCAACGCTACCCGGATATCAGAAAGAGCTTCAAGCGACTCATCCAGCTCAAGCGGGCCGCCCTGTTTGCGATCTGCCAGAGCCTGCTGCAACAGGAGGTCATCGCCGCCCGCGACCAGCAGTTGCTGGGGCTGGTGGACAACATGACCCTCACCCTGACCTTCTGGTTCAATTACGACCAGCTACTGCACGATGACAGGGCCCCGGAGATCACCATCCACCAGGGCGTCCTGCAGCTGCTGACCATGGTCGCCCCCTACCTGGGCGACAACGAACTCAGTTTTTACCGCGATTGCGAGAGTATCTATACCAGTTTGCTGAAACAGGCGGCGGGTGGGGGCGCTATCTAGGTCCCAGCAGGATGACGTCGGCACAGATGATCTCCAGCCCGACGCCCTGCCGCCGGGCCCACCACTGCCAGGTCGGCTCACTGAAGAAGCACACATGGGTGGGGTCGTTCTTGTAATGCCAGCCGGCAAAAGCCGACTGGTCGCGGACCAGCTTGGTCATCAGGCCCAGCCAGCCACCGGGCTGCAGCAGCGCCCACAGGCGCGCGAGCTCGGCACCGGGCCGGTGCAGGTGTTCCACCACCTCGGTGGCACAGATGAAGTCATAGGAGTCGCGCAGCGCGCCCGCATCGGGCAGGTAGAAGCTATCGTACAGCGCCATGGTATAACCCGCCTCCCGCAACATGCAGGCCAGCGCCGGGGCCGGACCGCAACCGAAATCGAGACCGCGGGCACCCGGCGCCAGCCGCGCCGCCAGCGGCAGGGCGAGCCTGGACAAAAATGTCCGGTAGGCGCTGTCGTCCACCCGGTTGCGATGCAGGTCGTACTCGGCCCGCTCCGCCTCACGG
Organism: Halieaceae bacterium; assembly: GCA_036350855.1. GTDB lineage: Bacteria > Pseudomonadota > Gammaproteobacteria > Pseudomonadales > Halieaceae > JARRPM01. The sequence goes on from JAZBNW010000048.1 coordinate 13,181, forward strand.
GCCAGGTAATACGCCGGTGGCACGAACACCAGTGCGCATTCGCGGCAGCGCAGGTAGGGCCGGCGACGGTCCTGGTGAAACGGCGCGATCTCCTCCCCGGCACACAGTGGACAGTGCATCGCCCCGCTCATCTGCTATTATTCCCCGTCACCCCACCATCCGTTCAAGCAGGAGCGTAACATGACCATCAAGACCGGCGACAAGATCCCCAGCAGCACCCTTAAAACCATGGGCGAGAAAGGGCCTGTGGACATCAGCACCGATGACATTTTTGCCGGCAAGAAAGTGTTGCTGTTTGCCGTTCCCGGAGCTTTCACCCCCGGCTGCAGCATCACTCACCTGCCCGGCTATGTGGTCAATGCCGACAAGATCAAGGCCAGGGGCGTGGACACCATTGCCTGCATGTCCGTGAACGATGCCTTTGTCATGGACGCCTGGGGCAAGGCCCAGAACGCGGAAGAAGTGCTGATGCTGGCTGACGGCAATGGCGATTTTACCGCCGCACTCGGCCTGGAGCTGGACGGCAGGGGCTTTGGCCTGGGCACCCGCAGCCAGCGTTTCGCCATGATCGTCGAGGACGGCACCGTCACTCACCTGAATGTGGAACCCGGCCCCGGGGTGGACGTCAGTTCCGCCGAGACCATGATGGGCCTGCTGTAAGCGACAGCGCATCAGAGCGCCCGGGGCAGGGTCGGACAAGGGTCAGGCAAAGGTCAGGTAGCAGACGGTACTGATAATCCCGGCACCCAGCAGGTTCAGCCAGACGCCCTCCCGGGCCATCCGCGCTGTCGTGATCAGGCCGCTGCCGAACACGACTGAATTGGGCGCCGTCGCCACCGGCAGCATAAAGGCGCAGCTGGCACTCATGGCCGCGGGCACCATAATCAACTCCGGCTTGATGCCCGCGGCGAGGGCCGCGGCTGCCAGCACCGGCATCAGCAGGGTGGTGCTGGCGGTATTGGAAGTCGTTTCCGTCATCAGGCTGACCGCCAGGCAAATGATCAGTATCAGGGCGAAAACAGGCAGGGTAGTCATACCCGACAACCACTGGCCCATCAGCTCGCTCAGCCCGGAGTTGACGAAACCGCGGGCCAGGCAGATGCCCCCGGAGAACAGCAGCAGCACGCCCCAGGGAATGGTGCTGGCCCGCTCCCAGGTCAACAGCCGCTGCCCCTTGCCATCAGGCACCAGGAACATCACCACCACGGCCAGCAGGGCCACCGAGGCATCGTTTGCCTGGGGCAGACCCAGCCAGGACGACCAGCCGCCAAAGGGCTCGCCCCGGGTAATCCATGCCAGGGCGGTCAGGGCGAATACCCACATCACCCGCCGCTCCTGGGTCCGCCAGCGACCGACCTCGGGCAGTTCCACCGCAATGGTCCCGCGCAGGTTGCGGGTGAGCACGAAAGCCATGGCCGGCACCATCAGCACAACCACCGGCAGCGCCCAGCCCATCCACTGGGTAAAACTGATCGACTCGCCTGTCGTCTGCTCATACACCTGCATGAAGATCAGGTTGGGAGGCGTGCCTATAGGCGTACCCAGCCCACCGACACTGGCTGCATAGGCAACGCCCAGCAGCAAGGGA
>JAZBNW010000049.1:0-7345 GCA_036350855.1 Halieaceae bacterium
CCTGCACCGCCAGATACTCGAGAATCCGGTCCTTGACCTCTTCCAGGCCGTAATGGTCCTCGTTGAGAATCCTCGCGGCATTGGCAAGGTCATGCTTGACCTTGCTCCGCTTCGACCAGGGCACGCTCACCATCCAGTCGATATAGCTGCGCACCACCGAGGCCTCCGCCGACATGGGCGACATCATCTTCAGCTTGCCCAGTTCCGCGAGCGCCTTTTCCCTGGCCTCGTCGGGCATCTTCGCCTCATCGATACGCAACTGCAGTTCGTCGAGCTCGCTGGGCGCCTCGTCCATTTCGCCCAGTTCTTTCTGGATCGCCTTCATCTGCTCATTGAGGTAATACTCGCGCTGGCTCTTCTCCATCTGCTTCTTGACCCGGCCACGGATGCGCTTTTCTACCTGGAACAGGTCTATTTCCGCCTCCATGAGGCCAAGCAGGTGTTCGAGGCGGGGGCGGATACCGGTGATCTCCAGGATCCGCTGTTTTTCCTCCAGGTCGACACTCATATGCGCGGCGATGGTATCGGCGAGCCTTCCCGGCTCGTCGATGCCGGTCAGCGAGGTCAGGACCTCGGCCGGTACTTTCTTGCTGAGATTCACGTATTTTTCGAACTGGGTGATCGTGGAGCGCAGCAGACCCTCTGCTTCACTTTCGGGGATGTCGTCACTGATGACCTCGCGCACGCCGACGATGGCAAAATTGCCCTGGTCGTCAACACTGTCCACGACGGCCCGGTAACCACCCTCCACCAGCACCTTGATAGTCCCGTCGGGAAGCTTGAGCAGCTGGAGGATGTTGGACACAGTCCCCATCTGGTAGATGTCGTCCGCCCCCGGATCATCGTCCGCGGCATTGCGTTGGGCCACCAGCAGCACCTGCTTGTCGTTGGCCATGGCGTATTCGAGCGCCTCGATCGACTTTTCCCGCCCCACAAACAGTGGCAGCACCATATGCGGGTATACCACCACATCGCGCAGCGGCAACAAAGGAAGTTCGATAACAGAGGAAGAACCCATAAGCGTCTCCGGGTTGATAGATTTCAGGTCTTGCAACTGGTAGGTGGGGGCGATGTCCGCCGATTGCAAGCGCCCTGCCCTAATCAGGGCCTGTTCCGCCGAGAGGACCGGCGCAAGCGCCGGGACTACTCGTCGGTTGATGCCGCCCTGGGGGTGGGCTCATTGTTCTGGTAAACCAGCAGGGGCTCTGAATCGCCGCGGATGACAGACTCGTCGATCACCACCTTGCTGACGTCGCTACGCGACGGGATGTTGTACATGGAATCGAGCAACACACCCTCCAGAATCGAACGCAGGCCGCGCGCGCCTGTCTTGCGCTCCATAGCCTTCTCCGCGATGGCCCGCAGGCCGTCCTCGCGGAAGTCGACTTCCACACCCTCCATTTCAAACAACTTGCTGTACTGCTTGGTCAGCGCGTTCTTTGGTTCAGTCAGGATTTGGACCAGCGCGTCGATGTCAAGTTCCTCTAGCGTGGCGATCACCGGCAGGCGACCCACGAACTCGGGTATCAGACCGTATTGCACCAGGTCTTCCGGCTCCAGGTCGAACAGCAGTTCACCGACATTGCGACGCTCGTCCTTGCTCTTGACCTCGGCCGAGAAACCGATACCGCCCTTTTCCGAGCGATTCCTGATCACCTTGTCGAGGCCGGCAAATGCGCCGCCACAGATAAACAGGATGTTGGACGTGTCGACCTGCAGGAACTCCTGCTGCGGGTGCTTGCGGCCGCCCTGGGGGGGTACCGATGCGACGGTTCCCTCGATCAGCTTGAGCAGCGCCTGCTGCACGCCCTCGCCGGATACGTCGCGGGTAATGGAGGGGTTGTCGGACTTGCGGGAAATCTTGTCGATTTCATCGATGTAGACGATACCCACCTGGGCCTTCTCCACATCGTAATCGCACTTCTGCAGCAGTTTCTGGATGATATTCTCGACGTCTTCACCCACATAGCCGGCCTCGGTCAGCGTGGTGGCATCGGCGATGGTGAAAGGTACGTCGAGCAGCCGGGCGAGTGTTTCGGCCAGCAGCGTCTTGCCGCTGCCGGTGGGGCCGACCAGCAGTATGTTGCTTTTACCCAGTTCGACATCCCCGCTGCGGCCCTGCTGGCCGTGACGCAGGCGCTTGTAGTGATTGTAGACCGCGACTGACAGCACTTTCTTGGCGCGGCGCTGACCGATCACGTATTCGTCGAGGATGGCATTGATTTCCTGCGGGACGGGCAGGTGATCCTGGTTGGAGTCGCTGTTGCTGTCCTGCACCTCCTCGCGGATTATGTCGTTGCAAAGGTCCACACATTCGTCGCAGATGAACACTGACGGACCGGCTATCAGCTTGCGTACCTCGTGCTGGCTCTTGCCGCAGAAGGAGCAGTAAAGCAGCTTGCCGCCGTCACTGGAATTGGTGGTTTTTTCGCTCATTCGGCTGCCCTACGCCCTGTCTTTCGATGCCTCATCACCTTGCGTTATACGATGATGTCTTTTCCGGCTATTTGCAAGCCCCGAGGGGCCTAAAAGGTAGATATCCGGAGAATCTGCGGGCCCTGTCACGGGCCTCGCGCAGATAATCCGGGCGCGTCGCGTCAGGCCTGTTTTCCGGCCCCTGCCACCGCGCGGCTGGTCAGAACCTCGTCAATCAGTCCGTATTCCCTGCTCTGTACGGCATTCATGAAGCGGTCCCGCTCGGTGTCACGTTCGATCACTTCGAGGCTCTGGCCGGTGTGCTGGGCCATCAATTCGTTCAGGCGCTGGCGGATGATCAGGATCTCCTTCGCCTGGATCTCGATATCGGTCGCCTGACCCTGGGCGCCACCGCTGGGCTGGTGGATCATGGTCCGGGCATTGGGCAGGCAGTAACGCTTGCCTTTGGTGCCGCCGCACAGCAGGAACGCCCCCATGGAAGCGGCCTGGCCAATGCACATGGTGCTCACGTCGGGCTTGATGAACTGCATCGTATCGTAGACGGACAATCCGGCAGTGACCGAGCCACCCGGAGAGTTGATATAGAGATGGATATCCTTGTCCGGGTTCTCGGACTCGAGGAACAGCAACTGGGCCACGATCAGGTTCGCCATGTGGTCCTCGACCGGTCCCACGACAAAGATCACGCGCTCTTTCAGCAGCCTGGAATAAATATCGTAGGAGCGTTCGCCCCGGGCGGTCTGTTCAACCACCATGGGGATAAGGCCGAGATTATTGATTGTATTCTTGTTCTGACCGTCGAACTGGAATGACATGTTTACCTTCCCCTGATTAAGGTCGATCGAGTGTTTACAGGCCCGATGAGGGCTGTGCCCATGCTCAGCCTTCGCGCTGACCCTGGGCCAACGCTTCCTGGTAGCTGCAGGCCTTTTCAACGATATGGGCACTCTCCAGCAGTTTTTCAACCATCTGGTCTTCCAGCACACTGGATTCGACGGCGGCGAGTTGCTCCTGGCTGGAGTAGTAATAATTGATTACCTCCTCCGGATCCTGGTAGGTGGACGCCATTTCCTCGATCCTGCCGCGCACCTTGTCCCCATCGGCCTTGAGAGCGAACTTGCTTACCAGCTCTGCCAGCACCAGGCCCAGGCGCACGCGTCGTTCTGCATTCTCCCTGAACATGTCGTCGGGCAGCAGTGACTTCAGGTCCAGGTCGCGGCCGCCGGCACCGCCGAACTGCTGGAACATCTGGTTGCGCATCGCGTCCACTTCACGCTCTACCAGTGCGCGCGGCACCTCGAGCGTTGCATGCGCCGCAGCCACTGCGTCCATTACCTGTTGCTTGACTTTGCCCTGGATCGCGTTCCTGAGCTCACGCGCCATATTGTCGCGCACTTCGCTGCGGAATGTTTCCAGGCCGCCTTCCTCGACGCCATACTTGGCGAAGAGCTCCTCATTGAGCTCCGCCGGCACGAGTTCCTGTACCGAGTTCAGCGTGACCTTGAACTCCACTGCTGCGCCCTTGAGTTCCTCGTTGTGGTAATCCTCGGGAAAGCTCAACTGCAGGGTTTTTTCCTCACCCGCCTTCATTCCCTCGATACCCTCTTCAAATCCGGGAATCATACGGCCGGAGCCGAGTTCCAGATCACTGCCGGTGGCGCTGCCACCGCTGAATTCCTCACCGTCGCGGGTGCCCACATAGTCGATATTGACCTTGTCACCGGTGGCGGCTGCGCGCTCCACGACGTCCCAGTTGCCCTGCTGCTTGCGGAAGACGTCGATGATGTTGTCGACGTCGGCGTCGGTCACTTCCGCCACCGGCTTTTCCACCTCGAAGCCCTTGAGTTCGACCACTTCGACTTCCGGGAACACCTCAAAGGTGGCGATGTATTCCAGGTCCTTGCCCGCCTCAAGGGTTTTCGGCTCGATACTGGGTTGCCCCGCGGGCCGGAGCTTTTCCTGAATGACAGCCTCACGGAAAGACTGGCTCATCACCTCGCCCAACACCTCCTGGCGAACGCCGGCGCCGAAGCGCTGCTGCATCACCTTCAGGGGAACCTTGCCGGGGCGGAAGCCCGCCAGCTTGACGTTCCCGGCCGCTTTTTGCAGCCGGTTTTTGACCTCGGACTCGATGCGCTCTGCGGGCACGCCAACAGTCAAACGACGCTCCAGCCCTGAAGTCGTCTCAATCGAAACCTGCATGGTAATTCCTCTACTACAATCCGATAGGTGTCGAACGCCGCTCGCGTCCGTTCAATTTGGGTATTCCCGGGGGCGGGTACTACCCCTCTTTTTGTCTGGTGCGGAAGGAGAGACTCGAACTCTCACGCCTTGCGGCACTGGAACCTAAATCCAGCGCGTATACCAATTTCGCCACTTCCGCGGTCATGAGCGCCCTGCTGCGGGCCGGCATCAAGCTAGAATATCTGAGAGATTATATGCATAACCAATTGATTATTCTTGGATAATGACGGGCAGTTACTGCTGCTGGGGGCATCCACAAGGGCGCAGATTCTGCCACAAAGCCCCAACCGGTTCAACCACTTAACAGCGGGGCCGGGCCAGCAGGAACACCAGGGGTGGCGCGCCCTGCGGGGCGGCGAGCAAACCCTCCCACAAGCGGGGCAGCAGCATCGCCTGTTCGGCCTCATAACGGGCCCCCTCCAGCTCCAGGCTCCCGCTCAACACCATCACAATGCGGTAGGTAGGGCAGGCCCCGGGCCGCCAGCCGTGCCCGGGCTCCAGGCTTACGCGTCGCAGCTCAAAATCCGGAAAGTCCGCCAGCTGTTCGACTGTGGCACCCGCGGCGCCGTCAGGGGACGCCGACAGGACCTCCTGCGGCGGGAGCAGCAGCATCCGGGCCACCGCTTCGCGCGTGTCCCACCGGTCCTGGGTGAGGACCTTCTGGGCGAAGGAGAGTATCTTGCGCTCATAGGTCGCGGTCTGGAACTCGACCACCCGGACTCCGTGCTGCAGGGCGTGGGGCAGCAATCGCGGGACCTGTACGACATCCCCCTCCCGCAGGGGACGCATGGCGGTAAAGCGGTCCATGCGCTGACGCAATTGCTGTTCCAGCACCAGCGCGTCCGGGTGCGGCGCCCCACCCTGCCCCGCAAGTTCATCGATAGCGCGCCGCTGGGCCTCGTAGTCGCCCACGGCAGCCAGGTAAGCCTGCCGGAACTGGTCGTGATCGGCATAGCGCGCGATCTGCTGCGGATCAAAACCGTAGCGTATATAGCCCACGCCGTCGGGCCAGGCCTGCCTGTCGACACGGGTCACCACATAGACCTCACGCTTGGTCTCGTGCAGCTCGAAATACAGATCACCGAGCACGGGTTGGGCAGTGGGGTCGAGTATCTTCAACAGCAGGAGTGGCTCCCCCGCAACCCCGGCAGCCGCCAGCGGTAACACTGCCTGCAGCCAGGGGATCGGCACACGGGCGGCGTCGCCGGCGAAATCACAGACGGCGCGACGCTCTACCCCGGTGTACCAGATCTCCCGCCCCCACGGCTTGGCTATGGTTTGGGTGTGCAAACGCAGGGGCAGGGTCGGGTCGACATCCAGGAGCCGGTGCCGGGCGACCCAGGCACGGTATTGCTCCGCGAGCGGCAGCCTTTCATCCACCGCGATGCGACGGTCGGTCACCGCCAGGCTCAAGGCCCCGCCGCAGACATGGTAAATCGCGGTCAGGGGCAGCGGCGGGGCGCCGTCGAGCCAGGGCTGGTCGAGGGCAAAATCCACCAGCAACAAACCTTCGCCGCCCTGCAATTGCTCTCGCCACCGGGCGTAGCAGGCCAGGGGCTCCCCACATTCGCGAGTCAGTGGGCCGGAAAATGGCGCTGCGTGCGTCATTTCACGCTCAGTCGGTGAGGCAGGCGGGATCGAAACGGTACTCCCCGCGCAGCCAGCCGCTGACCTCCCCCGCGGCGGGCCCCGGCAGGGCCTGGTAGCACTGCGCCAGTTCGCGGCAGCGCTCCTCACCCATGCCGGACAGGCCGAGCTGCTGAAATTCGCGCCGGTTCGCTTGCAACTGCTGCCATGTCTGCGGGCCGATGGCCCGCTCGAGCCACGCCTCCCCCGGGCCGTTCGGCCGGTAGAGTGCCGCGAGACCCGCCAGGGCGGGCAGGGAGAGGAGTCCCTGGTTCATCGTGTTGCACAGGTGTCCGGTCAGCAGTGATGCTGGCAGCGCCTCTCGCCCGGGGAGAGGGTCGAGGTAGAGAAAGTTACTGCGCACCGCGCCATCGTTGACCGGATAGTTGTCCCACAGCATGACCGGGCGCTGCAACTGGCCACAGATCGCCTCGATGTCCTGCCGGGAAATCGCCTCTGAGCAGACCCGGTTTCCAGTCCAGAAGACATCTACCCCGGTGGGCAGCTCGCGGCCGAGCTGCGGCCAGTAATCAGCGGGCATGCGGCCAAAGTGCTTTTCCAGCACTGGATCAAACGAATAATAGGTGGGACAGACGAGCACCCGGGTGTCGGGTAACCAGGCCACCACATCGGCGATGATCTCGGCTTGCCGACTGGCCAGCTCGTCGAGCCCGCCGGGCATGTCGTCAAACAGAATGGCCAGCAAGGGTGCATCGAGCTGCGCCAGCCGTGCCACTTTGCGCCGCAGTTGCTCCCGCTGGTCTGGTCCGTATTGCCGGTAGAGAGCGAAAGGGGACAAACCGACGCCCCAGTTAAGCCCGCGCTGCCGGTACGCCGCCGACTGTTCCTGTAACTCGCGCCACTGCGGTGCAGGCCAATCGTCCTGCCACTGCTTACGCAGCCAGGGATCCGCCTTGGGACAGTAAAGGCACGTGTTCAGGCCGGCCTGCTGAAGATAGCCCGCGTAGGCAAGGCGTGTTTCAAGCGGCCAGACCCGTCCATAAAAACCCTCGAGGATGCCGGTTAGAAACCCGCTGGC
>JAZBNW010000050.1:0-6453 GCA_036350855.1 Halieaceae bacterium
CAAGACACTCGAGTTGCTGCAGCCCTACCTGGACGCCGGTATCGGGCACGTCATAGTCAGTGCGCCCGTGGCCGACCCCGAGATACCCAACGTCGTGGTGGGCGTGAATGACGCCGCTTTCGACCCGGCCCGGCATCGCCTTGTGAGCGGCGCCTCCTGTACCACCAACTGCGTGGCGCCCGTGCTCAAGGTGCTGCACGAAACGTTTGGCGTCGTGCGGGGCTCCCTCAACACCATTCATGCCGTCACCCGCTCCCAGGTGGTGATGGACGGCTTCGGCAAGGATGCCCGCCGCGGACGTGCCGGTTTCACCTCCCTGATCCCGACTTCCACCGGAGCCGCCAAGGCGATCGGGCGCATCTTCGAGGACCTGAACGGCCATATTTCCGGCCTTGCGGTGCGGGTGCCCCTGACCTGCCCCTCGATCACCGATTGCACCTTCGAAGTCCGCCAGCCAGCCACCCGGGAAGCCGTCAATGCGGCCCTCGCCGCGGCCGCCCAGGGCGAGTTGGCCGGGATTCTTGGCTACGAGGAGCAGGAACTGGTTTCGGTGGACTATGTCGGCGACAAGCGCTCATCGATCGTGGACGCCAGCAGCACTCTGGTGGTGGATCAACACCATGTCAAAGTGTTGTCCTGGTACGACAACGAAATGGGCTACTCGTCGCGGCTGCTGGATCTGCTCGGCCGCATCGGGAGGTAAACGCCTCCCACTGCAACCCCCTTCGCGGAGGCCGCGCTGCGGCCCGACGCCTGGTCACGCATGGCGACAGGCCGGGCCCTGGCTTTCTCACCACGCCAGCCGGTGTTGGACAGGTATCAACGCGTTGGTTAGGCCGCCCGCAACGCGCGACCCAGCGGACGGCTGCCGAGCACGTCGGTGAAGTCGCCGTCCTGCCAGACGGTCTCACCCTTGATCAGGACGTGGCTGACGATGCCTTCCGGGCGGTTGACCATTTGCTGGTGCTCGAACAGTTCCCGGTACTCCAGCCGGCGCGTCTGGTCACTGTGCCAGCCCTTCAGCGCCTCCGGATTGATCATCGTGATATCCGCCTGGGCGCCGATCTCCAGGGTGCCCACGTCGAGTCCGAAGAAGGCAGCCGGCTCGCGGGTAAGCCGTCTGACCATGGTGCTCACGGTATCGAGGCCGCGCTCGCTGGCCAGCTTGAGAGACATCAGGTTGGCGTCGAAGAAAGCCATGTTGGTGATATGGGCCCCCGAATCGTTGAATCCCGGCAGCGTGTTTTTGTGCAGCAGCAGGTCGAGGGTAGACCGGTTGCCGACATTCCCTACGTCGGCCCAGAAGCGGAAGCCCTTGTCGTAGGTGCGAAGCAGATGCAGCATGAAATCGGCATCGTCGCCCAGCGGCCGTGGAAATTTTTCGAAGGCCTCACGTTCTGCTTCGGAGCGCGCCTGGTCGGGGTTGCCGCGCAGGTAGTGTTGCACCCTGTCGTACACCTGCTGCAGCGTTTCACCCTCCCACTCGGGTACCGGCGCCCCGTCGAAGGTCAACAGGTGCAGGTCACGGATCACCAGGTGATCCGGCAGGCCCAGTCTCGCCTTCCAGGTTGCCAGATTGTTGCCCTGGCGACCGTGGTGCCAGTCGTGCCGGAAGGTTTCCACCCACCGGGGATCGTTGAGCAGCGCCAAGCGGCCCTCCACGTCATCATATTCCCGGGCAATCAGCTGGCAGGTGGAATCGAGCTCCTCGTACAGGGGGCTGACGATGCCGTCGGACCATATGCGGAAATTGGTGCCCAGCGCCTGGAAATGGATGTTGCCCTTGAACAGGCGCGAGTTCAGGAGCGCCGCGATACCCAGGAAGCTGCGCGCCGCACGCGGCGCCACCGCCTGTTCCACCGCCGCCAGCGCCGAGGTCTTGAGGGGTTTGCCGAACAGCCTGCCGCTGGTGAGTGTGAAGTACGCGATAGCCATGGGCTTGCTTTCAATGATCGGCGTGGTCTGCCAGACCCGATCGTGGTTGCGCACCACTTTCAGCAGGCGCCTGAGCTCGCCGAACTTTGCGAACTGGGTTGGTATGCGCCGGTCGGTATGCGGTTCGTTGGCCAGGTAGTGAAATGGCAGGCCGTCGGTGCTGAGCCCCAGGTAGCCCTGTTGCAAAGCCTGCGCCAGCAGGGACTCCATCTCGCGCAGTTCAGCGTCGGTGGGATCGCGGCTGACGCTGTCCCTGAGACCCATCACTTCCACGCGCAGCATGGAGTGCGGCACGAAGGTGCCGACGTTCGGTCCCAGCGGAAGCCGGTCGAGGTGGTCCATGTAGCCGTCGGTGTCCGTCCAGTCGATCACTTCAGTGCACTTGCGCAGGACAGCCTTGGGGATATTCTCGACCCGGGTGAAGCAATCCACGATGGGATCCTGCTCCCCCACCCTCTGCTTGCCGAAGCAGGTACCCAGGCTGCAGTTGCCGACCAGTACGGTCGTCGTGCCGTGGCGCACGACCTCGGGCAGTCGCGGATCCAGGTCGACTTCCAGATCCAGGTGGGTGTGAATATCCAGCAGGCCCGGCATCAGCCACTGGCCCGTACCATCGATGATGCGGGCCGCCATCTCCGCGGGCAGGTCCCTGCCTTTCGCCGCGACCCTGCCATCTCGTATGGCGAGGTCGATCTGCTCAGGCATCGCGCCCGTGCCATCGAACACGAGGGCATTGCGTATCACTGTGTCCCAGGTTGGTGTCGCCATCATTTTCTCCCTGTAAAGTCCTTGTTTCCGCCCGATCCGCGATGCGGGTTAGCGGGCGCCGCAAGCTGGAGTGCGGATATCTTTAACCCGATCGTGCCGCGAAGTGCCAGTTTAGGCGATTTTCGCATATCAGGGGACAGTTTACTTATCCAGTGCCCTCGCTGACTACGCAACATGCTTTTTGATTCAGGTAAACTGTCCCCGGACGACAAATTTATTCATTTCCTATTTAACTTGATCAACGCTACATTGCCCGGGAGACGCCTGGTGAAAGCAAGGATCCAGGGCTTTTTAAACGAAAGCTGATAGGTATAGTCAGATGTCGAGGGTCGATCAGGACTGGAGTTTTGGTGGTAACTGGCCCTATGAGCCAAGGTGGTTTGAAACTGCTGAAGGCACGCTGCACTACATCGATGAGGGACCTGAAGAGGGTAAGCCCGTGGTAATGATTCACGGCAACCCAACCTGGAGCTATCTGTACAGGCGTTTCATAGCCGCGGTTACTGGCGCGGGGTATCGGGCAATTGCCATGGATCATCTGGGCTTCGGGCGCTCAGACAAACCCGGGGAAGCGCAGCTATATCAAATATCACGTCACGCCGGGCGTTGTGAAGAGCTGCTGGAGTCACTTGATCTGCATGACGTGACGCTCGTCGTCCAGGATTGGGGCGGGCCGATCGGACTTGCGTGGGCGGCACGGCATCCCTCGCGCGTGGCAAAACTGTTTATCCTGAATACCTTTTTCCAGCGGCCTAAAGGTAAAGTCCCCCTGCCCCTGGCTCTCAAGCTGTTTCGCACACCTGTTGTGGGCGAACTGATGGTGAAGGGGATGAACGCGTTCGTCACACAATTCCTGTTCAAGGCAGGCCTGGTCAATAGAGATTGCCTGTCCAGCGACGACAAGGCCGCCTACCTTGCTCCCCACCCGGACTGGTCATCCAGGACCGGCATGCTTGAATTCCCTCGCCAGATTCCCGCGGACGCAACAGGGCCCGTAAGTGACTTTGTTGCCCGGCTGAATGCAAAGCTTGTCCCGGCTTTTCGCCACAAGCCTGTCGCGATTGTCTGGCCAATGAAGGATGTCGCATTTCAACCCGATGTAGTTGACGATATGTGGTTACCGGACTTTCCGCATGCGAGCGTCATTCGCGTTGAAGACGCGGGGCATTATATTCAGGAAGATGCGCACGAGATCGTGATCGCCGCACTACTGGATTTCCTTGCTGATTCGACAGAGGGGTGCCATGACGAAACCTGAATCCATGTACTGGCTTGCAGCGATACTCTCACTGGCCGGGCTGGTGGCGCATGAGGCTCTCGGCGCACCGATGGTTTTGCCGCCCTTGCTCGCGACAGATTTGCCCGAGGACGTAATCTGGCTACACCATTTTTCCTGGCACGTTGGATCGATTGCCGTTGCGGCCATGATCATCATGTTCGTTTATGCCGCTCTCAAGCCAGGAAATATAACGATGGCAGTGATTGCTACCGGCATGAGTGCCGGGTTCGCAGCACTCGCCATAGGGCTGGCGATTGTCGGTAGTAATGTCATGTGGGGAACCCCGGCGCCTTTTGCCTGGAGTTTGATAGCGGTCATTGGCAGTGTGGGGGTGGGACTGGAGTCCAGAGCCGGCACACCAACGCACCACGACGAGAAGTGAGCCATGGTAACGGTGTGACAGGGCGTGGCGCGCTGAAGCTTATGCGCTACCACAAGGCGAGGCGGCTCAATGCAGCCCCGACCCCTCCTGCTCTGGCCCCTGCCGCATTTCCGGGGACAGTTTACTTATCCATGGCCCTCGCTGACTACGCAACATGCTTTTTGAATTAAGTAAACTGTCCCCGGATGCCGGATGCGACATGCACGGCACGCTCCATTGCGTCCCTTCGGAGGTCGGTATCCTCCACACTCACGATGCCTTCGATGCGCGCCAGGTAGTGATCGGGCAGGCCCGTCTCCCTTGCGCCTATGATCACGTGATTCAGGTACCAAGAGTACGGTTTGAGTGACTCGTCGATTGCAGTTGCGCAGTAGGTCAGCGCCCTCACCCCGGCGCCGGCGTGGTCGGTGACCGTAACCCACTTCTCGTCGTACCCCCGCCCAAGTCCCTCCGCGCGGTCCAGGTATATCCTGTCCGATGCCTCGATCAGGAATAGTGAACCCAGAACAAAGTCCTGTTGTTCGCCGGTTTCACATGCGTCGCACTTGCCGGACCCGTCCGCGCCCCGCTTGTGAAAGCGCAGGTCGTGGCCGGCCAGGCTGACAAGGCCGACTTTCATGGCGCTGGGAACGCGCTGCCTCAGCCGGGCGGTGGACATATTCGAGCCATAGGCGAAGTAGTGCATCAAGTCTCCAGAGCGCACCGGGGTCTCCCTTTTTTAATCTGCCGTTCAAATGCACTGTTCATCCTGGCCGGCCGGCTATCTACGGAACACCGCTATCCAGCGGCCCAGGTTGAGCAAGCTCGCCAATGAGCCTGCCACGTAGGTCAGCGCCGCCGCTTTGAGTATCTTCTGGGCATGCTGCAGGTCCCCGTCGTGCAGGTAGTCGCCCTCTTGCAATATCGGGAGGGCCTTGCGGTAACTCGCATCGAACTCCACCGGCAGCGTCACGAGGTGTACCAGAGTACCCAGTGCCATCGACATGACACCGATCAATATGGTGAACGCCCCCGCCTGGGGAACCCGGGTGATGACAAACACCACAGGGGCGGCGATCAGCAGTATCCCTGCAGTCCGCTCGGCGATGACTGCGGCCCTGGCGAGTTTTTGCCGGGCCTGGAACAGGGACTCACCCCGTGCATCCTGGATGGCATGACCCACCTCGTGGGCTGCAACCGTCACCGCCGTCAGCGAGTGTCCCGTATAGTTGCCCGGCGACAGTCGTACCGCGCTGGCCGCCGGATCGTAATGGTCTCCGGAGGGGGTTTCCTCGACTTTCACATGAACCAGACCGACCCGGTCGAGCAAATGTCGCGCGAGCTCCCCTCCACTGCCCTGCTCACGGTACCGGTCAGCCGGTTCACTGTACTTTGCCATGACGCGCCTCACCCACACGCCTGGAAGAAGGACGCAGATCGCCATGACAAGAAAGAAAATAGCCCAGAACATGTGATTCAGTATGCCATAGATGAGTTGAAGGCCTCCCTTGAGATCTACGCAGAGAGCCTGCCGGTGGATGCCTTTGCCACCTGCCGCGTCAGCCCGTATACCGCACGGTGCAGAACTGATGGTCGCACTCTCCCAGGCAAACCAGCCAGTCATGGAAATCGACCACGCCGGCGCAATTGGCATCGCCAGGGTCTCACAGACCATGTGTATTATCAGGAAGAAGTCGATAACAGGTATTTCGCCCGGCGGGCAGTTTTGGCACAGGATTTCAGGGGACAGTTTACTTATTCAGGGTCCTCGCTGACTACGCAACATGCTTTTTGATTTAAGTAAACTGTCCCCGGATGCATCCGTCTCCCGGGGCCTATGTGACTACCTGTTACTGCCAGGCACAGGATGCTCCCGCCCGTTCACTCCCACTAGATTATCAATAAGCCATTTTTATCTTTTATTTTCATTGGCTTATTTTCCTGATAAACGGCGATACCATGAAAAATACCATGTTCAGAAAATCCTTCGAGATACTCGAGAAATTTGCAGATTGGGCACCACCCCACCGCACTCTAGGCCACCTTCCGGGCTTTGACTTCCAGGTGGATGCCCTCCTCCTGCAGGTATTGGATCACCGTACCAAGCACC
>JAZBNW010000051.1:0-10121 GCA_036350855.1 Halieaceae bacterium
AAGTCCTCGGGCGACGGGTAGTCCTCGTGCTCGGGCTCCTCTTCGGCGTTCAGGTGGTACAGGTTGCCGAAGAACTCGTCGAAACCGTGGTTGCTCGGCAGGTGCTCGTCCTTGTCGCCGAGGTGGTTCTTGCCGAACTGGCCGGTCACATAGCCCTGGCTCTTGAGGAGGCCGGCAATGGTCGGGTCCTCCACACGCATGCCCAGGTCAGCGCCGGGCAGGCCCACCTTGGACAGGCCGGTGCGGAACACCGACTGGCCCATGATGAAGGAGGCGCGGCCCGCGGTGCAGCTCTGCTCGCCGTAGTAATCCGTGAACAGCATGCCCTCGTTGGCGATGCGGTCGATGTTGGGCGTGCGATAGCCCATCATACCCATGGTATAGGCGCTGATGTTGGAGCGGCCGACGTCGTCGCCCCAGATCACCAGGATGTTGGGTTTATCGGCGGCACTGGCAAAGGCTGACGCCAGCGCCATACCGGCCGAGACGAGCAGCGCCGCAAGGCCGCGGGAGCGGGGCCATGCCGGCGTCGCTTGCCGGGTTATAAAAAAATTTATCATTACTAGTTTCCTCGGATTGGGATTCTTTGCCAGCTGCAGGCCCGGATAGGGGTAAAACCGTACCGGCGGTCCAATTTAGGATGATCCCGTGCATAATACAAATGCAATATAGGCCATAACTCGATAACATTTGGTTATGAAGATGAGTTTTCGCCAATTGGCGCACGCGGAAGCGCTGGCACGCCACCGTAATTTCAGGCTCGCGGCGGCGGAGTTGCATATCAGTCAGCCGGCGTTGACCCGCAGCATCAAGTCGCTGGAGGAGGTGCTGGGCCTCCGCCTGTTCGATCGTCTGTCTTCGGGCGTGGAGCCAACGCCGGCGGGAGAGGTAATTCTGGCCCGTGGACGGAGTGTGCTCCGGGAAAGTAAGGACCTGGACCGGGCGGTGGCGGACCTGCTGGGCCTGGCCAGCGGTTCCCTGGTAGTGTCGACCGGTCCCTACCCCGGGGATGCTCTCGTGCCCGACGCGCTGGCGGCGTTCATGCGCGGGGCGCCGGATATACCGTGCCGGGTGCGCGAGGCGGACTGGACAGATATCCCGGATCACCTGCTGAACCGGGAATCCGACCTCGCGGTGGCCGATATCAGCGGGGTGGAGGGCGATGAGCGCTTTGCCACCGAGTTGCTTATCACCGACCCGTTCTACTTCGTCTGTCGCAGCCAGCATCCGCTGGCACACGGTCGCCGCGTCGATGCCTCGGA
This sequence comes from Halieaceae bacterium, assembly GCA_036350855.1. GTDB lineage: Bacteria > Pseudomonadota > Gammaproteobacteria > Pseudomonadales > Halieaceae > JARRPM01. Next base: position 1,263 of record JAZBNW010000051.1, read on the forward strand.
CTTCGCCAGTTTTCCGCTGGTGGGTAACCGGGTACCCAGTCGGATCGAAAAATTCCTGGCCAGACAGCGCCCGGTGGTGATGGGTGATACCGGTCATTCCGGCCCGTTCCGGGTGAAGATAGACGTGGCAACCTTCTCCGCCACCCGGCGCATCCTGCTGGCCAGCGACGCCATTACGCTCGCCCCGCTGGCCCAGGTCGCGGGGGAACTGCAGAATGGCAGCATGACCCTGCTCAACACGGAAGGAGGTACGCCCCGCATGCATTCCGGGCTGATCTATCTGAGGGGTCGCAGCCTGAGTCCGGTCGCGACCCGGTTCGTCGAGGAGCTGCATCGAAAGAAAGAGGACATGGACCGGCAATCGGCCGCACTTCGGCTCCGCTTCGGCGTGGCCTGAAAGTCGCACGTTCGCCGTCGTGGGCGATTGCCAGTCGGGGAATTGCCGGGACTGCGCCGCGCCGTTTTACTTGCATAAAAGAACCTAAGATATATACTTTCCAGGCTTGAGCAGTTCTGTCCATTGGCCGGGAGATGAGCATGGCGCTTGCCAAAACACTACGTGAATACCCCGCTGTCGAGCGCTGTCTCGGTGGTGCGACCCACTTCGGCGATGCACCCCAGTGGATCTACGATCTCGACAACCCCTACCTGCACGGTGTCTACGCCCCCACCCTGGACGAGATGAGCGTGCATGACCTGCCGCTGACTGGGCAGCTGCCACCGGACCTGGTGGGCGGCTACTTCCGCAATGGACCCAACCCGGTATACCAGCCGAAAAACCGGTATCACCCTTTCGACGGGGACGGCATGGTTCACGCTGTGTATTTTCGCGATGGCAAGGCCGCCTATCGCAATCGCTATATCGAGACACAGGCACGGCGGCAGGAGCGGGCCGACGGCAGGTCGGTCTCCCCCGGGGTGATGGGGCCGTTTGACTACAGCCTGTCCCCCTTCGGCATCAAGGACACCTCAAACACGGATGTCTTCTGGTACAACGGCGACCTGATGACGCTTTGGTACAACGCGGGTCACCCCTACCGGCTGGATGCCGGAACCCTGGAGACCAAGGCCTATTTCGACCTGCAGGGCAGGCAGCAGCGGCGCATGTCGGCCCACTCGAAAGTGGACTGGAGCACCGGGGAGCTGCTGTTTTTTGACTACGGCGACGAGCCGCCTTTCATGACCTACGGGGTGGCGGACCCCGGCGGCAACATGCTGCACGAGGTGGCTATAGAGCTGCCGGGTCCACGCCTGCCCCATGACATCGGTTTCACCACCAACTACGCCGTTCTCCACGATCTGCCGTTTTTCCACGACATGGAGGTGCTGCGCCAGCACAAATTCCGGGTGCTGACCTTCCACCGGGATATTCCCACCCGCTTTGGCATCATCCCGCGCCGGGGACAGGGCGGCGAGGTGCGCTGGTTCGAGTGTGAGCCCTGTTACATCCTGCATGTGACCAACTGCTGGGAAGAGGGTAACTGGGTGGTGATGGACGGCTGCCGTTCACTCAATCCGATGCCGGATTCGCAGCCCGGGGAGGGGGAACTCGCGTCCATGCTGGCCTATATGCGGCTGGAGGCGAACGCCTATCGCTGGCGCTTCAACCTGAAAACCGGCGAGGTGCGCGAGGGCGACATCGACGACCTCAACACGGAGTTCAACAAGTCCAACCCGATTTTCCACGGGGTGAAAAGCAAGTACTCCTACCACCAGCGCATTCCGCTGCTGCACGAGGGCGGCCATACCCTGCGCTTTACCGGCCTGGTGAAGTACGACAACGACACGGGGCAGCACAGCCAGTGGGACTACGGTCCGGGCGTATTCGGCAGCGAGGCGGTGTTTGCGCCCAAACCCGGCGCAGACCGCAGCTCCGGCGAGGATGACGGCTACGTAATCACCATGGTGACCGACAGCGGCAACTGGAAATCCGAGTGCCTGGTCTTCGATGCCACCGATATCACCCCCGGCCCCATCTGCCGGGTGCAATTGCCCCACAGGGTGCCGTCGGGTTTCCACGCCACCTGGGCGCGGGGCGAGGACCTTTACAAAGCGTAAACCATTATGACCGACTTTCTGGCACGTCACCGGGCGACCCTGGACAAGGCGCTGGACGCCTGCGCCCATCGCTACTCCTGGACCGCCTACCCCGAGAGTCCCAGCAGCAAGATCCACGGTGAGGAAAAGCCCGCCGCTGGCCGGGCCCGCTTCGAGGCGATGCTGGGCAGCGACTATCCCCTGCAGCAACCGGGGGAGCTTGGCCGCACGGGTGGTGAGGTCTCCCCCTACACGGGGGAGGCCCTGGGGATCAGCTACCCGAAAATGGATGTGGGTGTTCTCTACGCCGACATCGCCAGGGCCATGCCCGCCTGGCGCGACGCGCCGCCGGCGACCCGTATCGGCATCTGCCTGGAAATCCTCGACCGCTGTGCCGGCCAATTGTTCGAAAATGCCCACGCCACCATGCACACCAGCGGCCAGAGCTACATCATGGCCTTTGCCGGCAGTGGCGCCAATGCCCTGGACCGGGGCCTGGAGGCGCTGGCCTACGCCCACAAGGCGATGGCGGACGTCCCCGCCTCCGCCCTGTGGGAGCGCCAGTTCGGCAAGGGCGGCGCCGCCAGGCTGGAGAAACGGTATCAACTGGTTCCGCGTGGTATCGGCGTGGTTATATGCTGCGCGACTTTCCCCCTGTGGAACGGCTATCCCGCCCTCTGCGCCAGCCTCGCCACCGGTAACCCGGTGGTATTCAAGCCCCATCCCAGCGCCATCCTGCCGGTGGCGATGGTGACCAGCGTCTGCCGCGAAGTGCTGGCAGAGGCAGGCTTCGATCCCAACCTCGTCAGCCTGGTGGCTGATACCCGGGAGGAGCCCGCCACCATGGACCTGCTGGAGCACCCGGCAACGGCCATCGTCGATTTCACCGGGAGCCCGTCTTTCGGCCAGTGGATAGAACGGCACTGCAGCGACAAACTGGTTTACACGGAGACAGCCGGTTGCAACTCGGTGGTGATCGAGTCCACCGACGACCTGCCGGGCATGGCCACGGCGATCGCCCATTCCCTGTGCCAGGCTTCGGCCCAGATGTGCACCAGTGTGCAGAATATTCATATCCCGGCGCAGGGCATCCTGGCGGCGGGTGAGCGGGTCAGTTTCGACGAAGTGGCCGCAGCGATCGTGGCGGCGGTGGAGAAGCACCTGGAAAATCCCCAGGTGCTCTGCGGCACCCTGGTGGATGAGGCGATCCTGCAGACTATCGAGCGCTACCGGCGCCTGGGCGGCCAGCATGGGCGCCTGTTGCGCGACTCGGCGCCGCTGGATTACCCGGACTTTCCCCGCGCACGCACCGCCTCGCCGCTCATCCTGGAAGTGACAGAGGCTGCCCGGGACATCTATCGCGACGAGATATTCGGCCCCGTGTCCTTCATCATCAGGGGCGGCTCCGCCGGGGACTGTCTGCGGGACGCCACCACCAACGCCCGGGAGCGGGGTGCGATTACATCCCATGTCTACTCGGTGAACGAGGCCTTCCTCGACGAGGCGGTGAATGCCTACCACGACGCGGGCGCGTCAGTGGCCTGCAACCTGGTGGGCATGCCGATCAATTTCGCCGCCGCCTACTCGGATTATCACGTCACCGGCCTCAACCCGGCGGGCAATGCCTGCCTCACAGACCTCGCCTTTGTGACGAACCGGTTTCGTATCGTTCAGGTCAAGCGCATGGTCAACGGGGCAGCCCAGGGCGGCGCGAACTGATTTTCGCCAATCCGCCCGCTACAACTGTCAGGGGGTGACATCCCGGATGATCTCGATGGCAGTCGGCCGGGCGAGCTTGCCGGTGGGGTTGAGCTTGCGCATCTCGGGAATCATCGCCGCCAGCTCCGCCTCGCGATTACCGGGTGAGGGGTGGGTACTGAGGAACTGGGGCGGGGCCGAGCCACCCAGGGCGCCCATCTTCTGCCACAGCGTCACCGCGGCATCCGGGTCATAACCTGCGCGCACCGCCAGTTCCATGCCGATGCGATCGGCCTCGGATTCCGCGGTGCGGCTGTTGGGCAGCTCCAGCGCCAGCTTTGCCGCCATGGCGCCACCGGCCATGGTAGCCATCGGCTTGTCCGACGCTATCCCGACCGCGAGAATCCCGACCGAGGTGGCCATGGCGCGGGACATGCGCTCCGCGGTGTGATTGGCCAGGGCGTGGGAGATCTCGTGTCCCATGATCTGGGCGAATTCCGCGTCGGTGAGCTTGAGCTTGTCGAACAGGCCGGTGTAGACCGCCATGCGCCCCCCCGCCATGCACCAGGCGTTGACGGTTTTCGGGTCATCGATAATGGCCACGCTCCACTCCCACTTGGCCGTGTGAGGGTACATGGCGATGGCCTCGGTGACCAGCCGTCCGGTGATGGTGGCGACCCGGTCTGCCACCTTCGGGTCATCGAGCAGCTTGTTCTCCTTGTCCAGGTCGCTGACCGTGCTGAGATAGGCCTGTTTCGACTGGACGATCGCCGCATCCGGGGAAATCAGCATCAGCTGGCGGCGCCCGGTCGGGCTGGTGGCGCAGGCGGTGAGGAGGCCCAGGGCCAGCGCGAGGATAAGTGCTTGTTTCATAATCAACCCGGTGCAATGGTGATGAGGTTCAGGCAGTTGGACCGCTTATCTTACTGAAGATTTCTTTTCCTTGCCCAGCCCCGGCGCGGCAGTGTCAAAAACACGGGCCACGCCGCGGCCGCGCATGTCCGCTGCAGCCTGTATCCCGGTGGCTGTGCGCTGGATCGCCTGTATGTCTCCCAGGTTGCCCCAGCTGTTGGCCTCCACCGTGTAGCCCAGGGCGCGGAGTCCCGTGATGGTCTGCGCAGCTACCGTGCGCTGGTCGTGGCGGATCAGCGTGGCGTCTGGAAGCTGATGGTGAAACCGGGTGGCATCCACCGCCTGCTGCAGCGGCATCCGGTGCTCATACAGGTTCAGGATCACCTGGAAAATAGAGGTGAATATGGTGCTGCCCCCGGGTGTGCCGATGACCAGCGCGGCATCGCCATTTTCCAGCAATATCGTCGGCGTCATCGATGACAGCATGCGCTTGCCGGGCGCGATGGCATTCCTGTCGCTGCCGACCACCCCGAACTTGTTGGGCGTGCCGGCCCTGGCGCTGAAATCGTCCATTTCGTTGTTAAGCAGGAAGCCGGCGCCGCTCACCACCACACCGGAGCCAAATTCCCAGTTGAGCGTATAGGTCAGGGCGACCGCGTTTCCCGCCGGGTCGAGGATGGAGAAATGGGTGGTCTGGTACGATTCCAGCCCGGGTAGTGTGTCGGCAGCGCCCGAGATGGCCGCCGGGTTGAGCGACTGCGAACGCCCCAGCAGGTACCGGGGGTCGAGTAGTTGTCCCAGGGGAACATCGACGAAATCCGCGTCGCCCAGGTATTCCGCCCGATCGGCGAAGACCCGTTTTTCGATCTCTGCCAACAGGTGAATATACGTCGGGGAATTGTGGGGGATATCGCGGAACGAGGCCCCGGCGAAGTCCGTGATCCCCAGCAGTTGCAGCAGGGCGACACCGCCCGAACTGGGTGGCGGCGCCGTCAGCACCTGGAAGCCCAGCCAATAGTATTGCAGCGGCGTGCGCCATACCGCGCGGTAGTCCGCCAGGTCCCGGGCGCTGATGATGCCGCCGCTGGCCTGGCTCTGGGCCACGATCTGGCGGGCGATCCCGCCCGTGTAAAAGTCCCGGGGGTCCGCCGCGATGCGCTGCAGGGTGCGCGCCAGCGCGGGCTGGGCGAAGGTGCGGCGCTCGGCCAGGCCGGCAAAGTATTCGGCAAAATTGGTCTGGCCGGCGGTCTCCGCAATTTTCTCGCGGGCCATGGCCGCCAGGGCGCTGTCTACCAGAAAGCCCTCGCTGGCCAGGGCAACGGCGGGTTGTATCAGCTGTGGCCAGGGCAGGGAGCCATAGCGTTTGTGGGCCTCCCACAGGCCGCCCACGGTCCCCGGTACGCCAGAGGCAAGGCCGCCGGTGAGCGCCTTGTGCTGGAGAAAGTTGCCCGCATCGTCGAGGTACATGTCGCGGGAGGCCGCCAGCGGCGCGCGCTCGCGGAAGTCGAGGAAGGCAGCCTCGCCCCCCATGTGGCTGAGCATGAAACCGCCGCCACCGATATTGCCCGCCTCGGGGTAGGTGACGGCCAGCACGAAGGCGGCGGCAACGGCGGCATCGACCGCGTTACCGCCCTGATCGATGACCTGCTGCGCCACCGCGGCGCTGTAATGGTCGGGCATGGCGACGGCTGCGGTCCCGGCACGGGCGGCGGGTAAGCAGCAGATCAGCAGCAGGAACAGCAGGCCGCGAAGGCGTGGCGAGGTCTCGTTGGGTGTGTACGATAGCATGGGATAATCCGGGGCGGGGCCCTGTTGCGGCCCGCCGGATTATCCTATAAAGCGGGTGACCCTGCTAGAACGGCAGCCCCGCGTCGATATTGTGATTGGCCTGGGCCGGCGTGGCCATTTCCTGGGTGTGGTGAATCCCGTTGACCTCGGCCTGTATGGCCCTGGCGGCCTCGGGTGTCTGGTAGAACTGGGAGTACCACTTGCGGCCGAGACGGAACGGACCATCGGTTTTCAGCTGCATGATCTTGATGGCGGGCCGCTTGTACTTCCAGACATTGAAATCGGCGCCAAAGGCCACCAGGGCGCCTGCCTGGGCTTCTTTCGCCGCCGCCCGGTCCGCGTCGGTGGCCTCGCTGGCGCTGCCGCGAAACAGGCAGCCGTGCCAGCACTTCACCACGCCGTCATCCACGGGGGTGTTGGCGATCAGCTCGTAGATCTCGTTGCCGCCAAACACCTGCTTTGACAGCAGGATACCGGGCCCGGTGTACCAGGTGGAGGTGTACAGGTAGGTATTGTACAGCTGCATCGGGCCACCCTGTCGCTGGATACAGATGTGGTCCTTGTACTCGTTTTCAAAATACTCGCTGGGGGCGCCGTGGGTGGGCCCCAGGTGGCGCACGTCAGCCATATTGTCGAGGATTTCCTGGGGGTGGATATTCAGCTCGCCCAGGTGGTCCAGTTGCCAGTTCACCCACCGGGGGTCGTCCCACTCGGGCAGGAATGGCGGATCGTAGTCCGGCGCGCGCCCGTCCGGGTCGAACCAGGCCATCACGCAACCCATATTGTCCACCACCGGGTAGGAGCGGATGGAAGCGGATTTGGGACAGGGTCCGTCCGAGTAGGGAATGTCGTCCACATCACCATCGGCGTTGTAGCGCCAGCCGTGGTAGGGGCAGCGTATGGAGTCCCCCTCGATCTGCTGGCCGTTCTTGACGATCATCGCGCTGGTGCTGGCGGTCAGGTGGGTGCCCATGTGGGCGCAGTAGGCGTCGAGCATGATGGGCTTGCCGCTCTCTCCCCGGTACAGCGCCAGGTCCTGGCCGAAGAAGCGGACGGCCATCGGGCCCTGGTCCAATTCGCTGCTTTCGGCCACGATAAACCAGCCCCGCGGGAATGTGTTGGGCCCCAGCCCGTAATCAGCAGCGGTTGCCATGGTGGTATACCTCCTAGTTTTGCAGGAGGGCCAGTATAGTCCTCTCGCGCCCCGGGGGTATTGTCAGTCAGGTCCCGGTGGGCAAGGAGTGCCCGGCGGCTTAACTATTTAACTTCCGGCAGGGAAATTGCCGGGCTTTCATCGCCTTGCATCGCGTTGAACTGGCGCCCCAGGTAGATGCCGGTAAGCGCCCAGAGGGCGGCCACCCCGGCGCCGACCATCGCCACCGCGGCCAGTCCCAGGCCCAGGCCCTGGGTAAGGGCGGTGAAAGCCCAGGCGTTGAGCATATCGCCCCCCCGGTAAATCACGATATCGATGACCGGTTTGGCCTTGAACCGGGTCTCCCGGTCGACGGCCGTGAAGAGAATCTCCCGGGCCGGGCGGGATATGGCGTAATTGCCGATACGGCGGACTATCTGAACGCCCACTGCTACCGCGACCACCGGGGTCGCCGCCAGCAACAGCATGCCACCCACCATCAGTACCGGTATGCTGGCCAGGGTGAAAGGCAGGCCGAGGTGCTTGGCGATGCGGCCGGTGGCGAAGGCGCCCACCATCACGGTGAATATATTCACCACCAGGTCCATGCTGGCCCAGATCCTGGCGCGCGCCTCCTCATCGTAATCAACCAGCAGGTTCTTCAGCTCGAAATAGACGAAGGAGCCGATAAACGTGTAGAAAAAGATGAACAGGCCGATAAACAGCAGGTAGCGGCTGTTGAGGAATTCACTGAAGCCCGCCAGCGCACCGCCACCGATGTTGTCGAAGGCGCTGGGATCTGCACTGACTTTCTCGTTGTGCAGGTCGCTGTCCTTGAGGCGCTGCAACCAGATGATGAGGAGCGGGGCGCAGGCGATCAGCCCGGCCGCCACCAGCAACAGCGGATCGGTGCCGATGTCTCCCACCAGCAGTGTGGCCAGGGCAGGTCCGCCGATGCCGCCAATGCTGGCGCCCGCGCCGATAAAACCGAACAGTCGCGTCGCCTGGGGCCTGGAGAAGGTATCCGCCATAAAGCTCCAGAACACGGAGATATGGAACAGGCTGAACAGGCTGACCCAGACGTAAAAGCACTTGTCCAGCAGCACCGGGTGGGCCATGGTCCGGCTGCCCAGGTAGAACAGCGCGAAACTGGCGGCGAACAGGCAGTAAACCGAGGGCACCAGCCGGCGGATGTTGAAGCGTGCCACCGCCGCGCCGTATACCGACACGGCAACGGCACTGAGGATGAACGTGAGGGTCCACAGCCAGCTGACCTCGGCGTCGGTCCAGTTGCTCGCCATGGCGTCCCGCACGGGGCGCAGGATGTAGTAGGAGCCCATCAGTATCAGCAC
>JAZBNW010000052.1:0-5356 GCA_036350855.1 Halieaceae bacterium
AGGCTATGAAATTTGGTGCCGGGACCGCCATTCCCGACTCGGCCGGCGCACCCGGTGAAAACGAAGGGAGCATCGGCGGCTCTTCCGCTCAGGGTGGACATCTGGAGCCCTGCGCCTGCACCTGCGACGAACTGACCGCTAACGATGCAGCGGCGATAGAATTCAAGGCGCGCATGGCAGCCGGTGAGCAGCCTTCGATGAGCGAGATTTCCGGATTCAGCCGCTGCACTTCGACCTGTCAGCGCGAATACATGATCTGCCGCATGGCACAGGCCGAGGAGCAGGAGCGGGCTGAAGAGGAAGCCCTGGAACGGGCCAGACAATCAGCCGGACCCTGTGACTGCAGTTGCGCCGCGCTGGCCGACTTTGATCAACGAGCGCGGAATCTGCAGGGCACGTTCGAAGCTGGCGGCAGGGTCTCCAATGACGCCATTGAAGGGTTGGTACGCTGTGCACAGGAATGTCGGCAGCAACGCCTGGCCTGCCCCTGATTTCGCCGGCTCCGGAAGCCCGTACACACCGTCATTCAACCCCAGGTTCGCAACAGCGAAAGAGTGCAGTGAAAAATCGGCTAGAAGACGCAGGTCATATTCTGACTTCCGTATACCGTGACGATATTGCGAAGGTAATCGGCACAGGCGTTGAACTGATTCTCAGTGATCAAATCACGACTGGGACCGTCGATGACCAACTCACAGTAGCCTGAACTACCGTTCCACTCCGTCCACAGAACCCAATAGTTGCTGGCAGTCACATCGTAGTACTGCACGGTAACGAAGCTACCAGTGTCCTGGTCACAATATGGTGTCTGTCCAGCAAAGCCGTTGGGCGACGCTGTGTTGCTGGCATAGTCCCAATCGTTAGAGCAGGGACACTCCGGCCCCGGGGGTAAAGGTGGTCCGGGCAAACTCAAGGCGATAGGTATAAATGTGCTGAGACTCAGGGTGCCGCCATCGTTGGATAACACCAGTACATAGTTACCCATGCTGTTTACAGCAGCGGCCAAAGCCTCAGTGACGGGTAGCAGCAGGGTGTCAGCGGTGGAAGAAACATCCAAGGACAAGGCCACACCGCCGAGACTTATGGAGGCTGTCATCGGGTCCAGGTTCTCCCCATAAACAAGCAGCTGTCCGACGTTGTAGTCGATCTTGACCGAGTGCACCAGTGGTGCAGGAACAGAAGGAGCAGTTTCTCTAACCGGTTTTGCGGAAAACGTAGAACAGCATCCAGATGCCGCTGAGGCCGATAAACCAACCCACGCCAGCAGCGGCCCGCAGTAGGTTATTGTTGAAGTCATCCCGTGTGGAGTAATCCATTATGTGCAACATCCAGAAGAAGTCGTAGACTCTCCACAAGTCGTTGCGCACAGCGGTTATGCGCCCTGTGATCGCATCGATATACACGGCTGAATTCCAGCGGTCATCGAGCTGCACCCGCCACAAGGGCAATTTCGCCCCGCGAATCTCCCCGTCTGCGCTTTCAACCCTGTCAACTGTCAGTACATCGGCTGGTCCAATATGCGCACCGCGTGCAACGCTGGCCGCCTGTTTTGCATCCAGCGCAGGCAGTGTAGCGCTGCTGGCAGCGTCAACTGTCCTTTGCGAGCCGTCCGCAAGCTGCAGAAACCAGACCGGTTGGCCCAATCTGATAGCGGGTCTGGCGCTGGTCACTTCCTCGTCGGAAAAACGGGATAATGGCAACGTGAATCCGGACAGATTGCCGGACAGCGCGTCAGTATCCTGTCTGAACCACTCTTCTCCCCGAACCATTTCAATGGGAATGAGGCTCATCACCACGCCACCGCTCAGCCAAAGAACCACCTGCAGTCCGATCAGCAGGCCCAGCCACTTGTGTATGCGTCGCACCCAGATTCGCGTGTTTGACATTCGGATTTCCTCGCCGGGTGTATAGCACTTGGGGACGACCTGAAATGATAGGCGCCAATCTGTGCCAGGCCAATCTTTTCTGTAATACCTGCATCGGCTGACTGACAGAAATCGCCATGGGTGAATTGTTCGGGTGGCAAGCCGGCAATCCGTCCCCTGCTTGTCCTGGCAGCTGAGGAGAAACGGGGTTGGTTCAGGAGGCGCCGGCTCGACAGGACGTAGCGAGTCGCGCCGGGTCGATATCCTGCAGCTTCTTTGCCAGATATTCCCGCATCGAATTGTCGGTGAGTTCGCTCGCTATCAAGCGCAGCTCTGCGACGCTACTGGTCAATGCCGCCCGATACGCCTGAGGATCATCCTGGGCGTTGGCGTAAGCCGCCAGATTGTCTTCGATGTTGGCTGCCACCTTTTCGAGGCGCAGTGCGCTGACCGGATGGGTGGACCCGGCCAGATGGGCACTGTATTCGGTAGCGGACTGAAAATCCTGTTGCGTTGCTTCGAATCGGGTCGAGACCATAAAGAACTGTGACATCGCCAACGGGGCCACAGCAATCCTGCGCATCACGTCAAGGGCAAACGTATCTGCCTCAATTTCCTGGGACTGGGCTTGTGCTGCTGTAATCTCGGAGTAAGGCATGTGGCCGTACATGACATGGGCATACTCGTGTGCTGCCAGGAAAAACAGGGTCGACTTGAGTAGCTTCTGTGAAACGTCATCGACGTAGAGGTCCTCCAGTGCATCGTCAGGCACACCGAGAGCCACCAACGGTGGATCGTTGATTTCCGTCGGCCGGCTTTTCAGCAGGGCCGCATAGTCCGATACCGCAGACATGTCGCAGCCCTGGCGCTGGTAGTAGGCCAAAGCAATGCTGAGATCATCGAGGAATTTGACCGAGGCAATGGGTAGAACAACGCTCTTCGTGGCAGGGTCTGTGTAGTACTCCAGGGGATTTCCGCTCACCCCTACCAGGGGTAGGAGCAGTGAGATCGAACCCGCACGCTGTCGCTCCTCGGGTTCCAGTCGAGCGATAAAATCTTCCTCCCACATACCCTGAATATTACTGGCATACACCTTCCCTGCCTGCTGCAGGACATCCGGTGGGTAGAGGCGAGAGACATCCTGGGCCGCAGCCAGAGCCCACACGCTCAACCCCACGAGCAGCACTAACTGGCGGATGCGTCGATTGTCCGTAGCGTTAACCATGTCCGCGTCCAGTTGGGGATTTGCTGGATCATTCAGAGTCTAGGTCATGATCAGATTTTTTCAAACCGCCGGCTGCCGGTTCGCCAATCCCGATGGCCTCGCATATACTTAACGGTCCAGTATCAGTACCTGGTAACCGGAGGTGCCATGATCATGCACAGTAGGTTCATGACGGTTGTCATTCTTTTGGTCACACTCGGACTCGTCGGTTGTAAAGACGTAGCGGAGCTGCAGGACGTCTACTCGCCTCATGAGTGGCGTCAATTGCTCGAGTCAGCGGGTGGTTGGGTGCCACTGCCGTTTCCAGATGGGAAGTACCGACCAGGGTCGATTATTCGTGTAGACGAAGGCGGCCTGCGTTGGATAGACAACCTGTCAAGCTGCCGGTATCCGGGCGACTTCGTCGAACAGGGGTCGATTCCGGCCATCAACTTCACCAAATCAACGACTTTTAGCGCTGACGTGCTGCTGAACTACGCCGGTATCGAGGCCGGGCCCGGGTTCGACAAGATAGCGCGCGTTACCTTCGAGGTATCCGAGCATTCCGCGGATGCGCTCAAGCTGCTGGCCCTCAAGGTATGGCAGGAGGATCCGGCCAACCGCCGTGAGGTTTCCTCTGCCTGCATGGAAGAACTGACCAAGCCCGATATGTACCTGGTAACCGAGGCGTTTGTTGTGTCGAAGGGTACATACTCGCTGTATGACAAGACGGGTGCCAGACTGCAGCTCACGGTGCCCGCCCTCACCGAGTTACTGTCAGTCGGCGGTGAAGTCGGGTATGCGGTGACCGCGGACGGAAATCTGACGATCAGCGAGCCCTCGGTGTTCGCTGTGCGGCGCGCCGTGCGAGTCGATGACGGATTCACGGTGCTGGGCGATGCAGGGGAGGAAGCGGGAACGGCTGATGCTGAAATTGCTGCATTGTACCTCCGTGGCCAGGCTCAGTAGTTGGGCTTCACTCATTCTGCTGCAGTGTTTACTCGGCGCTGCAGCGACTGCCGAAGTGCGGCTGGCCCTGGTCATACCCGGCTATGACAGCGCCGAACATTCTGCCTTGTCCGATGATCTCGTGGCGAGCGCTGACTGGGCACAGCGCAAAGGTTTCCTCGACCCTGCTTCGGGCGAAGCCGTGCGGATCGATGTGCTGTCGGATGGTTGTAATCCGGTCGTAGCCCGAGCGGTCGCAACGCGGCGCGCAGAGCCGGACGCGCCGGAGATCGTCCTTGGCGACTGCGGCGATGAGACACTCGCTGTGGCGGCGATCTATGCCGGGCAGGGACTACCGTTTGTCGTGCCCTTTGCGCAGGACGCGGGTGACGCCGGGGCGCCGCCGCCGGGTGTCATTCAGATCGAGCCGGGGGGTGCGGCGTCGGCGCATGCGCTGGCGTCGGCTCTGCGAGACAGCGGCCAGGTCATGGAAGGCCAGGTCGCCGTGCTGACGGAGGCGGGCTCGTTTGGCGCCGCCTTTTTCCGGCGACTGGTTGCGGAAGAGACATGCGGTGCGTCCTGCCGACTGCTGTCGGTGCCCTGGCCACAGGAGACGGCACCGCCAGCTCTCAAGGAAGCGCAGTGGGTGATCTATGCCGGCTCGGACGTGGGCTCCCTGGACGCTGTGGTCGGGGACCTGCCTCCCGACCAGAATTGGTTGATCCATCATAGGGGCCGAACCCCTGCTCGCGAGTGGCTGGCCCTTGTCAACGCATCTGCTTACTCGGAACAAGACTTCACGCTGGCGGTACCTGCGAATCCCGAGCGGAGCGAGGAGTCGGTCGGATTTTCCTCGGCTAACCAACTCTTCTTCCTGGCTGCCATTCAGGTGGCCGCGCGAGCAACGGAGGCACTCAAGCACCAACCCGAGGTCGATGAGGCGTTATCTGAGCTCATCGATACCGTTATCGGAGAACTCGAGATCGGGAGTGAGGGAGAGGTCCAGTTTAAACAAGCGCTGTCAATGCACACCCCCGTAGACTACCTCCAACGGCGCGTCGCATCGGCAGCAACGATTGGAGCCCTCGCCAAGGAAACGGCTACCCCCGGCGATGCCCCGGCGCCAGTCTATAACCTGCTGGTCGCTCCACTGGAGAGCCGCTCTCCACTGGTGCTGAAGCCCGGGGCCGAGACCACGCTGCGCTTCTCGCTCGGGCCCAATCTCGAGGCCAATGTGCTTGGTATCGCCCCGGTGAACCCGCGGATCGATGAACTTGCCGCAGGCCACACTCTCAAGCTGGGCGTGACGCTGAACTGCTTCGTCTGTGCAACCGAGTCC
>JAZBNW010000053.1:0-4767 GCA_036350855.1 Halieaceae bacterium
GTAGTTCCAGGCCCGGTACCCGACCTCGTCCCCGCTCAGCACGAGTTCCCCCTTGGCGGCGATACCCAGGTCGGGCAAACGGTTACCGGGAAGGATCTCGCTCGCCTGGGCCAGTGGCGCCAGCAGGCCCAGCAGCAGCACAAAAGTACGAATCGACATATTACTTTGCTCCATGGTGTTGTGGTGCGACAAACTGTCCGGAAGGCAGCTGTCGCGTGCACACGGCCGGTAAAGGCCTTGTTGCTGGTCAGCAATTGTTCACGCTTTGTTCCCGCTATGCAAGATCGCCGCCGCCACCGGGAGGCGGGCTGACCGCGCCATGATCATTGCGCTGTTGCCGAATGCTCCCGGATGACCTGGAGAAACTGTGCCCCGTATTTTTCCAGCTTGCGTTCTCCCACCCCGGTAATACGCCCGAACTCCACCGGATTGAGAGGCAGGCTGGAACACATTTCCTGCAGGGTACGGTCGTGGAATATCACATAGGGAGGTACCCCCTGTTCCTCGGCCAGTTGACGGCGGCAGTCCCGCAGTGCCTCCCACAGGGCGACGTCGATGTCCGGCGCCAGCGCGGTGCGGGTTTGCTGCTTCGCGGCCTTCGTGCGCGGCGCGTCGCGCCGCAGCTGGATTTCTTCCTCCCCACGCAGCAGTCCCCGGCAGCTCTCTTCCAGGCGCAGGGCGCCGAAGCGCTCCAGGTCGACACTGAGGTAGGCCCTCGCCACCAGCTGGCGGAACACGGAGCGCCACTGGTTGTTGTCGAGTTGCTTGCCGATGCCGTAGGTGGGCAGGAGATGGTGGTCGAACTGGTGAATCTTGTCACTCCCGCTGCCGCGCAAGACCTCGATCAGGTGGTTGACGCCAAAGCGCTGTCCGGTCCGGTACACGGCGCTCAGCGCCATGCGGGCGGCCTCGGTACCGTTCCAGGTAGCCACCGGCTCCAGGCAGGTGTCACAGTTGCCGCAGGGCCGGGAGCGGGGCTCGCCAAAATAGTTGAGCAGCGCCTGGCGGCGACAGCTGGTTATCTCGCACAGGCCCAGCATGGCGTTGAGGCGGTGCTGTTCGGCGCGCTTGTGTTCCTCGCTGCCCGCGGAGGAAGCCATCATCTGGCGCAGCTTTATCACGTCCTGCAGGCCGTAGATCATCCAGGCATCGGCGGCCTGGCCGTCGCGGCCGGCCCGCCCGGTTTCCTGATAATAGGATTCCACGGTTTTCGGCATGTCCAGGTGCGCCACGAAACGCACGTCGGGTTTGTCGATACCCATGCCGAAGGCAATGGTGGCGACGATGATCACGCCTTCATCCCGCAGGAACCGGGCCTGGTGGGTGGCCCGGGTAGCCGCGGGTAAACCGGCATGGTAGGGCAGGGCGTCCAGGCCCTGCTGCACCAGCCAGGCGGCGATCTCTTCTGTCTTGTTGCGCGACATGCAATAGACGATACCCGCATCGCCGGGGTGTTCCTGGCGCAGGAAGGCCAGTAATTGTTGCCTCGGGTTTTGCTTCAGGGCGATACGATAACGAATATTGGGCCGGTCAAAGCCCGCAGTGAATTTCTGCGCGTCGCCGAGGTCCAGCCGGTCGATGATTTCCTGGCGCGTGCGGGCGTCGGCGGTGGCGGTCAGGGCAATGCGGGGTATGGTCGGGAAACGCTGGTGCAGCAGGCTCAGTTGCAGGTAATCGGCGCGAAAGTCATGTCCCCACTGGGACACGCAGTGGGCTTCATCGATCGCGAACAGGCTGACGGCTGCCCCCTCCAGCAGCTTGAGGCAGCGCTCCTGGGTCAGGCGTTCCGGGGCGATATACAACAGGTCGAGCTCACCGGCCTGCAGTTGCCCCTCTACCTCCCGGGTGGTGACGGCGTCCAGGGTCGAGTTGAGAAAGCTGGCCCTCACGCCCAGCTGGCGCAGGGCGCTCACCTGGTCCTGCATCAGTGCGATAAGCGGCGAAATCACCACGCCGCAGCCCGGCCGAACCAGCGCCGGAATCTGGTAACACAGGGATTTGCCCCCGCCAGTTGGCATCAATACCAGGGCGTCACCACCGTCGATGACGGTCTGGATGATCTCGTCCTGGGGCGCACGAAAGGACTCGTAACCGAAAATGGTTTGCAGGATATCGTGGGAGGCTGTCATGGCGGCGGAGTATAACTCAAATGTGGGGTGGACCCGCAGATCAATCCCGGGCGAAAACCGCTACGCATGTGCTGTACACTGTGTTTCCTTTGCTGTGACGAGTACGTGTTATGTGGGCCTGTCCACACTGTCAGCTGGCGCTGCTGGCCAGCCCGGACGGGGCTTCCCTGGTGTGCGCCAACGGCCACTCATTCGACCGTGCGCGCGAGGGTTATGTGAACCTCCTGCCGGCGAACCGCAAGCGCAGCCCGGAGCCGGGCGATAATTCGCAAATGGTGGCGGCCAGGCGCCGGGTTCACGATGCGCAGGCCTACCGGCCTCTCGCAGATGCCCTGGCAGCGGAACTCGCGGGCCTGCCGTTGCTCGGGAGCGTACTGGATCTGGGATGCGGGGAAGGCTATTACACCAACGCCCTGGCTCGTGCCCTGCCCGGCACCGGGCTTTACGGTATCGATATTTCCCGCACCGCCGTGCGCCTGGCGGCAAAGCGTTGCGCCGGGGCTGAGTTCGCGGTCGCCAGCGCCTTGCGACTGCCGTTGCCGGACGCCGCGCTCGACGCGGTGATCCGGGTATTCGCCCCCTCGCAGGACCCCGAGGTGGCGCGTGTGCTCAATCCGGGCGGGTATTACCTTGAAGTGTGCCCGGCGCCGCGCCATTTGTGGCAGCTGCGGGCCATGCTCTACGACAAGCCGAGAGAATCGCCTGCCGCCCGGTCCGAACTCGCCGGCATGCAGTTGCTGCGGCGGCGGGTGGTGCAGTACGAGCTGAACCCCGCCCCCGACCTGGTGACCGATATTGTCGCCATGAGCCCGTTTTCCCAGCGGGGCCATCGGGAAAAGCGGGAGCGATTGCAGGGCGCCCCCCCGCCTGTCCTGAGCATGGGTTTTTCCCTGCACCTTTTCCAGTGTACGCCCGATGTTCCGGGCCGCTGACACGCTACGCCCGGAGGCGCAAGCAAGAATCTACTGTATTTTTCCGGCTATTCCTGTACAATGTCGGGCTTTCCTTCAAAGTACAAGGTTCATTTTATGGCGCGCAAACCCACGCGAGCAGCAGCAAAGAAAAAGCAACCTGCGGCAGTAGAAACGTCGGCATCCATTGAGGAACAGACACGCTTGTTCCTGAAGTCCGGCAACAAGATCGATATCATCCAGTCCGGTGTGAGTGGCCAGCCCACCATGGCGGTCAACAAGCAGATCAAACTCGGCAACAAGCAAAAAACCGCGTAACACCACGTCTTCAGTCGAGGCCCAGGGCGTTTTTTGCGAACACCAGGGCCGCGGCGGAGTCGACGCGCGAACTGTACGCCTCGAGAAACAGTTTCCCCACTACCATACCGGCCGGATCGACCACGATCATGCCGGGATGGGGTATGCCGAACTGGCGGTCCCCCTGCCGGTACTGATCATTGAGAATCCCGAGTGTCCTGAAGCTCAGGCCGTTGCGGTCTGACAGCACAGGGATGGTGATGCCGAATTTATCGATAAAGGCCTGCTGCATTTCCGGGCTGTCATAAGTGATCGCCACGAGGCCGATTCCCGCCGCCGCAAAGGCGCCACTGTTAGCCTGTAACTGGATCATCTGGCGCATACAGTAGGGACACCAGTCCAGGGAGCGGCTGGCCACCAGAACCGTGCCGTTGACCCCGGCGAACTCATTCAGCAGCGTGATCTCCCGCCCCTGGTAGCGGGCCCGCAATCCCGGAAAGCGGGAGCCCAGTGCAGGTCCGGGATCGAAGTCGTCCGTGTCCCGGGCGACGAACATGTTCGCGGTCAGGCGCGCATAGGCCGCCTCCTTCAAAGGCTCGCGCCAGAGGTAGGCCAGGGCGGCGGCCAGCGACAGCCCCGACAGCGCTATCAGCAGAACCTTTTTCATCCGGGGGCGTCCTCTACGGTATTCAGGGTTGCTTGTGCGCAAGTCTAGTTCATTGCGGTTCTTTGTCCCATGGTGGTTGTCCGCTGCTGTCCCTAGCGCGTATCCTTCGTCTGCAGATTTCCGGGACCGTGGAAGAACCCTATGCTGGACCAATTGCTAGTCGCCAGCCTGTTTTTTGCGCTGGTGATCAGCCTCGTGCTGACATCGTGGCCGGCCGTGTGGGTTTTTGCCTCCGCCATGCTGGCTGCCTATTTCCTGGGTCTGGTGGACACCCCGGAGGTACTGGCCAAGGCAACCAATTCGGGGCTGATAACCCTCATCCTTCTGTTGCTCGTATCCATCGGGCTGGAAAAGCTGTCCTGGCTGACGCGCCTGTCCGGCAAGCTTATCTCGCCCAACTATTCCGCCAGTTTGCTGCGCATGGGTTTCTTCACCGCGCTGTTTTCCGCGTTTGTGAACAATACGGCTGTCGTCGCGACCCTTGCCCATACGGTGCGCAGTAACCGTTACCACCCCGCCAGCAAGCTGCTGATACCCCTGTCCTACGCGGCGATCCTGGGCGGCACTATCACCCTGATCGGAACCTCGACCAACCTGATCGTCAGCAGCTTCCTGGAAGATGCCACCGGTCAGGGGCTGGCGTTCGGCGACTTCCTGTGGGTCGGGCTGGCCGTCACCGGTTGCGGCCTGCTTGTTATTCTGGCCAGTTCCCGCCTGTTGCCGGTGGGCGACACGCAGCAGATCGATATCAATGAGTACCTGA
>JAZBNW010000054.1:0-4228 GCA_036350855.1 Halieaceae bacterium
CGGTGCGCCCGGCAGTGATATTGGGTCGCGGGGCCACAATGCGCGCAGCCACCGAGGCATCCAGCGGCAACACCTGGTACTTTTTCGCCTCGGCGATGAACAGTTCTTTCATCTCCTTGACCTTATTGGGGTGCTTGTCAGCAATGTTCTGCGACTGGCTGAAGTCCTTTGTCAGGTCGTACAGTTCCAGCACCTGGTTGTTGAGCGGGTCGGGGTTGGCGGCACCAAAAGCCTCCCAGGGCGCCCGGTTGACCTTGGTGCTGAGCAGCCAGCCCTCGTTGTACAGGGCCCACTGGCCCATCATCTCGAAGTACTGGATTTTGTGACGGGACTTCTCCTTCGCGTTTTTGGCGTCGAAGGTATAGGCGAAACTGGTGCCTTCGATCGGCGCCTGCTCGATACCGTCGACCGTCTCGGGGGCGGGGATGCCGGTGACCTCCAACAGCGTCGGCACCACGTCGATGATATGCATGAACTGCTCGCGCAGGCCGCCCTTGTCCTTGATACGCGCCGGCCAGGACACCGCCATGTTCTGGCGGATGCCGCCGAGTTTGGACGCGTTCTGCTTGAACCAGGTGAAGGGGGTGTCGAAGGCCCAGGACCAGCCTGCCGACATGTGGTTGTAGGTCTCCTCCGTGCCCCACACGTCGTACCACTTCATCTGCACGTCCACCGGCATCTCGTTGACGCCGTTAAAGAACGCGACCTCGTTGGGTGTGCCCAGGGGGCCGCCCTCGGCGCTGGTGCCGTTGTCGCCATTGATGTAGATGACAAGGGTGTTGTCGAGCCTGCCCATCTCCTCGATCGCGTCGATGATGCGGCCGATCTCGTGGTCACTGTAAGCGGCGTAGGCGGCGAAGACCTCGACCTGTCGGATAAAGAGTTTCTGTGTTTCCGGGCTCAGCTTGTCCCAGCTCTTGAGCACATCCTCGGGCCAGGGCTCCAGCTGGGTGTCCGCCGGTATCACGCCGAGACGTTTCTGGTTCTCGAAAATCTGCTCCCGGAGTTTGTTGTAGCCCCCGTCGAAGAGGTGCATCTTGCTGATTTTATCCACCCACTCCCTGGTCGGGTGGTGGGGGGCATGGGTCGCCCCCGGGGCGTACTTGATAAAGAACGGCTTGCCGGGCATCGTCTGGTTCATGCGGTTGAGGTAATCGATGGCGTCGTCCGCCATACCGGTAATGAGGTTCCAGTCCGGCTTGCCCGCGAAGGGAAAGACCTGGGTGGTATTGCGAAACAGGTTCGGCTGCCACTGGTTTGCGTCGCCACCCACGAAGCCGTAGAAGTACTCGAAGCCCATGCCTGTCGGCCACTGGTCGAAGGGGCCCGCCTGGCTGGCGGCGAAGGCCGGGGTATTGTGGTTCTTGCCGAACCAGGCCGTGGAGTAGCCGTTCTCGAGCAGGATCCGGCCGATAGTTGCCTTGTCCTCGGCGATGATGCTGTTGTAGCCGGGAAAGCCCGTGGACTGCTCCGAGATGACGCCAAACCCCGCTGAATGGTGGTTGCGCCCGGTGATCAGCGCGGCCCGGGTGGGCGAGCAGAGCGCGGTGGAGTGGATGTTGTTGTAACGCAGGCCGTTATTTGCCACCCGGTCAAGGGTAGGTGTCGGTATCACACCGCCGAAAGTGCTCGGCACGGCGAAGCCGGCATCATCGGTGATGATGAGCAGGATGTTGGGCGCATCCCCGGGCGGCACGATACGCGGCGCCCACCACGCGGTTGACTGGAGGGCATCATTCTTGATCACGCCGCCGAACTTCGGCCCCGGCGCTGGCAATTGCTTGCCGCTGATGGTCGTGGTGGCGCCGGGTGAGCCCAGGGTGCCTGTAACCTGCTGGCTGCTGACCGCCATACTGGCGAGCAGGGTTACCGCCGTGCCTATCGCGAGGACAGGTCCAGGTATTTTGATGGTTGCCATCTTGCACCTCCAAAGTGAATCCGGGTAATTCGTCACCCCGGGCCCCGGCGGGCGCAAGGCGGTGACAGCGTCAGTATCATTCTGCTTTAACGCGCCCGCCGGACCGGTTCGTCACTCACTGCCAAACACTTTTGCGACCCGGAGCGAAGCGTAACGCCCCGAGTATGATCGCTGTGCCCTGGGAATCTATTGTTAGCGCGAATCAAATTGTTGTTTAATTGGGCCACTATCAAAGGTGATAGAGCAAAGAGTTGATCCGCCTCATGCCAACCGGAGCAAACACAAAGGCGTCCATCAAGCCGAGCGTTCCGCCCTTATCCCCGGCGGGAAATGTCCGCATGGCCGTATTTATGGCTCTGCCCGGGCTTCTGCGCGAGTTCGGCCAGGATCCGCAATCTGTCCTGGCTGCAGTCGGTCTGACACCCGGGTTGCTCGCCAAACCGGACACCTTTGTGCCCTTCGAAAAGGTGGACAAGCTCTTACAACACTGCCGGGAAGTCACCGGCTGCGAGCATTTTGGTTTGTTGGCGGGCCAAAAAGTCAGCCTGAGTTACCTGGGCGCCCTGGGTTTCGCCATGAAGAGCGCAGAGAACGTCGCTACCGCCCTGGCCAACCTCTCAAGGTATCGCGTGCTGCATGACCAGAGCGCGCTGATAACCCTGGAACACCGTGGAAAACTGGTGTACCTGCGGTATCTGGTGACGCAATCTGCAGTCACCGCCCCTGATCAGGTGTATGACTATGCAGTTGCGGTAGGTTGTAGCCTCCTGCGGGAGCTGTGCGGCCCGGCCTGGAAGCCGTCCCGGCTGATGCTTCGCAGGGAAAGGCCGGTGGAAGTCGCACCCTACGATAAGTTCTATCGCTGCCCGATCATTTTTGATAGCGACTGGGCCGGTATGGAATTTCAGTCGCGCTGGCTCAACATCGCGCCGGCCGGGGCAGATCCCATGCTGTATCGGCACATGCTGCGAGAGATTCGGGAACTGGATCACGCGGCTGTGGACGTTGGCGCAGATCCGATATCGTCTCTTCGCCTGTTACTGGCTACACAGCACTGTAACCAGGGCGAGGCGGCTGCCCTGTTGGGTATTAACACCCGTACCCTGAGGCGGCAACTGATGTCCGCCGGCACAACCTTCAGGGCTGAACTCGAGACGGCCAAATTCGCGCGGGCCAGGGCAATGTTGGAGGTTTCCGGATTGAGCGCCCTGGAGATCGCAGACAAGCTCGGCTACGCGGATCTCAGCGCATTCAGCCATGCCTTCAAACGCTGGTCCGGTGTGAGTCCGGCCCACTGGCGCGGGTCTGCAAAGTCGGAAGTATGAGACCCCGTGCGATGACCCTGGCACCTTGCTGGTACGAGCGATGGCAGGTTGGCCTAATCTAACAATGTTTTGACTTGCAAAAACAATACAGCTCAGCAAGCGCTGGGCCATAATGGTTGCCGCCTCGGACTGCCAACCGCTAGTGATTCTCACTGACTGACACCAGGAAATTGAGAGAGGCCCTGCACTAGTTAGACGTTCAAACAACCATTGGAGATGAGCTATGAAAGCACTTACCGCAACTGGAATTTTTATCATACTTTTGGCCGGGTGCTCAGCACAGGCGCCCGCACCGGAGGAGGTCGTGCAGGCAAACCTTGCCAAGCCCATCGACTGCTCTACCGCCACCGCGGATATCGCTACCCTGACCAGCGAGAAAGCACGCACTTCACAGGAAATCGAGGATGGCGCCAGCTCGATCATTCCCATTGGAGCCGTTGCGCATATGTTGGGTGGAAGTGAAAAAGACACACTTGAGATCGGTACCGGCCAGTACAACAAAAAGCTTGATGCGAAAATCGCCGAGATCAGGCAGCACTGCAACTTGTAGCGGGGTGTCGCAGGCGAATTGGCTTGTCAGGCAGCAAAAACCGATTCGAATAATCTTTGGCAGTACGTTTGCGATCGGTAATGATTGATATCCATTGCCTTGTTGCCGATCGATTTCGGGGAGTAGATGTATAATCACCACCCGTCGCCTCAGTGTCGTTGGCTGCGGAATGATTTTTGCGTTCCTGTCCCGGGCCCAGGTCCAGGCTGCATATTCCACCGCGCAACTGGCGTAGCGCACGATTATGCTGCCGCCAGCGCCTGCTCGATGTCCGCCAGGATGTCGTCGATATGCTCGATGCCGATCGACAAGCGCACCATATCCTCGCTGACACCGGCCGAGGCCAGTTCCTCGGGGTTGAGCTGACGATGGGTGGTGCTCGCCGGGTGGCAGGCCAGCGACTTGGCGTCACCGATATTGACCAGCCGCAGGATA
>JAZBNW010000055.1:0-7228 GCA_036350855.1 Halieaceae bacterium
AAGGACCCGGTGGAGCTGGAGCGTTTCTTCGACGCCATCAATCGGGAGGTGCTGGCGGGCAACACTCTTTGGCGCTGGTTGTGGTCAGTGGTGTACCCGGCGTCGCGGGGTTGAGGCGCTCTAAAGCGCCATGACCATTAAAGCAACTGAAGAGGCTCTTCCTGCAGCGCTGACATCTGCTCGCGCAGTTCCAGGATGTGGTCGGCCCAGTAGCGCTCGGTGTTGAACCAGGTGAACGCGTGGGGAAACGCGGGGTCGTTCCAGCGTCGGGCCAGCCAGGCGGCGTAGTGGGTAATGCGCAGGGTGCGCAGGGCCTCGAGCCAGCGCAGCTGGCGCGGGTCGAAGTCGCAGAACTCCGAATAGCCCTCGACCAGTTCCGCCAGTTGCAGCTGGCGGTAGGGGCGGTCGCCGCTGAGGAACATCCACAGGTCCTGGATCGCCGGGGCGGTGCAGCAGTCATCCAGGTCGACGAAATGGGCTGTATTGTCGCGCCACAGGATATTGCCCACGTGGCAGTCGCCGTGAACCCGGATCATGTCAGCGGCTTTCACCTCGGCGTAGATGCTCGAGACCGCCTGCAGCAGGTCACTGGTGAGCGTGCTGTAGGCCGGCACCAGTGACTGGGGAATGAAACCCTCCAGCAGGAACTCACGGCTCTGGCTGAGCATGCGCTCCACGCTGATCTGCTGGCGCGCCTTGAACGTCCCCGCTTTGCCCACCGCGTGAATGCGCCCGAGGGTTCTGCCCAGCACCAGCAGGTTATCGAAATTGTCCAGCTCCGGCGGGTGACCGCCACGGCGCTGGAACAGGGCGAAGCGGAAGCCGTCGAATTCGTGCAGGGTAGCGCCCTGTGCATCCACCATGGGCGCCACCACCGAGATTTCCGCCGCCTGCAGTTCCAGGCTGAAGGCGTGTTCCTCGAGGATCTGGGCATCACTCCAGCGCTCGGGGCGATAGAATTTTGCGATCAGCGGCGTACCGTCTTCGATGCCCACCTGGTAGACGCGGTTTTCGTAGCTGTTGAGCGCCAGCAGTCGCGCGTCACTGAGATACCCAGCGGACTCGACGGCGTCGATGACCATGTCGGGGCCCAGGCGGTCGTAGGGATGTTCACTCATGGTGATCGGAAGACTCCATCAATAGGGCCGCGCTCTTGATCTGGGCGAAGAGGCGATCGCCCACCTGCAGATCGAGACGGTTGGCGGATTTGCGGGTGATGCGGGCCAGCAGGTACTGGGAGCCAAGGGCCAGTCGCAGCAATACCCTGGCGCTGTCATCGGCTTCCATCTGGGTGAGGGTCACCGGGAGGATGTTGAGAATGCTGCTGTCTTCCGGTTTATGCCGGCACACGCTGACATCGCGCGCCGGAATTCGCAGCCGTCGCGGCGCGCCCGCTGTGGTTTCCCCGGACGCGATCAGCAGGGTTTGCCCCTCCACCACCAGCTCGGTCAGGCCGTACTCGGGGTCGTGTTCCCGGATGCTGCCCAGCACGATGGCGGCGGCCTGCTCCTCCCGGCAGAGCCGGGTATCGAGCCGGCCGCAGAGGTCCAGCAGCGGGCCCTGGTCGACCAGTCCCCCCTGTTCCAGCAGTACCAGGTGGTCCGCCAGCTGGCTGACCTCCTCGATATCGTGGCTCACATAGAGCATGGGCACGCCCAGCTCCCGGGCCAGTCGCTGAAGGTAGGCGAGGCACTGCTGGCTGGCGCTGTGGTCCAGGTTGGCCAGCGGCTCGTCCAGCAACAGCAGTTGCGGCGAGGATAGCAGGGCGCGCCCGATCGCCACCCGCTGCTTCTGGCCGGCAGACAGTGTGGCCGGTGTCTGTCCCAGCAGGCCCCCCAGTTCCAGCCAGTGGACTACCTGTTCCATTGTCGCGCCATCCCTGGAGACGTCGCGCCGGGCGGCGGCGTAGTCCAGGTTCCGCTGGACGTTGAGGTGGGGGAACAGCCGGCCATCCTGGAAGACATAGGCCACGCCCCGTTGCCAGGGCGGCACAAAGGTCCCCGGCGCGAGCCACTGCTCGCCGCGGAAACGCACCAGCCCCCCCGCCGCCGGCCGCCGCAGGCCGGCGATGCAGTCAAGCAAGGTGCTCTTGCCGCTGCCGCTGGGGCCGTATATCGCGGTGATACCCGTGTCGGGCAACTCACAGTCCAGCTGCAGCCGAAAACCGGCCTGGCCGGGGCAGTCCAGGCGCAGGGCCAGGCCGTTCAAGCCTGCACCTTCCAGCTGTCGCGCCGGTCGCGGCGGTAGAGCAGGTAGAGCAGCGCCAGCGAGAAGATCACCAGCCCCCCCGCAAGGCGATGGGCCTCGGCAAATTGCAGCGATTCCACGTAGTCATACAGGGCGACAGACAGCACCCGGGTTTCCCCGGGAATGTTGCCGCCGATCATCAGTACCACCCCGAACTCCCCCACGGTGTGGGCGAAACCGAGGCTCGCGGCGGTGACGAAGCTGCGCCGGGTCAGGGGCAGCACTACCGAGCGAAACTGGTCCAGTGGCCTGGCGCCCAGCGTCGCGGCGACCTTGAGCAGGTCATCCGGCACCCGCTGGAAGGCGGCCTGTAAGGGCTGCACGACAAAGGGCAGGGAATAGATGACTGAGCCGATCACCAGGGCGCTGAAACTGAAGGCGAGCTGGGTGCCGGTGAGCCGTTGCCAGGCCTCGCCCAGCGCCGTGTCGGGCGCGAACAGCAGCAGCAGGTAAAAACCCAGCACGGTGGGTGGAAGAATCAGCGGCATCGCCACCAGGGCTTCCACCAGGGCGGGCCAGCGCGCTTTTTTCCGCGACAGCCACCACGCCAGGGGGGTTCCCAGGATCAGCAGCAGTACCGTGGTGATCGTCGCCAGGGCGATGGTCAGTTGAATCGCGTCCAGCTCTGCAGCGCTCAGGAACAAGGTTCGTAGCCAGCATCGAAAATCAGTGTGCGCACCGTATCACTTCTGATCCAGTTCAGGTAGCTGGCAAGTGCCGGGTTTGCGCCCCGCGGGGTCAGGGTGATGGCAAACTGGTCCAGGGGCAGGTGCCAGCCCTGCGGAATCGGCGTCGCGTCGGGCGCCAGCGCCCTGGGAAGCAGCGCCAGCCTGGTGCCGCCGCCGCGCCAGAACTGCAGGGCCTGCACGACGTTGGCGCCGCGCACCAGCTTGCGGCCGCCGCCGGCGGCGAACTCGGGGCGGGCCAGCACGGCGATGGCCGCCTCGCCATAGGGCGCGGTGACCGGGTTGGCAATGGCCAGGCTCAGGCCGGGGTCGGCCAGCTGGGAGAGCTCGCCATTGCCGCCTGCCAGCACCAGGCTGCCCCTGGCGTAGCAGAAGGGTTCCCCCAGGGTGCTCCTGGCCCTTTCGGCCACCAGTTTCCGGGCGGCGGCGGCGTCCGCGGAGAAGAACAGGTCGAAGGGTGCGCCGTGCAGGATCTGGGTGTACAACACGCCGGTAGAACCTGAGCTGAGAGTGACGCTGTGCCCGGTCTGTTGCTCGAAGCGGTCGCTTATCTGCTGCAAGGTGGCGCGAAAGTTAGCGGCCACCGCCACCCTCAGAGGCTCGCCCGCGAGGCCCTGGCAGGTAACGAACAGCAACGACAGCAGCAGGTAACGCATGCAAAATCCCGGTGACTGGAAGCGGCAGGTGACACGGTTCAGCTGCCCGGGGCGGGGGTCCGCGCCAGGCACCACACTTCCACGTGGCGCGCCCCGGCGCCGCGCAGGGCGCCCGCCACGGCAGCAGCGGTGGCACCGGTGGTGAACACGTCGTCGATAATACCCACCCGCAGGTTGTCATAGCGACTGTGCACTGTAAAGGCGCCGCCGAGATTGCGGGCGCGCAGGCTGGCGCCCATGCCGGACTGGGGCCGGGTCGCGCGGCCGCGCCGCACGTTGCGGTGATCGATAGCAGCCAGTCCCGGTCCGCAGGCCGAAAGCAGTTGCCGCGCCAGCAACTCCGACTGATTGAAGCCGCGCTGCCACAGGCGGCGCCAGTGCAGTGGTACCGGTACCAGCACATCGACGGGCTCGGGCTCGGGCACCCGCATCAGCCAGAGCGCCGCCAACAGCGTTGTCAGTCGCCTTTCCCGGTGGAACTTCCAGCGCTGGATCAGGTAGGCAAGTTGTTCGCAGTACAACCAGGGCGCAACCACCCGGTCGAAGGGTGGCGGCGAGTGCAGGCATTTTCCGCAGAGGGCGCCCTGGGGCCTCTGGGACGAATCGGGAAGGGGAATGGCGCAGCGGGAGCAGCAGCTGGTGTTTGCCTGGAAATCGCCCTGGCAGGCATGGCACAGGGGCAGCGGGCGGTCACTGCGCAGGCCACAGAGGCGGCAATACTCGGGGAACAGGCCGCTGAGGAGCGCTTCCAGCGCCCTGTTAACCACCCCCGGCGTCTCTGGTTGACAGGGGGTGGGCCGGCGGTATGATTGGGGACCTTCATTTTCCGGTTCCGGCAGGTTTTCCATGTCTTCAGCAGCCACTGCAATGTCCTCGGGGGAAGCCCCCTGTTCCAGCGAGATCCGCCATGACTGGACGCGGCAGGAGGTGGAAGCCCTGTTCGCCCTGCCCTTCAACGACCTGTTGTTTCAGGCGCAGACTGTCCATCGCCGGTATTTTGACCCGAATCAGGTCCAGGTGAGTACTCTGCTTTCCATCAAAACCGGCGCCTGTCCGGAGGACTGTGCCTATTGTCCCCAGAGCACCCGCTATGACACCGGCCTGGAAGTCGAGAAACTGATGGAGGTCGAAAAGGTGCTGGAGCAGGCACGGGCCGCCCGGGACAGTGGCGCCACCCGGTTCTGCATGGGGGCCGCCTGGCGCTCTCCCAAGCAGCGGGACATGCCCTATGTCGTCGCCATGGTCAAAGGTGTGCGGGAGCTGGGCCTGGAAAGTTGCATGACGCTGGGCATGCTGACTCCCGGGCAGGCCCGGGAGCTGGCCGACGCGGGGCTCGATTATTACAACCACAACCTGGATACGTCCCCGGAGTTTTACGGCGATATCATTACCACCCGCACCTACCAGGACCGGCTGGAAACCCTGGAGCACGTGCGCAGTGCCGGTATGAAAGTCTGCAGCGGCGGTATTGTCGGTATGGGCGAACAGCAGGGTGATCGCGCCGGCCTGTTGCAGCAGCTGGCAAACCTGCCGCAGCACCCGGAGAGCGTACCGGTAAATATGCTGGTGAGGGTCAAGGGGACGCCGCTGGCGGACGAGGCGGACCTCGACCCCTTCGAGTTTATCCGTACCATAGCGGTAGCGCGCATCATGATGCCCGCATCCCACGTCCGGCTGTCGGCGGGCCGGGAGGAAATGAACGAACAGATGCATGCGCTGGCCTACTTCGCCGGCGCCAATTCCATCTTCTACGGTGAGAAACTGCTCACCACGCCCAACCCCCGCGCCAACAAGGACATGGCCCTGTTCGACCGCCTCGGCATCGAACCCGAGCAGCGGCAGGTCGAGCGGGCACCTGCCGCGCCGAGCCCGCTGTTCTATGACGCCAGCACAGCCCCGGCCCGGGGCGCCATTTAGCCCGACCCGATGGGGCTTCTCGCTGACCGCCTGGGTGCGGGCCTTGCCCTGCGCCGGCAAAATGACCTGTACCGCCGGCGCCTGACCCTGCAATCGGCCCAGGGGCCGGTGGTGCGGGTGGACGGCCGGGAGTATCTCAACTTCTGCAGCAATGACTACCTCGGCCTGGCGGCCCACCCCCGGGTTACCGAGGCTTTCCAGCGCGCCGCCGCCACCTACGGCGTCGGTAGCGGCGCATCCCACCTGGTCTGTGGTCACAGCACGCCCCACCACCAGCTGGAGGAAGCGCTGGCGGCGTTTACCGGCAGGCCGCGCGCCCTGCTTTTCTCCAGCGGCTATATGGCGAATACGGGTATCCTCACCACCTTGCTGCGCCGCGGCGACCACGTGTTTGAAGATCGCCTGAATCATGCCTCACTGCTGGACGGGGGCCTGCACAGTGGCGCCCGCTTCCAGCGCTTCGGCCACAGCGATGTGGCGGCGCTTGAGCGCAAGCTCGACAGGGCGGACGGGGTGAAGCTGGTGGTGGTGGACGGCGTGTTCAGCATGGACGGCGACACCGCGCCGCTGCAGGCGCTGGCGGCTGTCTGCGCCCGTCACGATGCCAGCCTGATGGTGGATGATGCCCATGGCTTTGGTGTGATGGGTGAGCGCGGCGCGGGCAGCACCGAAGCCGCGGGCCTCGACATGGCCGCTGTGCCTGTACTGATGGCTACCCTGGGTAAGGCGCTGGGTACCGCCGGCGCCTTCGTCGCCGGCAGCGAGCTGCTGATCGAGTCCCTGCTGCAGCAGGCGCGCACCTATATTTACACCACCGCCCTGCCGCCGGCGGTTGCCGCGGCCAGCCTGGAATCCCTGCGCCTGCTGCGCGAGGAATCCTGGCGCAGGGAGCATCTACAGCGCCTGATCGCCCGGTTTCGCCAGGGCGCCGGGCAACTGGGCCTGCCGCTAATGGCCTCGGGCAGCGCCATACAGCCCCTGGTCGTCGGGGACGCACGCAGGGCCCTGGATTTGAGCGAGACGCTCCGCCAGGACGGACTGCTGATCGGCGCTATCCGGCCACCGACGGTGCCCGCGGGTACCTCGCGCCTGCGAATCACCCTGAGCGCCGGTCACAGTGAAGCACAGGTGGACCGCTTGCTGGAACGGCTGGCGTCCCGCTGGGCCGCCGCCTGATGGGCACGGAGTACCTGCCCGCGATGCGGGCGGCCCGGCAGGAACTGGTTCTGCTGCACGGCTGGGGCAGCAACCGGGAGATCTGGCGTCCGCTGCTGGCACAGCTGCGCTCCTGGGCAAACGTCACCCTGGTGGATCTTCGCGGCTGCGCTCCCGGACTGGCAGCCGGCGAGCATTGCGAACCGGGCGATGTCATCGCTGGCGTGCTCGCCGTGGCCCCGCAGCGAGCGGTCTACCTGGGCTGGTCTCTCGGCGGACAACTCGCGCTGGAACTGGCCGCCCGCAACCCGGAGCGGGTTGCGGCGCTGGTAACCGTGTGCAGTAATCCGCGCTTTATCGCCGACAGCGGCTGGCCAGGCATGGACGCGGAGGCTTTTGCCGCGTTTCAGGCTGCCTATGCCAGCGACCCCGAGGCCGGCCTGCGGCGTTTTGGCAGCCTGCAGGCGCAGGGTGCGCGGCGGCCCCGTCAGTTGTTGCGTCAGTTGCATGGCCCGCAGGCGGGGCAACCCGGGGCCGAGTTGTTGCCGGGGCTCAACTGGCTGGCGC
>JAZBNW010000056.1:0-19519 GCA_036350855.1 Halieaceae bacterium
AAATTCTGGAGACACAACACAGTGACGAGCACAAAACCCGCGTTTTACACCGACCTGGAGCAATGTGTTCAGGCACTGCTGGACAAAGTGGGCAACAAGGTGGTCATTGCCGGGGGGTTCGGCCGGCCCGTACACATTTTCAATGAGCTGTACCGGCGCGCAGCGGCGGATCCGGGGATAGAGCTGACGATTATTACCGGCGCCTCTTTCTGTCGGCCCCGGGGCAGCAGTGATCTCGAGAAACGCTTCCTCGACCCCTTCGTCGACCGCGTATTTGGCAACCTGCCCGAACTGGAGTACGTGCAGCCCTACCTCAAGGGACAACTGCCAAAAAATATCGAGATCGTCGAGGTCTTTCTCCAGGCCGGGGTGTATATGGGAAACAGTCACGCCCAGCAAAACTATGTCTACAGCAATTTCACCCACTGGCTGCGGGATATGATCGAGCAGGGCTGTAATGTGTTCAGCCAGATGATTGCACGGCGGGAGATCGACGGTCAGGCCGCCTACAGCATGAGTGGCGATGCCTACGCGCTGGACATTCTGCCGCGCCTGCAGGAGTTGAGGGAACAGGGCAGGCAGGTGGCGGTCATCGGCCAGGTGAATGACGAGCTGCCCTTCATGTACAACGATGCGATTGTGCCCGCCGCCACCTACGACTTCATCCTGGACGACCCGAAATACAACCACACCCTGCTGGGGCCGCCGTCTCCGCCGGTAGACACCATGGACTACATGATTGGCCTCAACGCCAGTGCGCTGTTGCCGGACGGGGGTACCCTGCAGATTGGTATCGGGTCCCTCGGAGATGCCATCACCTACGGCTGCATTTTACGCCAGGAGAGAAACCAGCAGTACAAGGCCGCGCTCACCGAGCTGGGCGTGCTGGACAAGTTTGGCCAGATCATCGACGAGGTGGGTGGAACCGAGCCCTTCGACAAAGGCTTGTACGGTCCTACCGAAATGTTCGCCGACGGCTTCCGGCATCTGTACAACCACGGGATACTCAAACGGGCGGTCTACGGCGACGCGGGCCTGCAACGCCTGGTCAATGCCGGCCTGATCGGCACCGAAGTCACGACCCGGACACTGGGCGTGATGGTGGAGGAAGGAGTTATCTCTGCCCGGCTGACCCCGCGCGACCTGGCGTTCCTGCAGAAGTTCGGGATAGTCAACGATGCCGTTGTCCTGAACGAGGGCGTGCTGCGTTGTGCGGACGGTATCGAGATCCCCGCCGACCTGGGAAATACTGGCGCACTGGAGCTGATGGGCAGGCACTGCCTCGGTAGTGAGCTCAAGGGTGGCATCGTATTGCACGCAGGGTTCTTCCTCGGTCCCCAGGCCATGTACCAGCAGCTCATGAGCATGCCGGAGTCGGAAGCGAAAAAGATCTGCATGACCGATATCGCCTATGTAAACCAGCTCTACGGCTGTGAGGAGATCGCCCGCCTGCAACGGCAGAAGGCGCGCTTCATCAATACGACCATCATGGTTTCGCTGCTGGGTGCGGCCTGTTCCGACGGGCTGGACAACGGGCGCAAGATCAGCGGGGTAGGGGGGCAGTACAATTTTGTGGCCATGGCCCACGCGCTGGAAGGCGCCCGCTCCATACTGATGTGTCGCAGCACCCGCACCAAGGGTGACAAGGTGTCATCCAACATCGTCTGGAATTATGGCCATACCACCATACCGGCCCACCTGCGCGATATGGTGATCACCGAGTACGGGATCGCCATGTTGCGCGGCCAGCGGGAGAAAGACGTGATCGCCCGCCTGCTCAATATCGCCGACTCGCGGTTCCAGGAGCAGTTACTGCAGCAGGCGAGGGACGCGGGTAAAATCGCCGCAGACTACGAGATACCCGCGCAGTTTCGCAACAACACGCCCGAGCGACTGGAGCGTATCGCCGGGCGCCTGCGCCCGGAAGGCCTGTTTCCCAGGTTTCCCTTCGGCAGCGACTTTACCCCGGAAGAGTTCGTGCTCGCGGACGTGTTGCAGAATCTGAAGGTCAAGATGGGCTCGAGGAAGACCCTGTTCAAGACCCTGGCCGGGGCCGTCGGGGCCGCCGGGTCCGTGCCTGCGGCGGCTGTTCCGTACCTGCAACGCATGGGGCTTGACCAGCCGCACGACATCAAGGAGACC
Organism: Halieaceae bacterium; assembly: GCA_036350855.1. Classification (GTDB taxonomy): domain Bacteria; phylum Pseudomonadota; class Gammaproteobacteria; order Pseudomonadales; family Halieaceae; genus JARRPM01. Next base: position 2,143 of record JAZBNW010000056.1, read on the forward strand.
GCGGTGCAGAAGCTGATTGTGGCGGAACTGAAGGATTGCGGGCGTGTTTAGCGCATTGGTCGTGCGACAGGATCACCCTGCGCGGCTACCTGAGTGTCATGCCGCATAATGATGGCGTAATCCGGAAAAGATGTACCGATGACAGATGATATTTTACCAGGAGTTTAGAGAGTCATGTCGGGGAAAGACAAGAAACGCGAGAGGAATAAAGAGGATGAGTCTGCACCTCGCAAGCTCAGCCGCAAGGAGTATCAAAAGGAGCTGGAGCGCCTCCACGTCGAGCTGGTCAAGCTCCAGCAATGGGTCGTGCACAAGGGTCTCAAGGTCTGCATCGTTTTCGAGGGACGCGACGGCGCCGGCAAGGGCGGCACCATCAAGGCGATAACCGAGAGGGTCAGCCCGAGGATTTTCCAGATTCACGCCCTGCCGGCGCCTAACGATCGCGAAAAGAGCCAGATGTACCTCCAGCGCTACGTGCAGCATTTCCCGGCCGCGGGCGAGGTCAGTATTTTCGACCGCAGCTGGTACAACCGGGCCGGCATCGAGCGGGTGATGGGTTTCTGTACCGAGGAGCAGGCCGAGCACTTCCTCGATGCAGTGCCACTGGTTGAGCGCGCCATGGTCGACTCCGGCATCATCCTGCTGAAATACTGGCTCGAAGTCGGCCACGAGGAGCAGCAGCGACGCCTGCGGAGCCGGGAAACCGATGGCCGCAAGACCTGGAAGCTGTCCCCCATGGATATCGAGTCCTACGACAAGTGGGATGACTATACTCGTGCCAGGGATCAGATGTTCAAGGCTACCGATACCTCCTGGGCACCCTGGTACGTTGCCAGAGCTGAGGACAAGAATCGATTGCGCCTGAACCTGATCACTCACCTGCTCGCTCACATTCCCTACGAGGCACTGCCACAGGAGGATGTCAAACTCGGCAAGCGCAAGATTGGCAAGTACAAGGCGATGGACTTTCCCTTCAGGTACATTCCGGAACCCTTCTGAGCACAAGCGCATACCGGAACACGCTGGCAGCGGCGCCGGTTGTCGGCCCGTTTGTCGCGTAAGGCGCCGAAAGCACGTAGTTTGCCATTCTGAAGTCGAGTGGCAGACGGTGAAGGATCTCCCCGCACAGTCATGAGCACTCTGCGTATGGTCAAGGTGGGGCCGGGAATTCCGGGACAGGGGCAAGGGGGGCGTTTCCGGGAATGACAGCGTCCATGCCCGCGGGTGAGCGCTTGCGCAGCTCGATCAGCTGCGGGACACCGGGCTGCTCGGGCACCGGCTCATACCATCGGATGGATTCTCCCGACGGCAGTTGTAACGACGACTTGCCGGTGGTGTCGCTGTCATAGTCCAGCCGGTTGCCGCTGCTGTCGCGAAAAATACTGTTGCCAATGCTGTTGGTATTACCCTGGATGACGCCGCCGGGGCTACTGCAGAGGGTTGAGCCCGTGTGGTCGGTAAAACAGGTGGTTTGTGCCAGCGCCTGCGGCGCCGGCAATAACATCGACAGTATAAACAAGATACCCACGGGCCATGCTCCTGCGTACGTGTATCAAATGGTTCCCCGCCAACGATACTACGCGATGGCCCCATCGTCGCCTGTTCCTGCCGGGATCGATTCGCGTCGAGCTCCGATTGAGGGAGGGTTGAGGTGGACATCTTCCTTATGCCCTATAATCGTGAGACCGGCTTTTCTGAATGAGGGACAGTTACCATGGCGACACTTCTTACGGCGGTCAGGGGAATAGGTCCTGCGGCTGCCAAAAACCTGGCCAATTACGGCATTACCTCGGCAGAAGAGCTGGCGTCCGTATCGGTAGCGAGGCTGTGCCAGGTGCCGGGTTACAGCACCGTACTGTCCCAGCGGATTATTGCGGATGCGAAGGCGCTCGTGGCGCGGGATGGACGGGCAAGCGCCGGGCCTGGCGACGATTCCGATGACGCCAGGCTCACTGTAGGCGGCCCTGACCGGGGCCCGGACACAGACGGCGGCAATGAAAAGTCGGCGGGCAAGGCGATGTCCAGGAACAGCAAGAAAGACAAGAAGAGTGGCAAGAAGCAGCACAAGACAGAAAATCAGGGGGATCGAGTGTCGAAAAAGAATGCCAGGAAAGCCAAAAAGTTGAAGAAGGAAATCAAATCAAGGAAATCGAAAATCTCCAGGCAGGACAAGAAGATCAAGGGCCTGAAGAAGGCGCTGAAAAAGCTATCCTAGACAACCCGCGGCCCCTGAGCGGTCCCTGCGACAGGCAGCCCCGCCGGGGTGCGCTTGCCCACCGCCGCCATCATGGGGGCAGTTTCCGTTAGGCCCTGCCTGTTCTCATCTGCCATGTGATCTTTCCTGAGTCATTGCTGGCGCGGAGCCACCCGGGCAACGCTGTACAGGCAGCGACCGGCAGCTTTTTTTGGCTCAAAAATGCCACCCTTTTTCGGCTGTTGCTGGTGTACACTCGCACCCCATGATTCGCACCCGCCACCTCCTCCTTAAACTGTTTCTCGCCGCTCTCGTCGCCGGCGGGCTGCTGCTGGTCTACCTTGACGCGAAGATCACCTCCACCTTTGTCGACAAGATGTGGGAACTGCCCGCCAAGGTATATGCCAGGCCGCTGGAGCTGTTTGTGGGAGCCCGGCTGGGCCCTGACCAGCTCGCCTACGAACTGGAGGTGCTGGGCTATCGCAAGGTGACAAAAACCAGCGGCCCGGGGCAGGTGGCGCGCAATCGGGGTCGTTTCGAGATCTATACCCGCGGCTTTGCGTTTCCCGGTGAAAAGGAGCCCGCGCGGCGGCTGCTGGTGGAACTCGGGGGACAGCGGGTGCAGGAGCTTACCGTGGGGGGCAGGGATATCGACCTGATGCGCCTCGACCCGGTGCAGATCGGCGGCATTTACCCGCTGCATGGCGAGGACCGGGTGCTGGTCAGGCTGGGCGACGTACCCCCGACCCTGCGCGATGGCCTGCTGGCGGTGGAGGATCACCGCTTCTACGACCACGCGGGAATTTCTTTCGTGGGCATAGCCCGGGCTGCCTGGAGGAATATGCGCTCCGGCCAGGTGGTCGCGGGCGGCAGCACCATCACCCAGCAGCTGGGGAAAAACTACTACCTCACACCCGAGCGCACCATCGTGCGCAAGCTGACCGAGGTCATGATGGCCCTGCTGCTGGACCTGCACTACGACAAGGACCAGATCCTGGAAAGTTATATCAACGAGGTCTACCTCGGCCAGGAGGGACCCCGCTCGATCCACGGTTTCGCCCTGGCGTCACGGCATTACTTCGACGCGCCGCTGAACCAGCTGGGGGTGCACCAGCAGGCCCTGTTGATCGGTATGATCAAGGGCCCCTCACTTTACAACCCGACGCGCAACCCCAAGCGGGCGCTGGAGCGGCGCAACGTGGTGCTGGCGGAGATGGCCCAGCAGGGGGTCATTTCGCCCGAGCAGGCCAAGGCGGCCCAGGCCCGGCCCCTGGACCTGAACAGCAAGGCCCGCGTCCGCAACTCGTTTCCGGCCTATCTCGACCTGGTGCGGCGGCAGCTCCGACAGGAGTACCGGGACGAGGACCTGACGACCCTGGGCTTGAGTATTTTCACTCCCTTCGATCCCCTGTTGCAGCGCCAGATCGAGAACAGTACCACCAGCGTGCTGGCCCAGCTCAACAAGGGCGGTGAGCTGGAGAGTGCCTCGGTGGTAACCCGCTTTGACTCGGGCGAGGTGGCGGCGCTGGTAGGGGGGCGCGATATTCGTTATGCCGGTTTCAACCGGGCGCTGGATGCGCGCAGGCCGGCGGGCTCACTGCTGAAGCCGGCGGTTTACCTGGCGGCGCTGGAACAGCCCCGGCGCTTTTCACTGGCCACCACCTTGTCGGACAGCTCCGTAAAAGTGGCCGGGCCCGGGGGAAAGGTATGGGAGCCCCGTAATTTTGACCGCAAGGAACACGGTGACGTGTTGTTGTACCAGGCCCTGGCCAACTCCTACAACCTGGCCACCGCGCGCCTGGGCATGGACATGGGTCTCGGCCTGGTGGTCGACATGCTGCGGCGCCTGGGTATCGAGGGCACCATTCCCCATGTGCCTGCACTGACGCTGGGTGCGGGTGAGTACTCGCCGATGGATATGGCGGCCATGTACCAGACCATCGCGGCCGGCGGTTTCCGCATGCCCTTGCGCAGTATTCGGGAAGTGGTGGATGCCCACGGCAGCCCCCTCAAGCGCTACCCGCTGGAATATGAGCGCACGGTGAGCTTGCAGGCCACCAACCTGCTGACCTATGCCTTGCGTACGGTGGTGCGTGAGGGCACCGGCCAGGGCGCTTACCGCTACCTGCCAGCCAATTTTGACGTTGCCGGCAAGACCGGCACCACCAATGACGGCAGGGACTCCTGGTTCGCCGGCTTCTCCGGCGACCTGCTTGCCGTGACCTGGATCGGTCGGGACGACAACGGCAGCACGGGGCTTACCGGGGGCAGTGGCGCCCTTAAGATCTGGGCGCACTTTATGGCCGCGGCCAGCGAGCGGCCACTGGGCTATCGCATGCCGGATGGCATGCAGACGTTCTGGATCGACGAACGCAGCGGTTACCTGACGGGCAAGGGTTGCGAGCGCGCCCGGCTGGTGCCCTTCATCGAGGGTTCGCAGCCGCGCCAGAGCACGGACTGCGCCCCCCGGGAGGGCGGTCCGAAAGACTGGTTCCAGTCCTTGTTTGGGGGTTGATGAATGATGATTCGTGAACGTGCGTTGGCAAGGGTGGCGGCAGTGGCCCTGGCCCTGGTAGTAGCCGGCTGTTCCGGTGTGGACACCCGGGAGACGCCGCCGGCGCCCGTGGTAACGCCGCCACCGACGGTTTCCCCGCCGGCACCTGTCGCCCCGCCGCCCCGGCCAGCGCGACCGCCCCAGCCGTCGGTCTCCGGTGCCTGGCTGCCGCTGGTGCAGAAAGCCGAGCAGGCGACTGCCCGGGGCGATTATGAACAGGCCCTCGCCTTGCTGGAGCGCGCCCAGCGGATCGACCCTGAAAGCGGTGAGATATACCTGCAGCTGGCCAGGACCCATCGGGCCCGCGGCGATATCGCCCAGGCCAGGGCCACGGCTGAGCGGGGTATGTTGTTCTGCAGCAGCAGCGCCCAGTGTGACGCGCTGAGGGCTTTTGGTCGGTAATACGCAGCAAAACTGGTAGTATTTGCCCGATTCGTTAGTTTGGGAGGAAGGGCAGATGGCGGGACTGTTGCCAGGACTGATTATCACCGGCGTCGCACTGATGGGGCTCGTCGCCTGTGGCGGCGACCAACAGGCTGTGCCGGAGCCAGGCAGTCGCCCGGTCAAGGTGTTCGTGGTAGAGGGCGGGGAAGTGGACGCCGTTCGCAGTTTTCCCGGCAAGGTCGACGCGTCCCAGCGGGCCGAGTTGGCCTTCAGGGTATCCGGGAAATTGCAGGAACTGCTGGTCAAGGAAGGCGACCTTGTTGAAGAGGGCCAGGTGCTGGCCCGCCTCGACCCCACTGATTACAAACTGGTGCTGGAGGACCGGCAGGCCAGGTTCGACAATACCGCGCGCAATTTCAAGCGGGCGCAGGAACTGGTGGCCGACGGCAACATCTCGCGCCTCGATTTTGATCGCATGGAAGCGGAGTATCGCACCGCGGCGGCAGCCCTGTCCCAGGCTGAAAAAGACCTCGAGTATACGGTCATGACCGCCCCCTTTCGCGGACGCATCGCCCAGCGGGACGTGGAGAACTTCGAGGAGGTGCTGGCCAAGCAGACCGTCATGTGGCTGCAGAATATCAACCAGCTGGATATCGTCATCAACCTGCCGGAGTCCGTGGTGCGCAGTGTGCGTGGCGGCGTGAGCCGGGAAACTGTAGGCGGGCCGGGGCATACCGACCCGGCGGTACGCGCCATCGCCCGGTTCGAGGGCCGCACAGACCAGACCTTTGAACTCCAGCCCAAGGAGGTCGCCACCAAGGCGGACCCCCAGACCCAGACCTTCAGGGCCACTTTCACCATGGCCGCGCCAACCACATTTACCGTGTTACCCGGCATGACGGCTACCGTTTTGCTGGACCTGTCGGAGCTCGTCTCCACGGAGAGCGTGAAATGGGTTCCGGTGCGGGCGGTGCAGGCGGACGCGGGCCTCGAGCCCCGGGTATGGCTGCTCGACCCGGCAAGCATGACCGTCTCCTCGCGCGCAGTGTCCATCGGCCGTATGTCGGGCAGCATGATAGAGATCACCGACGGGCTCGCCGGAGGTGAGGAAATTGTCGCCGTGGGGGCACCCTACCTCGCGGAGGGAATGCGGGTGACACGTATGGCCCAAACCGAGCAGGCGCAGCCGCGCGCGGGCGATCCGACCTGAGCCATACAGATAATTCCGGGGTGCTGTGGCAATGAATATTGGTGAATATTCGGTAAACAACCGGGTCATTTCCTGGTTGCTGGTGGTGATCATGATAGGGGGTGGCCTGATTGCCTTCGAGCGGATAGGCAAGCTGGAAGACCCGGCCTTTACCATCAAGTCCGCCAAGATACTCACCCTCTATCCCGGCGCGACCGCCCGGGAAGTGCAGGAGGAGCTGACCTACCACCTGGAAGACGCGATCCAGAAAATGCCCCAGGTCAAGCGGATCAAGATGTCGGTGTCACGCCCCGGCCTCTCGGACATCCTCATCGATTTCAAGGATGAGTATAAGTCCGCCGACCTGCCCAATATCTTCGACGAGTTGCGGCGCAAGGTCGCCGACATCAAACCCTCACTGCCCCCCGGTGCCCAGGCACCCATCGTGCTGGATGACTTTGGCGACGTGTACGGCATCTACCTGATGTTGACCGGCGACGGCTATACCTGGCGCGATCTCTACGACACCGCGGACGCCATCAAGAAACAGCTGGTGCTGGTCGACGGCGTGCGCAAGGTGGTGATCGACGGTGAGCAGCGCGAGGTGGTCTACCTGGATATTTCGCGTAGCACAGTGGCGGAAATGGGCCTGGATCTCGGCCAGATAAGCGCGGTGCTCGGCTCACAGAATGTGGTTGTGGATGCCGGCAACGTCCAGGTTGGCGACGACTATATCCGCTTCAATCCCACCGGGGATTTCCAGTCGGTGCAGGAAATCGGCGATGTGCTGATAAGCTCCAGTGATCGCAAACTGATACGCCTCTCGGACTTCGCCACCATTACAAGGGCCTATGAAGAAGTGCCCGGAAAAGTCTACTACCTCAATGGCAAGCCGGGACTGAGCATCGGCATTTCCATGGCCGCCGGCCAGAACGTGGTGGAGGTCGGCAGGCGCGTCGACAAAATGCTCGACTCACTGTTGCCGGTGATTCCCGTCGGTATGGGCCTGGAAACGGTCTATAACCAGCCCCTTGAAGTGGAAAAATCGGTGGGAGGTTTCATTGTCAGCGTCGGCCAGGCGGTGGCAATCGTACTGCTGGTGCTGCTGGCATTCATGGGGCTGCGCACCGGCATCGTGATTGGCGCGGTACTGTTGATCACCGTGGCCGGCACCCTGTTCCTGATGAATATCTTCGGCATCGAGTTGCAGCGCGTCTCCCTCGGCGCACTGGTTATTGCCCTGGGGATGCTGGTAGACAACGCCATCGTGGTAGCCGAGGGTATGCAGGTGCGCATGGAGTCGGGCATGAAAGCCAGGGAGGCTGCCCGGGAATCCGTGGGCAAGACGATCTGGGCCCTGCTGGGTGGCACGGTGATCGGTATCCTCGCGTTCTCGGCGATCGGCTTGTCACCGGATAATACCGGCGAGTTTGCCAGTTCCCTGTTTTACGTGATCCTGATCTCGCTCTCCCTGAGCTGGGTAACCGCTATCAGTACCACACCCCTGTTGTGCGCGCTGCTGTTGAAATCCGGTACCGCTGGTACTGGCCAGGACAGGGATCCCTACGCGGGCAAGTTATTCCAGGCCTACCGCGGCATCGTGGCGACGGCGATCAACCATCGCTGGGTCACCCTGATCATTGTCATAGCCATGTTTGTGGCGGCGCTTATCGGGTTCGGCCAGATCAAGAGCGGCTTCTTCCCGGACTCCAGCACACCGATCTTCTTTGTCGATGTGTGGGAGCCGGAGGGCGTCGATATCCGCACCACCCGGGCCGACACCCTGCGGGTCAGCGAATTTATCCGCCAGCAACCCGGTGTCGTGCAGACCTCCTCGGTCATCGGCGGCCCGCACCAGCGCTTCACCCTGGTGTACGATGCCAGGGAGCCGACCCGGGTATACGCGCAGATCATCGTGCGCACCGAGAACACGGAGCAGATTCCGGCGCTGATGGCCACTATCAGGGAGTATATGCATCGGGAAATGCCCTGGACCGACCCCATTATCAAGCCGATGCGCATAGGCCCCGGCCGCGACGCCAAGATCGAGGCGCGGTTTTCCGGGCCGGACGAGCGTGTGCTGCGCCAGTTGGCGGAGCAGGCAGAGGCCATCATGCGGGCCGACCCCAATTCTACCGACGTTCGCAATGACTGGCGTTCACCGGTGAAGGTAGCCACCCCGGTGTTCAATGAGCAGGTTGCCCGCCAGCTGGGGGTCGACCGGCAGGAACTCGGGGACGCCCTCAAGTATGCCTTCGACGGCTCGGATGTCGGGCGTTATCGCGATGGCAACCGCCTGCTGCCTATACGCCTGCGGGCGCCGGAGGACGAGCGCGGCAACATCGATGAGGTGCGCGACATCCAGGTCTGGAGCCCGGTGCTGCGGCGCACGGTGCCGGTATCACAGGTGGTGTCGAGTTACGAAACCCGCTGGGAGAATTCGGTGATCCGGGGGCGCAATCGTATCCAGACCATTATCGCCTCCTGCAATCCGGTAGATGGCATGGCGGGGCCGCTGCTGCAGAGCCTGCGGCCCCGGATCGAGGCCATCGAACTGCCGCCGGGCTACAAGCTGGAGTGGGGCGGTGAGTACGAGGATGCCCAGAATGCCCAGGCGGGCCTGGGCGCGTCCCTGCCGGTGGGTTTCCTGCTGATGATCCTCACCAGTATTTTCCTGTTTGGCAAGCTGCGCCAGCCCGCCATCATCTGGCTGACCGTGCCGCTGGCCATCGTCGGCATTACCGTTGGCCTGCTGTCCACCGGCGGCGCCTTCGACTTCATGTCCCTGCTGGGAGCGCTGTCGCTGATCGGCCTGTTGATCAAGAACGCGATCGTACTGATCGAGGAGATCGACCAGCAGATCGACTCCGGCAAGGACCCGTATGAGGCCCTGCTCGATTCCTGCGTCAGCCGCATGCGGCCGGTGGTGCTGGCGGCGGCGACGACGATTTTGGGTTTGATACCCCTGTTGTCCGACGTGTTCTTCGTGAACATGTCGGTGACCATCATGGCGGGCCTGGGTTTTGCCTCTGTCCTGACGCTGGTCGTTGTGCCGACACTCTACGCGGTGTTCTTCAAAATCCGCCGGCCGGAGGATCGCCCGGCGGCTGCGACCTGATATGCCCGCGCCTGAGCCGGGCAATTCAGGCCGGGCAGGGCAGCTCCACGCAGTGCTTGCCGGCGGGTGGCACATAGGGAATATAGTCGAAATCCCCGGTGGCCTTGCGCCAATGCTTCAGCGCCTTGCGCATGCTTGCCAGCGCGCCGGCGTGGGCGGGATCCCTGGCCCGGTTTTCGCGCAGGGCATTGCCGTTGCTGTCCACTTGCAGTAATTCCACTTTCGCCCGCCGTTTGGCAAAACATTCTGCGGCGGGCCCGTCCAGCTGCCCGTTGCGCCAGGCCTGTCGCAGCTCCTTGTAGGTGGCGGTGCCACTGTAGGGGCTCGGGTTACACAGGCCGTGCAGAGGGAACTGGTTCTCCTTGTAGAGATAATCGAGCGACCTGACGGCCCGCTCGTGGTAATTGACACCGTGCCAGTTGCGCTCCGCGTAAATGTAATCACGGATCCTGCCGTCGGGCTTGTCGAACAGGCCGGCAAAGGAATAACCCTGCATTCCCGCGGGAACCGGTAAGCCCGCCAGAGTAAGGAGGGTGGGCGCGAGGTCAACCGTGCTGACCAGCTGCCCCCTGATACCCGGCTGGGTGATAGTCTTCGGCCACGAGAGGATGAATGGCGTTCTGATGCCGTCATCGTACAGATTCTCCTTCGCCCCTGGAAAGGGCCTGCCGTTGTCGGACATGATGATCAGCAGTGTGTTATCCAGTACCCCCTGGGCTTCGAGTTCCGCCACTACCCGGCCCACGTCCCGGTCAAAACGGGTGATTTCCCGGTAGTACTGTGCAAACTCCCGGCGGGTGCCGGGCCCGTCCACCAGCCCGGCCGGTATATCTATCGTGTCCGGGTTATAGGTGTAGGCCACGGAGTCCCCGCTTTCCCGGTGCGGCGGGTGGGGGTCGCGGGACGCCAGCCAGAAAAAGAAGGGGCTGTCTTTTGGTCGCTGTTGCAGGCGTTCGATCCACTGTTCCGTGCTGGTGTCCGTTTTCTCCTCGGTAATGACGGAAAACTGGCCTTTGACGGCGGCGCCAAGCCCCCATTTGCCCACCGCCTCGGTATGATAGCCCCCCTGGCGCAACAACTGCCCCAGGGTCGTTTCGGTCGGCGACAGGGGCTGGTGCAGGTGGACCAGCCCGTTACTGTGCGGATACTTCCCGGTGAGGATGCTGGCCCGGCTGGCGCTGCAGGAACTGGTGGTGAGAAAGGCATTGTCGAAGCGCAAGCCGCTGGCGGCCAGCCTGTCGATATTGGGCGTATGAACCTGGCGATTGCCATAGGCGCCCAGGTCGTTCCAGCCCAGGTCGTCGGCGATCAATACTACAAAATTGGGTTTTGGCAGGTTCGAGGCGGGCGGGGTTGAGGCCGCCGCGGCGGCAACTGCGTCCTCGCGCTCCTGGAACAGGACCGTTCCGGCGGCGCCCAGTGCGGCGACGATTGTCACCGCGAAAAAGACTGACTTGTTCACGTGTGCCTCTGGCAACAGGGAAGGGCGGGTCGGTGGGACCCGGATGGGACTGTTTAACAGATCAACCGCTCGAGACGGTAATCATTTCTTTACCTGGCTGATGATAAAATTCACAGCCCGGGTTACCTCCTTGTTGGTACAGTCCTCACACAGGCCTTTTTCAGGCATGGCATTGAAGCCCTTGATCGAATTCCGGTAGAGTTCCCTGCGGTCTTTCGCCAGGCGATCGGTCCAGTCCGAGGGCCTGGAGATCTGGGGTGCGCCGGGTACGTTCTGGCTGTGGCAGGTGCTGCATACGGTGAGGTAGATGTACTCCCCGTCGCGCTCGCCGACTTCCCGCGCTGCCTCTAGCGGGCTGGATTCCCGTGACAGCCGGTAAATTGAACCGGTCTCCAGCAGTATCCAGATGGAGGAGTCGGCTGCCACCTTGATATCCCGGATTCTTGCATTGAGCTCATCGAGTATTTTGTATTCCGACCGGACGCGGCCATCCACCAGGTCCAGCTTGCTGATGGCGGCGCCCTTCAGTGCCCCCACCAGCAGGTCGCCATCCCACTCCGGGAACATGTCGCCGCGGTAAATTTCGATGGGTGACACGGCGATGGAGGGCAGGTAGTAGTACAGCGGCTGCTCCAGGCCTTCCTTGCGGGTGCCCTCGCCGATGGACTTGTAGGTGTAATTGGCGCCGTAGGTAATGATGGGCCAACCATAGTTTTTACCCGCGGCGATGACGTTGACCTCGTCGCCGCCCATCGGGCCGTGCTCGGTTTCATAGATGTCACCGCTGGCGCTATCCAGTACCAGGCCCTGGGGGTTCCTCACGCCCAGGGCATAAATGGCGGGGTCGACGGCAGGGTCGCTGCCGACAAACGGGTTATCCGCTGGTACGGTGCCGTCTGCATTCAGGCGTATTACTTTGCCGGTCAGCAGTCCGGGGTGCTGGGAGTTGCTTCTGATGGAGCGGTCGCCGGTGGCGATGAACAGGTAACCCGCCTCGTCGAACAGCAGCGCCCCGCCAAAATTTGAACCGGAGCTGCCGTAGGGCAGGGCGACGAAAATGCGCTCGAGCTGCGTCAACTGATCGTCGCGAAGCTCGGCCCGGGTCACTGCCAGGGCGTAGCCGGTGTCACCGTCGCCGATGGCATGGCTGAAATAGATGAGCCCGTTGTCGGCGAACTGCGGATGAAGGACAACGTCCAGCAGCCCGGCCTGCGCCGGGCCGGTCGCGATCTCCGGCAGCCCGGTAATGTCCACCACCCTGCCCGTGTCGATATCGACCCGCTTGAGGTGTCCGGAAAACTCGGTCAGCAGCAGCTGCCCGTCGCCGATGAACTCAAAGGCCCAGGGAAAGTCGAAACCGTCGGCCACCTGCTCCAGTTTTGCTTCCCGCACATTTACAGCTGCCAGCGAAGGCAGGTCGCCGCAGTAGGGTTCCGGCTGGCCGGTTCCCTGCTTTTTCTCCAGGCAGGGTGGGCCGTTATATCGCCCGCCGGTTGCAAGCGGCGACGCTTCGCCATGGTCCCCGGCCCCGCTGGTGTAATACAGGTAACTCATCCCCGCGCCGAGCAGGCACATGCCCAGCCCGATGACTGCCGTTCTGGCAAATACCGTCATGGCGCTTGCTCACGGCAAAGGACTTCGAAACCGTCGTCCGTGGGCTCAAACAGCAGGTACTGATTGATGCAGGCCGGGACGTCACCGGCGGAGTGGCTGACGAAAATAATGCGGGTGTCGCTGTTGGTGGCGATATGGTCGATCGCCCGCAGCATCAGTTTGCGATGCTGGCCGTCCAGACCCAGGGTGGGCTCGTCCAGCAGCAATATGATCGGCGATTTGACCATCGCCCTGGCCAGCAGGACCATGCGCTGCAGTCCGAAGGACAGGGTGTCGAAACTGTCCCTGCCGTGAGCGGCCAGGCCCAGGGCAGCCAGCCACTGATCGGCGATGTCGCGCTGCTGGTCGCCCCAGTCATCGTACAGGCCGATGGTGTCGAAAAAACCGGACACCACAACCTCCACCACGCGCATACCGCGGACATAGTTCAGGTGCAGCTGGGTATCGAGCTGGCCGTACTTCTGCTTGATGTCCCACACGCTCTCGCCACTGCCCCGGCGAATGCCGAACAGGGTGATGTCCTGGCCGTAGGCCTTGTGGTTGTCGCCGGTGATGAGGCTCAACAGGGTGGTCTTGCCACAGCCGTTGGGGCCGGATACGCAGCAGTGCGTCTGCCGGCCGAGCACCCAGTTGACCTTGCGCAGCACCGACAGTTCACCGTAGCTGACGCTGACATCCCGCAGTTCCACCAGTGGGCCGGTCGCAGGCAATTCGTAGGGCCTGGGGGCCCGCGGGGGCAGTTCGCCCAGTTCGGCCATTGGCGGGTTCATCAGCCTGCTGACGCTGTCCATGGCCAGGATCCCGGCGCGCTCCCCGCTGGCGACGATCTCGCCATCATTGAGCACCAGCACATGGGAGACGCCCGGTGGAATATCGTCCAGTTGCCGGCACAGCATGAGTACCGTGATGTCCGAGTGCAGCAGTTCATCGATGATCTTGCGCATATCCTCCTGGCTGGCCCGGTCCAGGCCGTCCAGCGGGCTGTCGAGAATGAGCAGCGCCGGCTGCTGCAGGATCGCCCTGATCAGCAGGGTCTTGCGCATCTCGCCGGTGGAGATGAAGCGCAGCCCGCGCTGCTGGATATGGCCGATGTGCAGGCGCTCCACCCAGTGACGGTAGGACTCATCCGGCTGCTTCGAGCCGAGTATGACTGACGCAACGGTCGTGCCCGGGTCGCTGGCATCGGCGCGGAATTCGGAATCGTCGAGCTTGCGGTCCCGGTCACACAGGGCCTTGGCCTGTTCGAAGCAGACATAGGCAACACCCCTGTCCGCCAGCGTCTGCGAACGCCTGAACTCGCCGGAGAAATGGCTGGCCTGTCCGCTCAGAACCCGGGCCAGGCTGGTTTTGCCGGCGCCGTTGGGCCCCAGGCAGGCCCATTGTTCACCGGGTAGCGGCGCCCACTCGACATTGCGCAGGGCGGGCAGCGCCCGGTAGACCAGGTTGATCCGGTGCAGTTCAAGCAAGGGGGTGATTGTCATGCTGTCCTTGTCGGGTGATTTTGCGACTTGTATCCCGGGCGCACGGCTGGCTTAATCCGGTAAAACCCTGTGGAAATGCCCGGTGCCTGTACCGCTGCTGCAACTTATCGAAACCCGCCTTTCCGACCACACGCCGGGGCGGAAGGTCTGGCGACGGCTGATGAAACGTTCGGCGGTGGCAATGATCCTGCAGGTGCGTGAGGGCGAGCTGCATATTCTAATGATTAAGCGGGCAGAAAGGGAGGGGGACCCCTGGTCGGGGCATATGGCCTTTCCGGGTGGGCGGATGGACAAGGCCGATGCCCATGGGTTTGCCGTGGCGGTGCGCGAGACCGAGGAAGAGGTGGGGCTCACCCTGGGGGAGCAGGACCAGTGCATCGGGCGGCTCTCGGACATTATCACCCGACCCCGCAAGGGTCCCTTCGGCATGGCGGTGACGCCCTTCGTGTTCCGCCTCGAGCGGGAGGTGACGTTTACCCCGAATGAGGAGGTCGCGGAGGTGATCTGGGTACCGCTGGAGTTCCTCCTCGATACCGATAACCGCGAGACCATGGAGTGGAAGTACAAGGGGGTGAAGATCCCCATGCCCTGCTATTTCTACCAGGGTCGTTGTATCTGGGGTCTGTCACTGATGATGCTGGATGAGTTGATGGACCTGGTGGAGGGGAAAAACCCCCGGCGACCCCGCTGGCGGCGTTAGGCTCCTGCCGCGTCAGTCCGTCTCGCGCAGGAACGCCTTGGTATCCAGCATCAACTGCCGCGCCGCGGGATCCTCCCGGCTGGCCTCCGCCAGCGTGCGGGCGTCGACCCGGCCGTCGACAAAGGCGGCGACGAGGTCCAGCAATACAGGCGTCATTTTCGGTTCCCGCACCCAGCGCGGTGCCTCCACCAGGTTGCCTGTCACCCAGTCGCCACTGCGGTGCAGCCAGTAGCCACCGCAACTGGACAGCGTGTAATCCCCCGGCCGGCCGTAGCTGACGTTGGGTGTATGGGGGTTGAAGCCCCCCGGTACGTCCTCGTCGATCCGCTCCAGCGCCATGACCCATGCGCTGCCCACCGGGAACAGCTCCGGCTCCGGCCGGCAGTAATCCCCGGTCTTGAGCCAGACCCGGATTTCAGCCTGGTCGGTGCCGCCGCGCAGCAGGCGCTCGATGGCCAGGTCGATCGAATTGCCCTTGCCGGCGGCAACCGTGCCGCTGACGACCAGGTCGGCGCCCGACTGTACCTCGACAAACGAGCCCTGCCACAGGCAGTCACACTCCGCCGAAGCGGTCGTGGCGGTGGCTAGCCACGCGAGAACGGGCAGCAGCAGGGCGCGCATCGCCGGCCTACTGCAGCGCCCTGGCCGCATCCAGGGCGAAGTAGGTGAGGATGCCGTCGCAGCCCGCGCGCTTGAACGCCATCAGCGACTCCAGCATCACCGGTTGCTGTTGCAGCCAGCCCTGCTGGAAAGCCGCCATATGCATCGCATACTCGCCGCTGACCTGGTAGGCGAAGGTGGGTGCCTTCAGTTCGTCCTTTACCCGGCGCACGATATCCAGGTAGGGCATGCCGGGTTTCACCATGATCATGTCGGCGCCCTCGGCCAGGTCCAGGGCGCATTCGTGCAGTGCCTCGTCGCTGTTGGCGGGATCCATCTGGTAGCTGTACTTGTTGCCGCCCTTGATATTGCCGGCTGAGCCCACCGCGTCCCGGAACGGCCCGTAGTAGGCAGAGGCGTACTTGGCCGAGTAGGCCATGATCAGGGTGTTGTGGAAATTGTCCTGTTCCAGCTGGTGGCGAATGGCGCCGATGCGCCCGTCCATCATGTCCGAGGGCGCCACCACGTCGGCCCCGGCCTGGGCGTGGGACAGGGCCTGCTTCACCAGTACCTCGGTAGTGACATCGTTCAGTACATAGCCCGCGCCGTCGATGATCCCGTCCTGGCCGTGGGTGGTGAAGGGATCCAGGGCGACATCGGTGATCACGCCCAGTTCGGGAAGTGCGTCTTTCAGGGCCCTGACGGCGCGTTGCACCAGGCCGTCGCTGTTGAAGGCCTCCTCGGCCAGCAGGCTTTTGCGCCCGGCTCCCACCACCGGGAACAGCGCCAGGGCCGGCACGCCCAACTGGTGAAGTTCGCGGGCCTGCTGTACCAGCAGGTCGATACTGAGGCGCTCGATGCCGGGCATGGATGCGATGGCCTCGCGCTGCCCGCTGCCCTCGAGTACGAACACCGGAAAGATGAGATCTGCAGGCGTCAGCCCGGACTCGCGCACCAGGGCGCGGGAAAAGCCGCTTGCCCGCAGGCGGCGCATCCGGGTCTGGGGATAGGGGCCGCGTTGTGTGGTGAATGCCATTCGCTGTTCCTCGTTTATAGACCGGCCATGGCCGTGGCTGCCGCCGCGACCGTATCGGCAATGTCCCGGTCACTGTGGGCGCTGGACATGAAGCCCGCCTCGTAGGAGGCGGGGGCCAGGTAGACGCCCAGTTCCAGCATCCGGTGGAAGAACCGGTTGAAGGCCGGGCCGTTGCAGGCCATGACCTGGGCGTAATTGACCACCTGTTCTTCCCCGGTGAAAAACCCGCCGAACATGGTGCCGGCATGGTTGGTGGTGAAGGGCACGCCCGCGGCCCCGGCGGCCTCGCGCAGGCCGTCGCAGAGCGCCCGGGTGCGCTCGAACAGGGGCTCGTAGAAGCCCGGCCGGGAAATGATGTCCAGGGTGGCCAGTCCGGCCGCCATGGCGATGGGGTTGCCGGACAGGGTGCCCGCCTGGTAGACCGGCCCCAGCGGCGCTATCTGCTCCATGATCTCCCGCTTGCCGCCAAAGGCGCCCACCGGCATGCCGCCGCCGATGACCTTGCCCAGCGTGGTGAGGTCGGCCTCGATGCCATAGAACCCCTGGGCGCCCTGCAGGCCGAAGCGAAAGCCGGTCATGACCTCGTCCAGTATCAGCACCGCACCGCTGGCGCTGCAGACTTCCCGCAGTGTCTCGAGAAACCCCGGCGCGGGGGGAATGCAGTTCATGTTGCCCGCCACCGGCTCGACGATGACACAGGCGATGCGCTCGCCGTATTCGGCGAAGGCCGCCCTTACGCCCTCGGGGTCGTTATAGGTGAGGGTCAGGGTGAGGTCTGCCAGGGCCGCCGGTACCCCCGGCGAACTCGGGACCCCCAGTGTGAGCGCACCGGAGCCGGCTTTCACCAGCAGGGAGTCCGAGTGCCCGTGGTAGCAGCCCTCGAATTTGACGATGGTGTCGCGCCCGGTGTAACCCCGGGCCAGGCGGATGGCGCTCATGGTCGCCTCGGTGCCGGAATTGACGAGGCGGAGTTTCTCTACATGCGGCATATGCGCGTGAATACGTTCGGCCAGTTCAATCTCGCCTTCATGACATGCGCCAAAAC
>JAZBNW010000057.1:0-18393 GCA_036350855.1 Halieaceae bacterium
AGTATCGCCTGAAAGAAATTTCACCCTACCTCGACCTGAGTGTGGACTATGGCTGGCTGTGGTGGATCGCCCAACCCCTGTTCTGGCTGTTGACCAAAATATACGGTCTTGTCGGTAACTGGGGTGTCGCGATCATCCTGTTGACCGTGCTGATCAAGGCAGCTTTCTTCAAACTGTCCGCCACCAGCTACAGGTCCATGGCGAATATGCGTCGCGTGCAGCCCAAGATGCAGGACATCCGCGAGCAGTTCGCCGATGACAAACAAAAGCAATCCCAGGCGATGATGGAGTTGTACCGCAAGGAAAAGATCAACCCGATGGGTGGCTGTCTGCCTATCCTGGTGCAGATGCCGGTGTTTATCGCCCTGTACTGGACGCTGATGGAAAGTGTCGAGTTGCGCCAGGCGCCGTTTATCCTGTGGATCGATGATCTCTCGGTCATGGATCCTTATTTTGTGCTGCCCTTGCTGATGGGGGCCAGCATGTTCTGTATGCAGTTGCTGAACCCCCCGCCGCCGGACCCCATGCAGGCGAAGATCATGAAGTGGATGCCCGTCGTTTTCACTTTCTTCTTCCTGTGGTTCCCCGCCGGGCTTGTACTGTACTGGGTGGTTAACAACCTGCTGTCGATGGCACAGCAGTACGTCATCACCAAACAGATCGAGGCCGGAGCGGCGAAATCCTGATCGACCCGGATACCATCGCGGCAATCGCGACCGCCCCGGGCAGGGGCGGTATCGGTATCATTCGCATCTCGGGGCCCAGGGCGGCCCGGATTGGCAGGGCGATAACCGGGCTCGAGTTACAAGCTCGCCGGGCACATGTCGCAAATTTCCTGTCAGACAATGGAACCGTACTGGATTCAGGCATCGCGCTGCTGTTTCCAGGGCCACACTCCTTTACCGGCGAGACCGTGGTCGAATTGCAGGGTCACGGAGGCCCGGTGATTCTCGACCTGCTGCTGCAGCAGGTTTGCCGTCTCGGCGCACGTCAGGCCAATCCGGGGGAATTCTCCCAACGCGCCTACCTCAATGACAAGATCGATCTCGCCCAGGCCGAGGCGATAGCCGAGCTGATCAACAGCACCACCGAACAGGCAGCGCTGAACGCCACGCGGTCCCTGCAGGGAGAATTCTCCCGCAAAATCGACGAGTTGGTCGAGATGGTCACTCGCCTGCGAATCTACGTCGAGGCCGCCATCGACTTCCCCGAGGAAGAAATCGACTTCATCGAGGAGGGGCAGGTCGGCCAGCAATTGTCCGCTATCATCACCCAGCTGGATGCGGTCATGCGGCAGGCCCGCCAGGGCAGTCTGTTACAGGAGGGCATGAAGCTGGTTATCGCCGGTAAACCCAACGCCGGAAAATCGAGCCTGCTCAACGCACTGTCCGGTTCCGACAGCGCTATCGTCACCCCTATCGCGGGTACTACCCGGGACGTTCTGCGCGAACATATCCAGATAGACGGCATGCCCCTGCACATCGTCGACACGGCGGGACTGAGGGACAGTGAAGATGAGGTAGAACAGGAGGGCATACGGCGGGCATGGCAGGAAATGGCCTCAGCAGATCGTATACTCCTGGTGGTGGATGACAGCGATCCCGCAACCGGGGACAACCCTGACACGATCTGGCCCGAACGGCATCGACACCTGAGCAGGACTATCCCGGTCACCATCATACACAACAAGTGTGATCTCTCCGGCCACGCTCCTGGTGTAGTCCTCGGCCGCGCGAGCAGCACGGTTGTCCTCTCAGCGAAAACCGGAGCCGGCATGGACCTGCTGCGTGAGCACCTCAAGGAATGCATGGGTTTCCAGGGTGAGGGGGAGGGCAGCTTCAGCGCGCGTCGACGCCATCTCCAGGCACTGGAAGCCGCAGCCGGTTTTCTGAGGGCAGGGCAGGAGCAGTTACTCAACGCCGGGGCGGGAGAACTGCTGGCGGAAGACCTGCGACAATGTCAGGCCCGTCTGGGGGACATCACCGGTGCCCTCAGCAGCGATGAATTGCTGGGCAAGATCTTTTCCAGTTTCTGCATTGGCAAGTGACGCTGCCAACAGTCTATCCCCGCCACTTAAACAGGCTGTTCACAGCAAGCGGCGCACCGTCATTTTAACTACACGCTATACCGGACTTACTCACAGGATTACCGGCCATGCCAGCCGACAAGCCAGTCCACTGGACAAGTACGGGGACAGGCCGTTGAGCTGGCGTGGGTTAAAAACGGTATAACGGGACACTTTCCCGGCGCCGCTAAACCATCCACAAAAAAACGGGTTTCACACACCGGATTGACACGGGTTTTCACGGTCGGTTGCAGGGCTTTTGCGTGTACTTTGCCGGGCAGTAACTACTTGTATCCATTGCTAAATAGCGCCTTTTCCACAGCGCGATGGCCCTCTAATAGTAGTAACAACAATAATCCTTATATATACCTATATATATTTAATAATAATTAATCTATAGGTAGAAAATCAGAGCAGGTCACTCGGCTGCGGGCCCGGGGTACTGTTCCCGCAGGACGCGCTTGAGTACCTTGCCGCTGGGGTTCCTGGGTATCTCGTCAACAAAGATAGCGGCCTTGGGTAACTTGAAGCGTGCCAGTTTTTCGTGGCAGTGTGCCAGCACCTGGGACTCGGTCAGGGCCGGGTCCTTGCTGACGATAATTGCCAGGGGGCTTTCCCCCCACTTTGCACTTTCCTGGCCAATCACGGCGGCATCTGCAATCCCCGGGTGAGACAGCAGGACGTTTTCGACTTCAGCAGGGTATACATTCTCACCGCCGGAGATGATCATATCCTTCATCCTGTCCTGGATAGTGACGAAGCCCTCTTCGTCCATCACCGCGACGTCACCTGTGTGAAGCCAGCCGTCGACGACCGTTTCGGCGGTGGCATCCGGCCGGTTCCAGTACTCTTTCATGTTGTGCGGGCCCTGCACCTGGATTTCACCGGGTTCGCCCCTGGGCAGTTCCCTGCCGCTGGTATCGGCGATACGGACCCGGGTGTGGAAGAAGGATTTCCCGGTTGAACCGATTTTGTGTTTCGCATCGTCCGGGCCGATCAGGCAGGCAGGGCCACAGGTCTCTGTCATGCCGTACACCTGGTGGACTTCGATGCCGAGGTCCATATAGGCGTTGATGATGGTAACGGGCAGGGGCGCCGCGCCGCTGGTGATAGCGCGCAGGCTGGACCAGTCAAAGCGCTGGAAGTCGGGAACCTGCAGCATGAATCCGAGCATGGCGGGTACTGCCAGGGTGGTGTTGATCTGCTCGGTCTCTATCAGGGACCAGGTTTTTTGCGGGTCGAAGTTGCGCAGAATCACCAGTGTGTTGCCCCTGTATACCGACGAGATCATCGGGGTGAGAGCACCGACGTGAAACAGTGGCAGCAGCACCATGTATTTATCGGATAAATGCGTCTCCGCAGTGTTGACGAGAGTGAGCAGGGCCCAGAACACGGTCTTGTGCGTGTGCACGACTCCCTTGGGGTGGCCGGTCGTACCGGATGTGTACATGATAAACAGGTTGTCGTCCTCAGCTGCCTTGTCCGCTGGTTCCGCGTCACTGTTGTCTGCCAGCAGTGCCTCGTAATCGACGGCAAAGCCCGGGGGGTTGCCACCGATGCAGATCCAGTTGTTGAGGTCACTGCCCGCATCCCCCATGGCCCGGATCTTCTCCACGACGGGGGCGAAATCCGCGTCGAAAATGATTGTCCGCGCGCCGCCGTCCTTGAGGATGAAGGACAATTCGTCGGCGGTCAGTCGCCAGTTCAGCGGCATCAGCACGATACCGGCCTTGGCCGGTCCGAAAAAGCTCTCGACGAACTCGTGGCCGTTGTAGGCCAGCAGGGCCACCCGCTCTTCCCTTGAACAACCCAGCGCCTGGAGCGCGTTGCAGCAGCGGTTTGCCCTTGCGTTCAGTTCGGTGAAGGTGAAGCGCTGTTCTGCGGCCACGTCATACATGGCTTCCTTGCCCGGGTTGAGAAAGGCGCGTGTCGCCAGTGCTTCACCGATATTGATAGTTGTCATCATGGGTAATACTCGCTCGCTCTGGTTATCGTTATGGCGCCAGGCGGCAGGCTGGCGCAGTTTTGACAATTGTAGTTGGGGATGCCGGAATAGTCAGGTGACATGCTGGCCCGGTGTCCGATTTATGTCTTCCAACTGCGGCTGGGTCACTTTAGAGTGGGAGCCCCCAGTAGCTCCGAGGAAAGAGGGCGACGACGATGAGCAATTTGCAGCCTGTGATTCCCCTGCGTATCGATATCGTGTCGGATGTCGTGTGTCCCTGGTGCATCATCGGCTACAAGCGTTTACAGCAGGCACTTGTGCAGGTGGAGGATGCCTTTGCCGTCGATATTCACTGGCAGCCGTTTGAACTCAACCCCCACATGCCGGCCCGGGGCCAGGATCTGCGGGAGCACATCGCGGAAAAATACGGCACCAGCCCTGAGCAGAGTCGTGGCGCCAGGGCCCAGCTGACCGCGCTGGGAGATGCCCTGGGATTCACCTTCGATTACTACGACGGTATGCGCATTTACAATACCTTCCTGGCGCACCAGCTGCTGCACTGGTCGGCGGGGCAGGGCAGGCAGACGGAATTGAAGCTCGCCCTGTTTGAGGCTTTTTTCAGCCGGCGCGAGAACGTGGGTGATACCCAATTGCTTGCGGCAGTGGCAGCTCGCGCCGGCCTCGACCAACGCGAAGCACTCGAGGTGCTGGCCTCCGGTCGTTATGCACAAGCGGTGCGCCAGGAACAGGCCCGATGGCTGGAGCGGGAGGTGCACGCGGTACCGATGTTCTATTTCAACGACGGTTATCCCGTCCCGGGTGCCCAGGAGGCGCAGACGTTTGTCAGGGTGTTGGAAAAACTGATCAGCCGCGGTGTGCCGGCATAGCGAGGTTGTATTGATGAAGGATCGGGTAGAAATCAGTGTAAGCGCCGGTGTGGCCGATGTCCGCCTGGTGCGTGCCGATAAAATGAACGCGCTGGACAATCGTATGTTCGAGGCCTTGGCCGAGGCGGGCGAACAGCTCGCCGGGATGAAAGAGCTGCGTGCGGTAGTCCTGTCCGGCGAGGGACGCGCATTCTGCGCCGGGCTCGATATGGCGAACTTCGCCGGTATGCTCGACCCGGACAAGACTTCCCCGGTGCGAGAGCCGGGTGATCCGGATCGTGGGAGATTATCGAAACGGACCCGGGGAATCGCCAATGATCCGCAGCATGCGGCCTGGCTGTGGCGCGAGTTGCCAGTGCCGGTTATCGCCGCGGTGCACGGGGTCGCTTTTGGCGGCGGTTTCCAGGTTTGCCTGGGTGCAGATATACGCTACGCGGCGCCTGGCACACGTTTTTCCGTGATGGAAATAAAATGGGGACTGGTACCCGACATGGCGGGTACCCAGCTGATGCGCAGCCTGGCAAGGGACGATGTGATCCGCGAGCTGACCTATACCGGGCGGATATTCTCGGCAGAGGAGGCCCTGGATTACGGCTTTGTCACCCGGGTTGCACAGGACCCGCTGGCGCTGGCACTGGACACGGCGCGGGAGATTGCCTCGCGCAACCCCGACGCGATGCGCGCCAGCAAGCGCCTGTTCAACGCGGCCCACGACCTCACCCCCGCGGAGGGGCTGTTGATGGAATCCCGGGAGCAGGATCGAATTATCGGCATGCCCAACCAGGTGGAAGCGGTGATGGCCGAGCTGGAAAAGCGTCCCGCAGTATTCAGGGACTGACACCGGCCGGCGCATCCCGGTCGTGGTCCTGCACCAGGAAATGTGCCCGGGCGATTGATACCGGGGTCTCGCTGGTTTCCTGCCAGGCGCTGATGCTGACATTGGCGATCTGGCGTCCCTGTCTGGTCAGGGTGCAGCGTGCATAGGTGGTGCGCAGGCGTGCCGGCCGCAGGTAGTCGAGGGAAAAATTGATGATTCTGGGCAGCACCGGGTCTTCCATTTTCGCCAACAAGTGGAGCGTGGCAGCCTGCTCCATGAAAGCGCCAACCACGCCTCCGTGTATCGCCGGCAGGGTCGGGTTGCCGATGAGTTTGCGGTCGTGGGGCAACACGAACAGGATATCGTTGCCCTCGATTTCCGCCCTGATTCCCAGGTACACCGCGTAGGGAATCTTTTCCAGCCAGAGCGTCAGGGTGTCCGCGTCCGGTTTGCGCTGCAGCAGCTCGGAGAGTGAGATCGTCATTGTTGCTGCGCCCCGGCGTCTGAACCCTTGAACAGGGCGCCCAGGTCCAGTTCAGGCATGAGTACCCAACTGCCGGTCGCTCTCGCGATGGGTTTATCCCGGGATTCGCACCAGGCAAAACCCTCCACGAACAGGATGCGCCGTGTTACCCGGTAGACCCCTGCCGTGGCCAGAATATCCCTGCCCGCCGGTGCGACGCGCAGATGGTCTATGCGCAGGTCCAGGGTGGGAGTGATCATGGCCCCAACAGCGTTGCAGCAAATGCCGGCGGTTCCCAGTGTGTGGTCCAGCAGTACCGTCAGGGCCCCGCTGTGTATCGCGCCGGATTCCGGGTTACCCACCAGTTCCGGGCGATAGGGCAGGCGCATGGTGACTTCCTCGCCATCGACCTGCTCCAGCCTGATACCCTGCAGCATGGAATGGGGAATATAGCTGCACATTTTTTCGATCAGGCGGGATTTCTCAGCTCGGGACAGTGGCGGCACGGTACGCTCGGGGGTCTGGCGAAGAGTGAATACTAGCGCCCCGGCGAAAAAGTGCCAGATGTGCAATGGTTTGCGGGATCAGATGTGGGAAAAGCCAGCCCATGTATTGCATGGGCTGGCCGGGAGCTTTACAGCAGCGGTGCGATCACCAGGCTGACAATGGCCATGACGTTGATGAGAATGTTCATGGACGGCCCGGAGGTATCCTTGAAGGGGTCGCCGACGGTATCGCCGACCACTACGGCCGAGTGAGTGTCAGAACCCTTGCCGCCGAAGTTGCCTTTTTCGACATGCTTCTTGGCGTTGTCCCAGGCACCGCCGGCATTGGCCATCATCAGGGCCATGAGTACACAGCCCAGCAGCGCACCGCCGAGCATGCCGCCCAGCGATGCGGCGCCAAGGCCAAAGCCCACCAGCACCGGCGCCGCAACGGCGATGGCACCCGGCAGGATCATTCGACGCAGCGCGGCCGTGGTAGCGATATCAACACACCTGGCAGTGTCTGGGTCTGCCTTGCCCTCCAGCAGTCCGGGTATCTCCCTGAACTGGCGCCGGATCTCGTTGATCATGTCGAACGCGGCTTCACCGACCGCGGTCATGGTGATGGAGGCAATGAGAAAGGGTATGGTGCCGCCGATGAACATGCCCACCAGCACCACGGGGTTGGTGATGACCAGGGTGAAGCCGGGATTGTGCACCGCCACGGTTTCGACGAATGCAGCAATGATGGCCAGGGCGGCCAGCGCAGCCGCGCCGATGGCAAAGCCCTTGCCGATGGCAGCAGTGGTGTTACCCACCTCGTCCAGTCCATCGGTGATCTTGCGGGTCTCCTTGCCCATGCCGGCCATCTCGGCAATACCACCGGCGTTGTCCGCGACCGGTCCGTAGGCGTCGATCGCCATGGTGATGCCCACAGTGGAGAGCATGCCAACCGCGGCGATACCCACCCCGTACAGGCCCGACAACTCGGTGGAAATATAGATGATGCAGGACAGGAACAGGATCGGCAGCACCACCGATTCCATGCCCACGGCCAGCCCGGTAATCATGACCGTGGCCGGGCCGGTTTCACCCGACTTGGCGATTTTGCGCACAGGAGCGCCGCCGGTGTAGTACTCGGTGATCAGGCCTATGGCCACGCCGCCGACCGCACCGCTGACCACGGACCACCAGATGTTGGAGTCGAGGCCCATCGCCTCGATCATGAACCAGGCCATCGCGGCGAAGATCACCGGTGCCAGCAGTGTGCCGGAGCGCAACGCGGCCTCCGGTGCGGCGTTGGAGCGCAAGCGCACGATGACGATGCCACAGATCGATGCCAGCAGGCCGATGCTCGCCAGCGCCAGCGGCAGGAACATCATGCCGGAGCGGATATTCATGGCCATGGTGGATGCGATCGCGATGCAGGCAATCATGGCGCCACAATAGGATTCGAAAATATCCGAACCCATACCGGCGATGTCACCCACGTTGTCGCCGACGTTGTCGGCGATGACGCCGGGATTGCGCGGGTCGTCCTCGGGGATTCCGGCCTCGATCTTGCCTACCAGGTCTGCGCCCACATCGGCGCTCTTGGTGAATATGCCGCCGCCGACACGGGAGAACAGGGCGACAACCGAGGCCCCCATACCAAAGCCGTGAATGGCGTGCGCGGTGTCGGCATCTCCGCCGAAGTACCAGTAGACGAAGCCCAGGCCGACCAGGCCCAGCGAGGCGACGCACAGGCCCATCACGGAGCCGCCGTAAAAGGCAATCGACAGCGCAAGGCCCTGGCCGTGGTTATGGGCCGCTACCGCCGTGCGCACGTTGGCCTTGGTGGCAGCATACATACCCAGGTAACCGGCGCTGGCGGAGGAAACCGCACCTGCGAGGAAGGCGATCGCGGTATTGAGCCCGAGCGGAGAGACAAAAATAGCCACCAGCAGGACCAGAGCGAACAGGCTGAGCATCTTGTACTCGCGGGCCATGAATACCATTGCACCGAGGTGAATCTGGTCGCCGATTTTCCTGACCTTGCCGTCACCGTGGTTATGCCGGCTCATGATGTGGTAAATGATAAAAGCGACAGCCAGGCCCGCCAGGCCCAGAATGGGCGGTATGAGGAAATAGTTGTGCATATCCATCGTTGGTTTCCCGATTTTATTATTACAGTTGTCACTGCATGCTACCTAAATAGAGTGGCAAGTGACAAGCACCCACGGAACCGCCAAAACGCCGCCGTTGGCGCTATACTACGCGGCCGGCGGATGGCGCCAGCTTGCACGTCCCGCCATGTCGCCCACATCAATTTTCAATGGAGAATCGCGTGGTCTGGGTAATCCTGTTCCTGGTAGTGGTCACGGCCATTACCTGTTTCCACCTTCGCGGCCCTGACCTGCGTCAATTCGATGCCCCCCTGGGCCAGCGGTTTCCGGGCACTCCCGAACCCAGCGAGGAGCACGATGCGGTGGTCGCATCCCTGGCGCTGAGCTCAGCACCCATCCAGCGTGAGCCGCGACGGAAACGCCTGGCCCTGATCAGGGACTACATGGAAAACATGTCCAACGGTCTGCAACTGGCGGCAACGATCACGCCCGTGGACGCGGGAGGGGTGCCGGCTGAATGGGTTGTGGCACCGGGAGCCGATCCGACGCGCCGGGTGCTCTACATTCACGGCGGCGCATTCATGATGGGCAGCCCCCGCAGCCATCGCAATATCACCAACCGGTTTTCCGAGGTCAGTAAGGCCGCGGTACTGGCGATTGATTACCGCCTGATGCCGGAGCATCGTCGAATGGCGGGTATCGAGGACTGTCGCAGGGCGTATGCCTGGATCGTGGCGAACGGCCCCGGGGGGCCTGCTCCAGCGGAGCGGGTCTACGTGGCGGGCGATTCCGCAGGGGGCAACCTCACGCTGACGCTGATCGCCTGGGTGAGAGACCAGGGCATACGCCAACCCGACGCCGCGGTGGCGTTTTCCCCGACGACCGACCAGACACTTTCGTCTCCCACCGTCCTGCGCAATATGGAGAGCGACGCCATGCTGGGTCCCATGTTTCGCGACCTGGCAAAAATTCCCCGGCCTCTGTTATGGTGGTTTGCCTGGGTGCAGAGCCGCATCAACCCGAGCAACCCCCTGGTATCCCCGTTGTTCGGCGACCTGTCCGGTTTGCCGCCCACCCTGGTCCAGGCCAGCGAGGCGGAAATCCTGTACGGAGACGCCGTGCGCTATGTCAACCGGGCTGCTGCGGCCGGCTCCCCCGTGCGCTTGCAAAGCTGGCCGCATATGGTCCATGTCTGGCAGATGTTTTATCCGCAGCTCACCGAGGCCCGGGAGGCCTGGGATGAGGTCGGCAAGTTCATTGCAGAGACCGATTCAATAGTGGCCGGGGGGGCGTCGAGTGAAGCACAGCGAGGGTAAGTTCGCGGGGGCCAGGAACCTCTCCATCTACTACCAGTACTGGATTCCGGATGCAGCGCCCAAAGGGCTCCTGCTGCTGGTTCACGGCGCGGGCGAGCACAGTGACCGCTATCGGGAACTGGCTCGGTATTTTACCCGGCACGGCTACGCCATCGCGGCGCTGGACCACCCGGGGCACGGCCGGTCCGAGGGGCGCTATGGCCATATCGAACGCTTTGGGGACCTTGTTTCAACCCTGGATATTTTCCAGCGCAGGGTGGCGGCGGATTTTCCGCGGCTGCCACAGGTACTGCTCGGCCACAGCATGGGCGGATTGATCAGCAGCCTGTATTTGCTCAGGAACCAGCAGGCCTTTGTCGGTTGCGTGTTGTCGGGTCCGGCGATCAAGACAGACATCGAGCCCGGTTTTCTGCAACGGTGGCTGATCCGGTGTTTGTCCGTACTGGCGCCAGGGACCGGTGTCTTGCAGCTCGACGCCGCCGGTGTCAGCCGCGATCCGGCTGTCGTTGCCGCCTATGTCAGTGACCCCCTGGTCAACCACAACAAGATGAGCGCCCGGATGGTGTCGGAGCTGTTCGCCAGTATGCAGCAGGCCCAGGCTGAAGCCGGGCGCATCTCCCTGCCCCTGCTGCTATTGCACGGCGGCGCGGATGTAATGGCCTCACCGGAGGGCTCCCGCCTGTTGTACGATCGCGTCAGCTCGCAGGACAAGCGCCTGGAGATTTTCCCCGGCCTGTTTCACGAGATATTCAATGAACCGGAGCACGAGGCGATCTTTGCCACGGTGCTGGAGTGGAGCGACAAGCGACTGCCGGCGCCCTGAGCATTGCTGCCACGCTCGTTTACACATAGGGTTCGGGAGCGGGACCACCTGTGGACCGGTGGCCCGCATGTCCCATGCTAGCCGGCAGGCGGATTTGACGCTCCGGCCCGCACCCACTCCAGGAAGCGGTGGACGCCGTCGATAGTGTGCTCCGTCCGCAGGGAGTGGACGATCTCCCAGGCGTGCTCGGCGCCGGGCATCTCTACGTAGACCACGGCTTGCCTTGAGGCCTCGCGCAGCTTCTTGCTGAACACCCGGCCCTCGGCGACGGCTGCCAGGCTGTCGTGGGTGCCGTGAAAGATCATGAACGGCGGCGCATCGGGGTGGATCTGGGCGACGGGGGACGCCTGGTCCCACAGGGCGGGATTATCCTTCACCGATTCGTGCAGTACCTTGCCCGTGAGGAAGCGCTCGTAGACCCGTCGGTTGGGGTGCTGGTCATAACGCACAAGGAAATCGTAGACACCGTAAAACGGAATGCAGGCCTGGACCGATGTGTCGACACCCGGCGTGTCCTGCTGGAATTCCGGCCGGTTCGCTGTAAGGCCCATCAGCGCCGTCAGGTGCCCTCCCGCCGAGCCGCCGGTAACAGCGACGAAGTCCGGGTTCATGCCGTACTCCCGCCCGTGTTCACGGACCCAGCAAAGTGCGCGCTTGCAGTCTTCCAGATGGGTGGGGAAGCCGACGCTGGGACTCAGCCGGTAGTTGGCTGCCACGCATATCCAGCCCCTGCTGGCCAGATGGTACATCAGTGGCTGGGCCTGCGATCCCTTGTCGCCCATCATCCAGGCGCCGCCGTGGATCTGCAGTAACACCGGGCAGCCTTCAGCCGGCAGTCGGGAGGGTCGGTAGATATCCAGCTGCTGGCGCACGCCGCCGGGGCCGTAGGGAATGTGTTTGATAAGGTCTACGCCGGGGCGCGGCATGGCCAGCGGCCGGCACCAGTCCCGCACACTGACACGGTTGCGCAACTGGTGGCTGCGACCGGGGGGTATCCGGTTGCGGTAGTTGGCTCCGAGCCCCGCCTGCAGTGCGCCCTCGACGGTTGCCTGCGCTTTGCTGCTCATGTGGATGCTCCACAGGAGGCCGGGCCAGGTGGCCAACAGCACAAGCAGCGCGACAATACCCAGGCCGGAGTCCAGGGCCCCCGCGCCGACCAGTATCCAGGCCAGCAACAGCTGCAGCGGAAGCCAGATCCAGGCCAGTTCGGTCGCCAGTAACGCGGTGCCGAAAAGTGCCCAGGGAACGCTCCTGCGCGGGATGGCGCGCGGCGAAAACACAGTCGCCATGGAAACCAGATTGAAAATCGCCAGTGCGGCCAGTAGCCAGTCCATTGTAAAGACCCCTTGAGTTTTGGTGGGTGTTTGCGGCAGCGCCAGGCGAAGCTGTGCCCGCGCCGGTGCGGCGACTGTACACAAGCGGCCCGGGACTGTCCAAATCGCCTGTAACTTGTACCGGCGAACAAATTTTGAACAAGTAGTGCCCGCCACGTATAATCGCGCCCCCTTGTTGACAACGCCCGGGTGCCGGGCGAGGCCTGAGTCCGTGGAGTACCAGCAGCAGTTTGACGTGATTGTGATCGGCGGCGGCCACGCCGGCACCGAGGCCTGCCTGGCTGCAGCGCGGATGGGCTGCCGTACCCTGCTGCTCACCCACAGCGTGGACACCCTCGGCCAGATGTCCTGTAATCCCGCCATCGGCGGGATTGGCAAAAGTCATCTGGTCAAGGAAGTGGATGCCCTGGGGGGCGCGATGGCGCGCGCCACCGACCGGGCCGGTATCCAGTTCCGGGTACTCAACTCCCGCAAGGGGCCGGCGGTGCGGGCTACCCGCGCCCAGGCCGACCGGGTGTTGTACAAGAACGCCATCCGCCAGATCCTCGAATCCCAGCCCAACCTGTGCATTTTCCAGAAGCCGGTGGATGATCTCCTGATCGAGCAGGGTCGGGTCGCGGGCGCGGTCACCCAGATGGGACTCACCTTCAGGGCGCCGAGGGTGGTACTGACCAGCGGCACCTTCCTGGGCGGCAAGATTCATATCGGCCTCGAGACCAGCTCTGGGGGGAGAGCGGGGGATCCGCCGTCCATCGCCCTGGCGAACCGACTGCGGGAGCTGCCCTTCAGGGTAGAGCGCCTGAAGACCGGCACGCCCCCGCGGATCGATGCCCGCAGCGTTGATTTCAGCGGGCTTGAGCAGCAGTGGGGCGATACCCCGGAGCCGGTGATGTCCTTCCTCGGCAGTGTGCAGGAACACCCCGAGCAGCGCTGTTGCTGGGTGACCTATACCAACGAGGCCACCCACGAGGTGATTCGCGGGGGGCTGGACAGGTCGCCGATGTACTCCGGGGTGATCGAGGGCGTCGGTCCGCGCTATTGCCCGAGCATCGAGGACAAGATCCACCGTTTCGCGGACAAGACCTCCCACCAGGTGTTTATCGAGCCCGAGGGCCTCACGACCAGCGAGCTGTATCCCAACGGGATCTCAACCAGCCTGCCCTTCGACGTCCAGATAGACCTGGTGCGTTCGATCAGGGGTTTTGAAAACGCCCACATCACCCGCCCCGGTTACGCCATCGAGTACGATTTTTTCGACCCGCGGGATCTCAACAGCTCACTGGAGACCCGGGCCGTACCGGGCCTGTACTTCGCCGGCCAGATCAACGGCACCACCGGCTACGAGGAAGCCGCGGCCCAGGGCCTGCTGGCGGGGCTCAATGCCGCGCTGGCAGTGCAGGGCAGGGAGCCCTGGTGCCCGCGTCGCGACGAGGCCTATATCGGTGTGCTGGTGGACGACCTGATCACCATGGGCACCATTGAACCCTACCGCATGTTTACCTCCCGGGCGGAGTACCGTTTGCTGCTGCGCGAGGACAACGCGGACCTGCGCCTTACCGAACGGGGGCGGGAGCTGGGACTGGTGGACGATGAGCGCTGGCGCCGGTTTGAACAGAAGCGCGAGGGCATAGCGCGCGAGACCGCGCGCCTGGCGACCACCTGGATTCACCCCAATACACCCCAGGCCGAGGCGCTGGCTCCCCGGCTGAAGTCGCCCCTGGGGCACGAATACTCCCTGGCGGAGCTGCTGAAGCGCCCCGAGCTGCGTTATAACGATATCGCCGGCCTGAAGGGCGAGGCGAGCAGCGACCCCCAGGTGGCGGAGCAGGTAGAGATCCAGGCCAAATACGCGGGCTATATCGATCGGCAGCAGGAGGATATCGATCGCCTGCGCCGCTATGAGCACACGACCTTGCCAGCGGACCTGGATTACGCTGTGGTGGACGGGCTGTCCAACGAGGTGAGGCAGAAGCTCACCGAGGCCAGGCCCGACACCCTGGCCCGCGCCGGGCGGATTCCGGGTGTGACCCCCGCGGCGATATCCCTGCTGCTGGTGTATCTCAAGCGGCGTGGCGCCCTGCAGCGCAGCGGCCCGGGGGAACCGGACGACGACTTCCCCGCCCGCCACAAGCTGGGCTGACTTGGACGCCTGTTTGCTCACCCGGCTGCAGCGCGGCTGCGAGGCGCTGGGGCTGGCGCCGGACTCGGCCCAGCAGGAGCGCCTGCTGGACTACCTCGCCCTGTTGCTGAAGTGGAACAGCGCATACAACCTGACAGCGGTTCGGGCCCCGGCGCAAATGGTGACCCGGCACCTGCTGGACAGCCTGGCCGTGGCACCCCACGTCAGCGGTGAACATGTGATCGATGTGGGAACCGGCGCGGGACTGCCCGGGGTGCCCCTGGCGATCATGCTCCCCGGGACCCGCTTTGCGCTACTCGACAGCAACGGCAAGAAGACCCGCTTCCTTTTTCAGGTGAAAACTGCCCTGCGCTTGGATAATATGCAAATACACCACGCTCGCGTGGAATCCTTCCGGCCGCCCGAACTTTTCGATGCAGTGTTGTCCCGGGCTTTCGCCTCGCTGGCGGATATGGCGGCCGGTTGCAGGCACCTGCTGGCGCCTGACGGGCGCCTGCTCGCCATGAAGGGCGCGTACCCGGAAGAAGAGCTGGCGGCGCTGGGCCCTGCATACAAGGTGAGCGCGGTACACGCGCTGGCCGTACCGGGGCTCGATGAACAGAGACACCTGGTGGAAATCATGTTGCATCACAATGGAGAAGCTCGTTGAAACCAGCTAGCGGGGCGTAGCCAGTGGCCAGAATTATCGCCATAGCGAACCAGAAGGGGGGGGTCGGAAAAACGACCACCTGCATCAACCTGGCGGCCTCCCTGGCCGCGATGAGGCAGCGGGTGTTGCTGGTAGACCTGGATCCCCAGGGCAACGCCACCATGGGCAGTGGCATAGACAAGCACGACCTCGAGCGCAGCATCTACGATGTACTGGTGCACAGGCTGCCACCACAGCAGGCGATCCAGCACGTCGCGGAAGCCATGTTCGATGTGCTGCCCGCCAACAGCGACCTCACGGCGGCGGAGGTGGAGTTGCTTGATGTGGACAATATGGAGCGGCGCCTGCAGTCGGGGCTCGCCCTTGTCGTGGGCGACTACGATTACGTGCTCATCGACTGCCCCCCCTCCCTGAATATGCTGACCCTCAACGCGATGGTCGCCGCTGACGGAGTGATTATCGCCATGCAGTGCGAATATTTCGCGCTGGAGGGCCTCTCGGCGCTGGTCGACACTATCAATCGCGTGGCCCAGAGCGTGAACCCGAGGCTGCAGATCGAGGGAATCCTGCGCACCATGTATGACCCGCGCAACAGCCTGACCAATGATGTGTCCTCCCAGCTGCACACCCACTTTGGCGAACAGGTCTATCGCACGGTGGTGCCCCGGAATGTGCGCCTGGCGGAAGCACCCAGTCATGGGGTGCCCGCCATGTACTACGATAAATACTCCCGTGGCTCCAAGGCCTACATGGCCCTGGCGGGTGAAATCATCCGGCGCGAAGAGAAGTCGGCGCTGCAGGCACAGTCCGACGCCCTGGCGGCGGA
The DNA here is from genome assembly GCA_036350855.1 of Halieaceae bacterium. Lineage (GTDB taxonomy): Bacteria > Pseudomonadota > Gammaproteobacteria > Pseudomonadales > Halieaceae > JARRPM01. Next base: position 15,856 of record JAZBNW010000057.1, read on the forward strand.
ATAGAGGGAGACCCGGGATGTCAGTGAAAAAACGCGGTTTGGGGCGGGGACTGGATGCACTGTTGGGCGCTGCCGGCAACAGGCCGGCAGATGCGCTCGCCGCCAGTGACGCGGGAGGGGTTGCCGCCGGCAACGACTCGCTACTCAAGGACCTGCCGGTGGACCTCATTCAGCGCGGCAAATACCAGCCGCGTCGGGATATCGACCCCGAATCCCTGCAGGAACTGGCGGACAGCATCAAGGCCCAGGGCGTGATGCAGCCCATAGTGGTGCGCGCCATTTCCGACCGGAAATACGAGATCATCGCCGGGGAGCGCCGCTGGCGGGCCACCCAGCTGGCGGGTCTGGGCAGTATTCCGGCCCTGATCAGGGATGTACCGGACAACGCGGCTATCGCCATGTCGCTGATCGAGAATATCCAGCGCGAAGACCTCAACCCGATAGAGGAAGCCGCCGCCCTGATGCGACTGCAGCAGGAATTCGAGCTCACCCAGCAGGAAGTGGCGGATGCCGTCGGCAAGTCGCGTTCCACCGTGGCGAACCTGTTGCGACTGATGACCCTGCAGGAAGACGTGCGCCGGCTGGTGGAGCACGGCGATCTTGAAATGGGCCATGCCCGCGCGCTGCTGGGACTGGTGGGGTCACAACAGTCCCATGCGGCCCGGACGGTCGTGGGCAAAGGCCTGTCGGTGCGCCAGACGGAGGCGCTGGTGCGCGGACTGCTCGAGCGCCGGGAAAAGCCCGCCCCGGAGCAGAAAATGGATCCGAATATCCGCCACCTGCAGGACGACCTGTCCCGGCGACTCGGCGCGCGGGTGGAAATAAGGCATGCGGCCGGCGGCAAGGGCAAGCTGGTTCTATCCTACAACAGTCTGGATGAACTGGACGGAATATTGAGCCACATCAAGTAGGGCTGTTGATACACCATATAGTAGTCTGCGACCCGGGCACCCCCAGATGATGTGTCAGGCAGGCACTGTGGCTGCGGCCGCGGTTGATGTGCCGCGATCCTGCCACTATCCGGAGGCATTTTTTGAGCCTATGCCGGCTATAAGTCGGTTGAACCGGCCTTTCAATCCCCCTATAATGCGCCCGCCCGAAACGACCTTGGTGTCCGTTTGGGTCGTGGCAGGGGAGTCGTGGCGAGGTGCAAATGGCCGGTGCTGAAATTCTCCGCCCCCCGGTATATCGCATTACCCTGGCGCAGCTCGTTATTCTTTTGGTGCTGTGTCTGTTTTTGCTGGCATCTGACAAGGTGTGTGCGTACTCGGTGTTCAGTGGTGGCTTGATCGCCATTTTGCCCCAGGCTTATTTTGCCGCCCTTACCTTCAGGTGGCGCGGAGCGAGAGCGGCCAGGGCCATAGCCCGCTCCAGTTATGCCGGGCAAGTAGGCAAGTTTTTACTCAGTGTTGCGGGGTTTGCCGCGGTGTTTGTCGCGCTGCGGCCCATAGATGCCCCCGCCGTGTTTGCGGGTTACCTGGCGATGCTGGTGATACAAATTACGGGAAGCTGGTTGTTGCTGCGGCGATGACCGCTCCGGATAGAGAGTTGTGAAAGATGGCAGGCGAAACCCAGACGATCTCTGAATATATTGTCCACCACCTGACAAACCTCACCTATGGCAAATTGCCGGCGGGCTTTGAACGGGAAGACGGCTCGATTATCGGCGACGGCGGTGCGTGGGTGATGGCCCACGGCGGCGATGAGGCAGCGGCCATGGGCTTCAATGCCATTCACGTGGACTCCATGCTGTGGTCGATTGGCCTGGGCATCGTTTTCTGCTGGCTGTTTCGCCGCGGCGCCAGGAAAGCGGAAACAGGTGTCCCCAGCGGCATGCTCAACCTGGTGGAAATGATCGTCGAGTTCGTTGACAACACGGTGCGCGATACTTTTCACGGCCGGAACAAGCTGGTGGCCCCGCTGGCGCTGACCATATTCGTCTGGGTGTTCCTGATGAACCTCATGGACCTCATACCGGTGGACCTGATCCCTTCCCTGCTGAGCCTTGCCGGGGTCCACTACCAGAAGATCGTGCCCTCCACGGACCCCAACATCACCATGGGTATGGCGCTGGGCATTTTCATCCTGATGCTTTACTACTCGATCAAGGTCAAGGGCTTCGGTTTCGTCAGGGAGCTGACCATGAACCCTTTCAATCACTGGGTTTTCATCCCGGTGAACCTGTTTATGGAAGTGGTTGGCCTGCTGGCCAAGCCCTTCTCACTGGGCCTGCGACTGTTCGGCAACATGTATGCCGGTGAAATGATCTTTATCCTGATTGCCGCCCTGTTCAGTGCAGGCCTGGCCTGGGCTGCACCCGCAGGATTGCTGCAAATCGGCTGGGCGATATTCCATATCCTGGTTATCACCCTGCAGGCCTTTATTTTCATGGTGCTGACGATCGTATATCTCAGCATGGCTCATGAAGATCACTGATTTACTTTAACTTTGGTTCTTAACGCTAGGAGAAAATCATGGAATTAATCTACGTAGCTGCCGCCATCATGATGGGCTTGGGTGGTCTGGGTGCCGCTATCG
>JAZBNW010000058.1:0-4011 GCA_036350855.1 Halieaceae bacterium
CTGATAGATGAGGTGGACAAGGCCGACATCGAGTTCCCCAACGACCTGCTGGTGGAGCTCGATCGCATGGAGTTCTTTGTCTACGAGACCGGGCAGACGATCAAGGCGAAACACCGCCCCATCATCATCATCACCAGCAACAATGAAAAGGAGCTGCCCGACGCTTTCCTGCGCCGCTGCTTCTTCCACTTCATCAACTTCCCGGACCGGGACACCATGCGCGAGATCATCGCCGTGCATTACCCCGATATCGCCAGGGACCTGGTACAGGAGGCCATGGAAGTCTTTTTCGATGTGCGCTCCATCCCGGGCCTGAAGAAGAAACCCTCCACCTCGGAACTGATCGACTGGCTCAAGCTGCTGATGGCGGATGATATCCCGGACGAAATCCTCAAGGAGCGCGACCACAGCAAGGCCATCCCGCCCCTGTACGGCGCCCTGCTGAAAAATGAGCAGGATGTACACCTGCTCGAGCGCCTCGCCTTCATGCACCGCAGGGAGAGCAGGTAAGCTCGATGCTGATCAATTTTTTCCATGGCCTCAGGGACGCCGGAGTACCCGTAACGACACGGGAGCTGCTGGACCTGATGGAGGGTCTGAAACGCCATGTCGCCTTTGGCAGCATCGACGAATTTTATTATTTCAGCCGCACCTGCATGGTCAAGGACGAGAAGTATTTCGATCGCTTCGATCGCGCATTCGGTCTGCATTTCAAGGATCTGGAAGCGCTGGATGACGTCATCGAGGCGCTGATCCCGGACGACTGGTTGCGCTCCGAGTTCATGAAAAACCTGTCGGAAGAGGACAAGGCCAAAATCGAATCACTGGGCGGCCTGGAAAAACTGATCGAGGAGTTCAAGAAGCGCCTGGAGGAGCAGAAAAAGCGCCACCAGGGCGGCAACAAGTGGATCGGTACCGGCGGCACCTCACCCTTCGGGCAGGAAGGTTATCACCCCGAGGGCATCCGGGTGGGGCCGAACGGGCGCAACAAGAAAGCGGTGAAAGTCTGGGAAAAGCGCGATTTCAAAAACCTGGATGACAGCGTCGAACTGGGCACGCGCAATATCAAGGTGGCCCTGCGCCGGCTGCGCAAATTCGCCCGCACCGGTGCGGCGGAGGAACTGGACCTCGACGACACCATCAGCTCCACTGCCCGCAATGCCGGGCTGCTCGATATCAAAATGGTGCCGGAGCGGCACAATGCGGTGAAAGTCCTGCTGTTCTTCGATGTGGGCGGCTCCATGGACCCCCATGTCAGGGTGTGCGAGGAGCTGTTTTCCGCGGCCCGCACCGAGTTCAAGCACATGGAGTATTTCTACTTCCACAACTTCATCTATGAGAGCGTCTGGCGCAATAATTTCCGTCGCCATAACGAGCGCACGCCACTGCTGGACGTGATGCACAAATACAGCCATGACTACAAGGTGATCTTCGTCGGCGACGCGGCCATGTCACCCTACGAGATCGTCCAGCCCGGTGGATCCGTCGAACACTGGAACGAGGAGTCGGGTGAACTGTGGATGCGGCGTCTGCGGGATGTCTACGACAAGGTCATCTGGATCAACCCGACACCCGAGGACGAGTGGCAGTACACCCAGTCGGTCGCCATCACGCACAAACTGCTCGAAGGCCACATGTACCCCCTGACCCTCAAGGGACTGGAAGAGGGGATGTCCTACCTCTCGAAGTAGCGCGGCCTCTCAGGCTCGGGCGACACGAGCGCCGCCCAGGGCGGGGGCAAAGGCAATCAGGCTGGCGGTAACCGCCACGTTGAGAGATTCCACGCCGTTGCCCATGGGAATCGCCAGGCGCGTGTCCGCCAGCGCCTCCACTGCGGGCGATACGCCCTCTGTTTCATTCCCCAGCACGTAGACTACCGGCCCTGTCGGCTGGTAATCGAACAGCGATTCCCGCGCGTCCGCGGCCAGGATACAGATCTCGATACCCTGCTGGCGGCACAGCTGCAGCGCCTCGACCAGGCTTTCACAGCGCAGCAGCGGGGCCCGGTAGAGGGTGCCGGCGCTCGCCTTGATGACCAGCGGCCCCAGCGCGGCATTGCCACGGCGCGGGCAGATGATGCCGTCGATCGCCCCCGCTGCGGCGGAGCGGATGATCATGCCGAGGTTGGCGGGGTTGCTGATGCCGTCCAGCGCCAGCAGGCGGGTTCCCGCTGCGGGAGCGGTTTCGCCCGTCAGATAGTGCTCCACGTCCAGGAAAGCGGGGCAGTGCACGTCTACCGCCACCCCCTGGTCCTGCTTGCCGTTTTTTGAAATCCGCGCCAGTTCCGCCCGGCTGTGGTGCTTTACCGTCACACCCCGGCGCTCCGCCTGGGCAATCAGCTGCGCAACGATGCCACCCTCGCGATTATTGTCTGCCAGGTGCAGGGCATGGCAGCGCACGCTGTCGTCCTGCAGCACTTCCAGTGCCGGCTTGCGCCCGTAAACGGTCAGCATTTTGCTGTAGCGCGCCTTCTTTTGCGCATAGCTGTCGCTTTCAGGCATGCGGCTTTGGCCCGGCGCCTCCACTGGCGTCGATCACCCGACCGTTTCCTGGCCGGCCGCCAGTCGTGTAACACGGTCTGCCGACTCTTTCATGCGCACGGCGATCTCGTCGATCTGGCTGCCGCTCAGGCTCTTGTCGAAGGAACCTGCGACGAAGCACAGCACGGGGACTTCCTTGTAGGCGAAAATCGGCACGGAAATCGTGCTGACCTCGTACCTGGTTTTGGGATCGATCCTGTCCAGGTGGTAGAATTCGTCGCACAGGTCGTGCTGGAACTGGTTGGCAGCTTCCTCCAGCGCGGCGAGACTCCAGGCATTGTGGATGCGACTGAGCTCCGCCGTGAGTTTGGCCTCGGCCCTGGTGCGCAGGGTGACCTCGTAGCCACGGGCACGGATACCGATGGCGGCGACGCGCAGCTTCTGGTCGAGCTTCTCGTCGTAACCGCCCCGGGCGTGGTGGGCGCGGCTCAACCAGGCTTCCAGTTCCCGGGCGGGTGAGAACGCGGTGAAGCAGGCCGCCAGCGGCGCCGTGTTGGGCAGGCGAAGTCCCAGCTGGAAGGAGTCAAGCAGGGGAGTCGCCTGGCCGTACAGGGCCAGCAGGACCTGGTGAAGCTTGGATCGACCGGTAACGGCGAAGCCGATTTTCAGGTCACTCTGGAGCGCCTCCAGTTCAGGCCGGGCGTACTCCAGCACCGGGAACTGGGCGAACGCCGCGTTACCGGCGGCTATGATGGACGGCCCCAGCCGGTAGGCCTTGGTCTGCGGGTGCTGGACCAGGAAACCATAGTTGGCCATGGTCGTCAGGATGGCGTGGCAGGTCGCCTTGTTGAGGTTGAGCCTGCGGGTCATTTCGGTCAGGCCGAACGCCTGGGTAGGGTTTGCCATCAGCAGGTCGAGAATGGCCAGAGCCCGCGCTGTTGGTTGAGAAAATAAAGCCACCTGTGTACTCCCTTTACCTGGTCACAGATCACACCGGAGCCGGTTGTTATCTGCGAAATTCGGTATAATTTATTGTACTTGGGCGGCATGGTAACGCCTGGTAAAGGGTAGTTCAAGCCTAATCGCAAACCGCCTGGCGTTCGCCGGAGAGGGGGATTGAAATGATGGAAACAGCCGCAGACCGGGCAGTCTATATCCTTTACGGGACCTCCGCCTGCCACTTGTGTGAGCTGGCGGAGCAGTTGCTGTTGCTACACAGCAGGGACGAGGCCGCGATGGTGTTCGAGAAAGTGGATATCAGCGGCTCGGACGTACTGTTCGAGCGCTATGGCGTGCGTATTCCGGTCCTGCGTGACGACGCCAACGACAGGGAGCTGGACTGGCCCTTCAACGCCAGTCAGCTGCGCGAGTTTGCCGGCCGGTGAGCGTTGCTCAGTCCTCCACGCCGACCCGGACCGCCAGAACATCGCGCTTGGCGCCATGCAGTACCCCGTTGGCGGTAGAGCCCATAAGCAGCGCAAGCCCGTGCCGACCGTGACTGCCGACGACGATCAGGTCGGCCTCCAGCTCC
>JAZBNW010000059.1:0-8699 GCA_036350855.1 Halieaceae bacterium
GCAGGCGATGATGCTGACCACCCAGAAGGTTGCCCGGGCTGTTCGGCAGGTCATGGATGCGCCCGGATTTATGATTGCTCAACTCAACGGGACTGAAGCCGGCCAGACGGTGTTTCATGTCCACATGCACATATTGCCGCGCCGTGATGGCCTCGAGTTCAAGTTGCACGCCCGGGAGCTCGCGGACAGGGCTGAACTGGAGGCGATTGCCGCGAAAATACGGGCGGCCTTGTGACACCCGTGTCGGGGCCAATGGCTATCATGGCAGGTATCGACTATGGTTAGCTGTCCGGGAGCGCGGTAGGAAAGCGCGCCTGCGCATTTCATTCAAGGAGAAAGGCGTTATGCGTCCCATTACCAGAGCCGCTTTACTTCTCACGTTATCCCTGGTCAGCCCCGCCCCATGGGCGGCCGATCCGAACATCGACGACGAGACCTTCAATTGCATCCGGGACATGACCCCGGTCCGGGGTTTCTTTGTCGCCAATCTGCAGGGGGATATCGAGGCAACCGTCGCGGTGTCACTTGCCGGTAGCGGCGATTATCCGGAGGGGTCCGTGATCCAGTTGGTGCCGACGGAAGTGATGGTGAAGCGCGAGAGCGGCTTCAGTCCCCCTACCAGGGACTGGGAATTCATTGAACTGGAGGTGTCCGACAAGGGGAGCAAAATCCTCAAGCGCGGCACTGTGGGTGTCGTCAACCGTTTTGGCGGAAATTGCTTTGACTGTCACGTGAAGGCGAATCCGGGTCGGGACCTGGTCTGTGAACAGGGCAATGGCTGCGACCCGATCCCGCTGACGCCGACCATGATCAGGGCAATCCAGAATACGGATCCGCGCTGTCAACCCGTGGCCCTGCCGCCGGAACAGGTCGAGGCTTTGAAACAGTTGCAGGCAGCACTGGCGAAGCCCTGAACACTTTGCTCAATCCCGTCGCAACAGGCCGGTGAGGGTCAGGACCACTACCGCGGAGAGGGCGGCGCCAAAGATCCCGAACAGGCTGTGCAAGGTCAGCCACAGCCAGCGGACGGGGCCGTCGGGCACGAAGCGGCAAAAGGTATCGTGCCCGAGGTTTATCACCGGCAGGGCGAAGTCCAGGGCAAACTGCAGGGTATCCAGCCCCGGGCACCCCAGCGGCGTATCGATCTGTCCGAGGCCAAAAGGCAGGACGTAGGTCGTCGCCTCCGGGGGTTGCTCGAAGGGAAAAAACGGCTGGCCGAAATTGCGCACGGCCAGGGTATACATGGCCGCGCCCAGCAGTACGAACAACAGGAAGGAAAAGACCGCCCGGCTGGTTGAGTAGCCGTGCTGGCTGACCAGCATCAACACCCGGGGAAATATCCGTTGCCAGGGACGGCCCACCCGGGCGGCGAGGCGCATCCGGATTTTCTCGACCGCGATCGCGTCCGCCTCCTGTGACAGTCCGCTGTCGCGCAACACGCGGGTGAGCTGCTCATAGGGCTGGGGACGAAAATCGGATGACCCCGGTTTTCCATTCGGAAACTGGCGCCTGAGCCATGCGGTGCGCTTGGCCACCAGGTCACCGCCGTCAACGTGGCGTATCCGCAGGTATGAGGCGCCGTCGAGATCGAGATAGCCGGGTGCGGGCCAGCCATTGGTGGTGTTGTCGATCAGGGTGCTCACCTGGGCACCGGTCATCATGAACCAGCCCTCGAGGGGTGTCGCCGACGCCAGATCCATTTCCCCGCCCTCGGGGGGCCTTGCGCCCACGTTGAACAGGACCATGGCATTGGAAACGCGCATTTGCTGGAAATTCGCCGCCACCGGACCGCCGCGCCCCAGCAGCCCGGTATAGTCGGCGCCTGGCGTCAGCCGCGCCGTGGTCATGAAAAAGCCGCCACCGATAGTGGCGGACAGGAAATTGAGTCGGCCACTGGCCTCGAAGGCGTATTGCGGGAGATCGCGGGACAGGAATACCGATTCGACCACCAGGTCCTCGCAATGCAGTGCCCTGCCGCCGGGGTTGAGGAGTAGGGCAGATCCGCAATCCAGGTCGCCGGTAATCCTGGCGGCAGCCAGCGATACCTCGCCACACACCTCGCAACGATATCCCTGGCCGGGCAGCAGCTCCACGTTGCCGCCGATAATCGCGGATCGCGCGCTCAGTGCCGTCTTGTCGCAGTCCCGCAGCAGTGCGCCATGCAGTTCGACGCTGCTGTCAACCCGGGCGCCGTCCAGCCGCACGGTTCCGCCGGTTTCGAAGCGACCGTTGGGGGTGGCGGACAGCAACAGCCTCCCGCCGATATGCGCGTGGTTGAGATAAACCGCGCAGTTACCCACGTCCGCAAGATCCGAGCTGTGAGAGTGCACTCCGGAAAAGTGGCAGCCGGACAGGTCGATGTCGGCCTTGGTCGTCATACTGATACCGATGAAAGCCGGCAGGGTGCAGTCAACCAGCCGCAGCGACAGCAGGTCGGCGCCGCTGAAGTCGACCGGGGAGTCGAAATGACAGGCCAGGAACAGCAGGGTCATGCCGGGCCCTTCAAGCCTGCCCGGCAGGGCCCGGATTGGCCCGCGAATCATCGCGCCGCGAATGCGCAGGGCGCCAGTCAATGGCGGCAGGTCGATGCCTGATCCGGCGATCAATGCCTCGAGAAACGCGGCATCCAGTTGGCGCGAAGCGTCCGGAAGCTGGCTGAAATCAGCGATGCCCCGGTCGGCGATCGCGTCCAGTACCCGCTGTCGGGCCTCGTTGCTCGCTTTCAGATCCGCGACCGCTGTGTCATTCACCGCGACCATCCTCGCTATGCCGGTCAGCTGTCATGATGACATCGGTGGGCGTATGTGGGAAGTGCCGTGCGTGGTCAGTGCCGCAGGTCGTGTTCTCCAGGATGGATGCCCATTGCTTCCAGCTGGCGTTTCGCCAGCGGGCTCCGGGTCGTCCGCCAGCGTTCATAGAGTGCGAGAATGGCCTCGTCGGCGAGATCCTGGTCCGCCGTGCAGGCATTGGCGACCAGGTCCAGCATCACGCAGAAGTCCCCGGCCAGTTCCGCAAAGATATGGCGTCCCCGGCGGGCGTTTTCCGCCAGGTAGTCATAGGCGCCACAGCCCATGCCGACGAGGTAGTCCTGCCCCAGGCCGCGCCTGCTGAAATTCCCGGGAAACAGCGCGCCCATGAACAGGGACATGTCTCCCAGCTGTTGCAACAGCAGGCAGCGCTCGTGTTCGTTGCGCGCCTCCACCGCGTCGCCAAACAGCAGGGCGAGTGGACGGAGGTCGAATCGCCCATCCTCATAGGTGAAAAAGTCCTCGCTGCGGCAGAAACGTACCAGCAGATTACCCAGGTACCAGCAGGTATCCTCCTGTGGGGACGGTTCGAGCTCCCGGGCATGTCGCGCCAGCTGCTCGCGGAAATATTCCGACAGTGAAACTTCACTGGTCCTGATAACCCCGGTGCTGGTGGAATGCATCGACCCTCTCCATTCCTCTGTCCCCGCTTTTTTAATACAGGAAAACAGCGCTCGGGGTCAACACCCTGGCGCCGACGCGTCGGGCGTAAAAAATGTTGCGCCGGGGGCTTGAAAATCAGTCTGGTCGACCCTAATTGTCGCTTCAGGTGGCCCCGGCCGCAGCCGGGGCTGGCCTCAATTACCTATACATAGTTGGAAATCGTTGAAGGAGGATCTTCAAGTGACTATTCGACCTCTCTATGACCGGGTGGTGGTGCGTCGCATCGAAGCGGAAACGAAATCCCGTGGCGGGATTATCATTCCCGATGCCGCCGCCGAAAAGCCCAACCAGGGCGTGGTGACTGCCGTGGGCTCCGGCGCCCTGCTGGAAAACGGCGAGACACGTCCGCTGGCGGTGGCCGTGGGCGATCGCGTCCTGTTCGGCAAATACGCTGCCACGGAGCAGAAGATTGACGGCGAGGAGCTGTTGATTGTCAGGGAAACCGACATTCTGGCGGTTATTGATCAGGAAAATGCAGTGGAGAAAGCAGCATGAGTGCCAAAGATATCCGATTTGCGTATGACGCCCGCTCGCGCATGTTGAAAGGCGTCGATACCCTGGCGAACGCGGTGGGGGCCACCCTGGGTCCCAAGGGACGCAACGTGGTTCTGGACAAGAGCTTCGGCGCACCCAAGGTCACCAAGGACGGCGTTACCGTGGCCAAGGATATCCAGTTGAAGGACAAGTTCGAGAACATGGGCGCCCAGATGCTCAAGGAAGTGGCGTCCAAAACCGCCGACGTGGCGGGGGACGGCACCACCACCGCTACCGTGCTTGCCCAGGCGATGATCCGGGAGGGCCACAAGGCGATAACCGCGGGCTACAACCCGATGGATCTCAAGCGCGGCATCGACGCCGCTGTCGTCGCGGCAACGGAAGAGCTGCACAAGTTGTCCAAGCCCTGCAAGGACAACAAGGCGATTGGCCAGGTGGCCACCGTCTCCGCGAACTGGAGCACCGATATCGGCGAAATCCTGGCCCAGGCCATGGAGAAAGTCGGTCGAGACGGCGTCATCACGGTAGAGGAGGGCAAGTCACTGCAGAATGAGCTGGAGGTGGTCGAGGGCATGCAGTTCGACCGCGGCTACCTGTCACCCTACTTTGTCAACGAACGGGAAAAAATGCAGGTGGAACTGGATCACCCCTACATCCTGCTGTTCGACAAGAAAATCAGCAATGTCCGCGACCTGGTCCAGCTGCTGGAAGGTGTCGCCAAGGCTGGCCGGCCGCTGCTGATCGTGGCCGAGGATGTCGAGGGTGAAGCCCTGGCCACCCTGGTGGTGAATAACCTGCGCGGCATCCTCAAGGTGGCTGCAGTGAAAGCCCCCGGCTTCGGCGACCGGCGCAAGGCGATGCTGCAGGATATCGCGGTGCTCACCGGGGGCACCGTGATTTCCGAGGAGGTGGGCCTGAGCCTGGAAGGCGCCGGCCTGGAAGACCTCGGCAGTGCCCAGCGGGTGGTGATCGACAAGGACAACACCACAGTCGTCAGCGGTGCTGGCAAGAAGTCCGACATCGACGCCCGTATCGCCCGGATCAGGGCCGAGATCGACAATACCAGCTCCGATTACGATCGCGAGAAGCTGCAGGAACGCCTGGCGAAACTGGCCGGCGGGGTGGCGGTGATCAAGGTCGGCGCGGCCACCGAAATCGAGATGAAGGAGAAGAAGGATCTCGTGGACGACGCCCTTCATGCGACCCGGGCGGCAGTCGAGGAGGGCATCGTACCCGGTGGCGGGGTGAGCCTTGTGCGCATCGCCGACAAGATTCGCGGCAAGGTGGAGACCGCCAACCACGACCAGGCGGTGGGCGTGAACCTGACCTTGCGAGCCCTGGAGGAGCCGTTCCGCAAGATCGTCGCCAATGCGGGTATCGAGCCCAGTGTGGTACTGAGCGGGGTGCGCGAAAAAGACGGCAGCTATGGCTATAACGCCCAGACCGAGGAATACGGTGATATGCTCGAGATGGGCATTATCGACCCGACCAAGGTGACACGCTCTGCACTGCAGAACGCGGCGAGCATCGCGGGCCTGATGATCACCACCGAAGTCATGGTGTCGGAGCTGCCCGAGCCCGACAAAGCCTCGGCCCCGGCCATGCCTGACATGGACGACTTCTGATAGCTGGCGCTGTCGGTGCTCTGCCTGGGGCGAAGACTTCGGTCTTCGCCCTTTTTTGTGGGTTCTTTAGCGCTGGCCCCCGGCTTGGAGGCCAGTGGGCGGGATGTCGATAACCGGCTAGTTCAGGGCTACGTTGATAGCCCACATGCCCGACAACACCACACCGAAGGAACCGATGGTGGCTACCGAAGCGGCAATCACCGAACCCATTGGGTCCTGGATCCACTGGCTGAAGCGTTGCGGTCGCGATGCCGGGGTTTTTGTCGCACTGTCATGGGCCGACTGGTGTTGCTGGGGGGTCATGGGCTGCACTCGCTTTATGGTGAGGTGGGAATTGCGTCGAGGCATGAACTATAGAGCGACGGGGCTCCGGAACAAGACCGTTTTCGCTGAGAAAACCATCGGCCAGACCGAACTGAGGGAAACGTCCGGGGTGCCAATCCCCGGGTTGGATCGGAAATCTGTACCCTCTAACGATGTATTTCTGCTGCTGCGGCAGCGCAGTGTTGTGCCCGCACCGCCTAGAAGGGGATGTCCTCGTCGAAATCAGAGGGGCTGGGAAAGGGGGGGGCTTCCGCCTGGCCAGCGGCGGAAAACCCTGCCTGTTCGCCCACGGGGACGACTTTCCAGCCCTGGAGATTATTGAAGTATCTCCCGTTGTACTCGCGCCCGCGGATGTCAAAGGAGACCGTCACCTCCTGCCCCGGCTGCAGGCTGTCCAGCAGGGCGACCTTGTCCTGGACGAATTCGAGGTTTATTTCCTGGGGGTATTTGCCGTCTTCGACGATGACGACCATTTCCCGCTTGGTGAAGCCGCTGTCGAATGTTTTTGCTTCCTGAATCAGCTTTATTTTGCCGGTAAGTTCATATGCCACGCCGTTTTCCTTTTGATATGACCAAAAATGCGGGGATCAGTCTATCCGCCTGACCGTATGTTGTGTAGCCTTTAGCGGCTTGTATTCCTGAAACCGGGCATCCCCTCCCCAAGTCGCGCGTCTATGATAGCTATTTTGCCCATACTGGCCGTTTTCATCGCATTTGCACTGTACTTTTACCTGACTCGCTGGCGAGCAAAAAAGCTGCTTGGCAGCCCGTTCCCGGTAGCCTGGCAAGAGATTATTACGAAGCGCCTGCCCGTGTATTTTTCCCTGTCACCACAGGAGCAGGCCAGGCTGCAGCAGTTGATAAAGCAGTTTATAGCGGACAAGCGCTTTTACGGTTGCGGCGGCCTGGTCATCACCGATGAAATGCGGGTGACGATCGCAGCGGAGGCCTGCCTGCTTTTGCTCAACAGGGGGGGAGCGATATACCCTGATCTCTCGTCTGTGCTGGTCTACCCCACCGGGTTTATCGTCGAGCGGGAGCAGCACCAGCCCGATGGCACCGTGGCAAGCGCAGAGCACAGCCTGCTAGGCGAGTCCTGGAGTAACGGCAAAGTCATCCTTTCCTGGGACGATGTCGAGAAAGGCGCGGCTGATTTTACCGACGGGCACAATGTGGTTTTACATGAATTTGCGCACCAGTTGGATGCCGAGTCCGGATCGACCAATGGCGCCCCGCCACTGCGCCGCAACAGCTACAAAGCCTGGGCGACGATCTTTGCCGAGAACTTCGAGGAATTGGCCGCGTCCAGTATGCTGGGCCATCACACCCTGCTGGATCAATACGGAGCGACAAACCCGGCGGAGTTTTTTGCGGTTGCGACGGAAACCTTTTTTGAAATGCCCCACCAGTTACACGACAGGCATCCCGACCTGTATGGTGAACTGGCGAATTACTACCGGATCGACCCCAGGGCCTGGCATCGCCCCGAACTCTGAGCTGTGAGACTGTCGCGATTTACGCCTGTCATTATTCCCCGGATTGTGACCGCCACTGCTGTGGTGCCCAGGCGATGATGGCGTCGGCATCTTCCTGCAACAGGAAGCCGGCGGCCACGGCCGACTCGGCAGCCTCGGTAACCGCCGCCACAAATCCGGCCTCGTCCCCGTAGAGGTTGGCCATTTGTCCGGCGCTGAACAGCGAGGTGGTGCCGAACAGGAAGCAGAAACTGGGGCCCAGGTTCGCCTCACCGCGTAACAGTGCCGAGGGCGCGTCGACATAGGGTGTGCGAATGCCGCCCAGCACGTTACCGAGGTCGTCGTAGCGATAGTCCGACCCGTCGTCATTCAATTCCAGCAGCGGTGAGGCCGGGGGTGGTTCCCCGCCAGCCACCCAGGCATTGAGCGCGCGCACGGCGGCATTGAAGACGTAATGCTGTGGTCCGTTATTCATGGGCTTGTCACAGTTGATGAAGCCCAGGATGGAGCTTTCCTCCGCCACGGATGCGAAGACCGGGTCTCCCACCGTGTCGTCGCGGCCGGCATCAAAAGTGTAGTAGTCAAGGTGGGCGGTTCCGGCCACTTCCCAGGCGCGAATCAGGTCCGTGTCCGGCTGGCGCGCGGCGGAGTAACCCGACAAGAGTACATCGGTCTCGGTCTGGAAAGTCATCACCGGCACATTCAGGTCGGTGCGGACCCTGACGGCACCGGGTGTCGGAATCGCAACCTGCGGGTCCTGGGCCAGCGGGGAACTGCTATCGCCACGGCTGTGGATCATGTAGCCGTCGTAGGCGTTGTACAGCGGATGAATCGCATTGACATAGGTGACCAGTCGGCCTGCGGACTGGGACTGCCCATAGGCTATCAGTCGCTGCGCCTCCAGACCGTCGAGGGGGTCGATACCCTCCGGGCTGCGAATGGCCTGGGCGACCTGGGTGAATATATCGAAGGAAAAACTGTCTCCGGGGTGCAGCAGTGAGCCGTAGCGTTCCGGGTCCACCGCTTTCAGGAAGAGGGGTAGGGGAAGGCCGCCACTGGGATTGCCCTCGATGCCCACGATCTGTGCAGAAACCCCGACCCATACGGCGCCGCCACGCCGCATTTCCAGCTGGCCGGTGCCCCAGCTGACCGGCAATTCGAAACCGGTAGTGACATTCAGCCACTCGATCAGGACATCACCGCTGAAATCCGCGGGGTCAATGGGGCGCTTCACCACGATTCGGGTCTTGTACTGCGCCTCCTCCCCGGGTTCTACCGACCATTCGCCATCGTCGCCCAGCTCGCTGAGA
>JAZBNW010000060.1:0-4522 GCA_036350855.1 Halieaceae bacterium
CACAGCTCCATCGGCAAGCTTCGCCGCCACCCCCGCGTCGTGATCGCTGCATCCCACCCACGAAAGTTGCGGGCCGCTGCGCCGAACCAGTGGCAGGTAGGCCGGCTGGGTAATGGCCACGCCCGCCTTACAGTGGTTGATAAAGTAGCCCAGTTCCTCCTCGCTGGAGCGGGTGTTGGTGGTGACCACCACGGCACCCAGCTGTGAACAGGCATGCCATGCCAGCAGGAACTCCGGGCAATTATCCATGTGCAACAGCACGATATCGCCCTCGCGTACGCCACGAGCCCGCAGACCGGCGGCAAGCGAAAGCACCCGGGAATAAAATTCAGCGTAACTGATTCTGGTGGCAGGCTGGTCGAAGGGAGCCCAGATAATAAACGGGTGATCCGCCCGCGCGGCAGCCTGCGCCCGCAGCAACCAGGGTATGTTACGGCCATTGGCCCCGTGCAATTTGGGAACCGGTTTTGCGGTGGGTGCGATCACCTCTGTTATCCTCTGCGGAGACGAGTTGACATATTATATGAACGGTGTTCATATTAGCATAGATACAGCAGCTGGCAACACACAAGTGGGGGGTTAATTTGGCGGCGCCGAGTACGCAACTGCAAACTAGGGGTGAGGCTCTGCAGGCCCTGATCGAGCAAGCGGCAGCTGATGCGCCCGGCGTGCTGCTGGCCGTGCACGCGCCGCTACACGGCCTTGACTGGGCTGGCGCGGCGGGGATGAGCTCGCTGGAGGGGAGAGAAACGCTCAGCGTGGATGCGGGTTTTCGCATTGCCAGCATGAGCAAAACCTTCACCGGGGTGCTGGTCGCCCAACTGCTGGAGCGCGGATCACTGACCCTGGCAGACCCGATCAGCGATTACCTGCCGCAGGATATCGCCGCGCTGGTACCGGTGGCAGAAGGCCATGTGGTGAGCCACATTACCATCGAGCACCTGCTCGAGCACCGTGCAGGTTTCAACGATTTCGCGCTCTCGCAGGAATGGCTTATGGAAATCGCCGCGGACCCCGGCCGGGCGCGCACGCCTGCGGAAATTAGCCGCTGGGCCTGCGCTCATACCAGCCTGGTGGGCGCGCCGGGGGAAAACTATACCTATACGGATACCGGTTACGTGCTGCTGGGGATTCTGTTGGAAAGCATCACCGCAACGCCCTACTGGCAGTTATGCCGGGAGCGTATCTTCGACCCCCTGGACATGGGGGAGACCTGGCTGGAGGGCTATGAAGAACCGCGCAGCGCGCTGTCACACCCCTACGTGGTGATGGAGGGCAACTATATCGATGCCCTGCAGATACACGGCAGCGTGGATTGGGCCGCCGGCGGGCATGTCTCCACCCTGGAAGACATCACGCGCTTCCTGCGAGGGCTGTTCAACTGCCGCCTGTTCGGCAGTATAGATACCCTGGACAGGTTTCTTACCGGTCCGGAGGCCTCCGCGAACTACTACTACGCCATGGGCGTGGGCAGGAAACAAATTCACGGAATGCACCTCTGGGGCCACCTGGGTCACTGGGGATCCTTCATGTCCTACTGTCCCGAGCAGCGCTTGTCGCTTTGCGGCACCTTGAATTACGACCAGGCCGCGCACAATGATTTCATCGCCGAGGTGCTCAAAGTGGTCTTTCCGGATAACCGCCAGGCCTGATACTCACTGCAGGGCTTGTTCGAGAGCGACAAGTATCCTGTCGACCTCCGCACCGGTGTTGTAGTGGACGAGGGAAATCCTCACCACGCCGTCCGCCGGATCAATCCCCAGGCTGGTCATCAGTCTGTGGGCATAGAAATGCCCCCGCTCGGCGCCGATGCCACGGGCCTGCAGGGCCGTTGCCACATCGCCAGCTGATTTGTCCTGTGGCTGAAAGGCAATTGTTGCCGCCCGGTCACCATCCCTGCAGTGGGTCTTGCCCAGCAGCCTGACCCGCGGTGCATGGGCCAGGTAATCGATCAAGGGGGCGGCCAGCCGGGCCTCGTGGGAGGCCGTCATTGCATGGACTGACTGCATCATGGCCGTCACCGATACCGACTCGCTGCCGCCGTGATGCCGATGCACCGCCGCGAAATAATCCAGCACCCCCTGGCAGGCGGCCACCTGGGCATGCTGCGGTCCCGCCGGGTTGAATCGTTTGTGGCTGTCGCCCTGGATAAAATAATGGCTCTGTGGCTGCATGCTCTCCTGCAGCTCAGCACGCAGGTACATCAGACCCTGGTGTGGACCAAACACCTTGTAGAGACTGAACATGTAGATATCGACATCCAGCGCTTTCATATCAGCGATATGGTGCGGTGCGTAGGCGACCGCATCAACGCAGACTCTGGCGCCGCAGCGCTGTCGAATACCCGACACTGTTTTCGCCACCGGATTAACCGTACCGATGATATTTGAGCAGTGGGTGAAAAATACCCAGCGGGCACGCTCGTTCAGCAGGGGAAACAGCGCATCCGGGTCCAGTAATCCCGTCTCGGGATCGACGGGCCACTCCCTGACTAGCGCACCCTGCGCCTCCGCCTTGCGCCGCCAAACGCCGTGATTCGCCTCGTGATCCTGCTGTGTCACCACGATTTCGTCCCCCGGGCCCCAATCGGCACCCAGTGCCTGCGCCATGACATAGCTGTTCATTGAGGTGGAAGGGCCTATGGTCAGCTCGTTTTCACCTATATTCAGTGCCTGCGACCAGCCAGTACGAGCCCGATCCATCGCCTGGCCCGCCGACCGGGACGACGGGTACGGTGAATAGGGCTGTACCCGCAAGTGCCTGTTGTAATGATCAAGGCTGTCTATCACGGCCTGGGCGACATAGCTGCCCCCGGCGTTGCCACAAAACACAAACTCCGGTTCATCCTGCAGCTGGGGAAATTGCCGCCTGACGAATTCCATATCCAGTTTCATAGCCTTCATTGCCATCCTCCACATTAAACCCGACACATAGCTGCTATCTAGCGAAGCGCCCTTTGACGCGAGCCGCGCAGCGCCTTGTCGATATTTTCCAGCCCGCCGCGAAGCTCGTCCATCGCCGGCCAGCCGTAGCCTAGCCTGAAGTAATGGCGCGGCATCTCGAACCAGTGGCCAGGACCCACGTAGGTCGCATAGTCATCCATCAGGATACGGTAAAACGCGTCGATATCATGGCCCTGCGGGTCGATCATGCGCGGAAAACAGACGACGCCACCCTGCGGCTCCACCCACTCCAGCCACTCGCTCTGCTGCTGCCAGTCCCTGACGACGGCAAATTTGGCCTGGATATCGGTCTGTATCTTCACTAAACAGGCGTCGCGCTGCCGCAGGTAGTGAAACGCAATCTCCTCATCAACCACCGAGCCGCAGATGTAGATCTGTTCCTTGGCGGCCAGGAATTTCTCCATGAGTGATGTGTTGCGGGTAATCAACCAACCGATCCGTATGCCGGGAAGGCCATAGGTCTTGGACAATGAACTCACTGTTATCACACAGTCACTCAGGCTGGCGGCGACAGGCGTTTTGTCAGCAAATACCATGTCCCGGTAGGTTTCATCGACAAGCAGGTAACAACCGTGCTGTTCGCACAGCGCAATAAGCGCCTTGATCGTCGGCAGTGGCACGGCAGCGCCAGTAGGGTTGTGGGGATGAGTGATGGAAACGTAACGCGTGCTCGCGTTTATCGCGCGGGAGATGGCATCGATATCAATCTGAAAGCCACTATCGAATTGCAGGTCGATAAAGTGAATTTTTGCCCCAATTGCCCTGGGGGTTTCGATATTGGTAGCGTAATTGGGGCGCACCACCACCATCTCATCGCCCGCCTCCAGCAGCGAGGTAGCCACTATGAACAACGCCGCCGCGGCCCCTGCGGTCACCAACACCTGGTCCGCAGCCAGGCCCGGCCCCTGGCCAGCGATCAACTTGCGCAGGGCTGGCAGGCCCTTGTGATCACCGTAGGACAGGACGAGATCACCAATATCGAGAGTCAAATCCTTCAATAGCGCATCGGTGTAGGATGATTCGCTCAGGTTGTATTTGATACTGTCGTATCCAAGCTCTTCCGGTGATTCTATTTCTATCGGCATTCTGCTGTAGCGCATGAAGTTTTTCCTGCTTCCAATACAATCGATGAAAGGACTTGATTGCCCGGGTCAACGGGCAATATACCGCCCGCTGACAGCGTCTTTTACGACCGCCCCCGGGTGCCAGAGTCGCTCGCCCATCGCTATCCAGACGCCGGCGGGTCCGGCGCGCAAATTTTCCACCGCAAACTCCAGCGCCGCCGGGGCGTCGGAGCCTGGCTCCCCCAGGGGAACCAGCGAGCCCACCAGAATGATGTTTTTTCCCAGGGCATCGGCGCCCAGGTGCGCGCGCAAATAGAGGCCGGTCTCGGGCATCGTATAGGTACCGTGGGGAATCAGGATATGCTGCGCCGGTTGTGCCTCGATAGCCGCCGCGAGTCGCCTCCGGTCATCGATGTCAATCGCCCGCGAATCCTTCATGACTATCAGCTGCGAGTCACATTCCAGCTGCAGGCGCGAAGCATGCTCCTGCAGCCA
>JAZBNW010000061.1:0-2457 GCA_036350855.1 Halieaceae bacterium
TGACACCTCGGTGATGAACAGGCAGTAACACACCACCGAGTTGGCGGCGGAGCCACGGCCCTGGCAGAGGATGTCGCGGGAGCGTGCGAAGCGCACGATGTCGTACACGGTGAGGAAGTAGTACTCGTAGTCCAGTTCCTCGATCAGGGCCAGTTCGGTGTCGATACGCTGTTGTATGTCCCCCGGCACTCCCCGGGGCCAGCGCACCGAGCTGCCCTGCGCCACCAGTTCGCGCAGGTAGCGCCTGGCGGTGTAACCGGCGGGCACCGCTTCCTCGGGGTATTCATAGCGCAGCTCGTCCAGGCTGAAATTGCACAGGCCGGCGATATGCAGCGTCTCTTCCAGCAGGGCGACGGGGTAGAGCGTTTGCAGTTTGGCAAGCTGGCGCAAATGCTGCTGGCTGTTGGCAAGGCGGCGCCGGCCCAGCTGGGCGATGCTGGTGTTGTGGCGCAGGGCGGTGAACACGTCGTGCAGGGGTTTGCGACCGGCGCTGTGCATCTGCACATTGCCACAGGCCACCATGGGGATATCCAGCGCCTGCGCCAGCTCGTACAGCCTCAGGTAACGCGCCACCTCGTCATTGCCCAGCAGGTGGGTGACGCCCAGCCAGACCCGCCCCCGGCACAAGCGGCCCAGCTGCAGGCCCCAGGCCCGGCTGGCTTCATCGGCATCCCCGGGCAACCAGATCAGCAGGCAGCGTTTCAGGTGAAAGATCACGTCCCGCAAGGTGGCCCGGTACTCGCCCTTGGGGCTGCGCCGCCGCGCCATGCTGATCAGCCCGGACAGCTCGCTGTAGGCCGCCCGGGAGGGCGCCAGCGCCACCAGCCTGATGCCCTCGACCAGGCCGAACTCGCTGCCCACGATCAGTTTGATGCCGTGCTCCTTTGCGGCCACATGCGCCTTGACGATGCCCGATAGCGAACACTCGTCAGTGACCGCCAGGGCGGCATAACCCAGCGCGGCCGCGCGCTCCACCAGCTCGAAGGGGTGGGAGGCGCCGCGCAGGAAGCTGTAGCAGCTGAGGCAGTGGAGTTCGGCGTAGCTTGACATATACTGTATGAATATACAGTATTTTGGGTTCTGTCAAATCCGTTCAGAGATCGCTGAGCGGGCTGCGTACGCCGCGGGCGCCGCGATTGAGGACGTGCGTGTAGATTTCCGTGGTTTTTACGTCCGCATGGCCCAGTTGTTCCTGCACCGTGCGGATGTCTGCGCCCGACTGCAGTAGGTGGGTAGCGAATGAGTGGCGCAGGGTATGGCTGCCGATCTGCTTTGGCAGGCCCGCGGCCCGGGCCGCCACCCGAAGGAACTTATTGATATTGGTTTCATCCATGTGGTGGCGCCGCAGGTGCGTGGTGCCCGGTTCAAGGCTGAGCCGGGTTGAGGGAAAGAGGTATTGCCAGGCCAGGGACCGGGCCCCGTTGGGGTATTTGCGGTCGAGCGCATCGGGCATTTTTACACCGGCGTAGCCGGGCTGGACAAGGTCCTGCTGGAGTAGCAGATCGACCATGCGTATTTGTCGGGCGAGAGAGTCACACAGCTCTGGCGCCAGTGTAACCAGCCGGTTCTTTGAACCCTTGCCACGCCAGATCTGCAGCTGCAGGTGGTCCGTGTCCACGTCCTTCACCCGCAGGCGTACCAGTTCGATACGGCGCAGGCCGGAGCCATACAGGATAGATGCCATCAGCTTATGCCGGCCTTCGAGCCGACCCAGCAGTGCGGCGACCTCCTCCCGTGTCAGCACGACCGGGAGCTTGCGTTCCCGGGTGGAGCGACGAAACCCGGAAACGTCGCCGAGCGGTTGTTGCAAAAACTTATTGTAAAGATACGCCAGTGCGTTGAGGGCGATGGCCTGGGTGGCGGACGAGACGAGCCGACTGACTGCCATGTATGTGAGAAACGCCTCTACATGAACCGGCCCCAGTTCGGCCGGATGTCGTTTCCCGTTGAAAACGATGAAGTATCTGATCCAGTAAAGATAGGACCTGACGGTTCGCCGGCTGTAGCGCCGCACGAGCATATGCTCTTCTAGGGCGCGTAAGAAGGGAGAGGAATTCACGATTGCGGCGGGAAGCCTCCGGAGACGTTGCGCGGCCAGCGGGAAATGACTAGCCTGATTATCGCGGTAGACTCGAGCCCGTGGGAAGTTGTTGGCGTAATATGACGACAAATGAGCGAAATCGCATGGTGAGATCAGGAGTGTTCAGGTGGCATGGAAAACGTGTCACGCGAATATCTTATCAGTGCCTCCCGATATTAATTATTATCGGGCTGAAGGCCCGATTAACGGACTGTTAGGCTCAAAAAGGAATCGTCATGCAAATTCGAGGGTCGTGTTTCTGTGGGGCAATAGCCTATGTGGTTAACGGCGCCCTCCACAGTGCGCGGTCCTGCCATTGTTCAATGTGCCGCAAAGCGTTCAGTGCGCAAGCGTCAGCTTATGCGGAAATCGAAGCA
>JAZBNW010000062.1:0-12899 GCA_036350855.1 Halieaceae bacterium
CCAGGGCGACCAGCGTGGTCAGCTCGAGCTCGTTCAGCTCCAGCGTTATCACCGCACCGCCGGTGCCGCCTGTGAGATCGACCGTCTTCATAATCCTTGCGCTTCGAGCCCGAAAAAGAGCCCGGTTGTTCCCCACGTAGCGCCGGGGCCGGGCCAAGGTAGGGATCGTTGGCTGCCCTAGGCGGCCTCCGCCTGGAAGGCATTTGGAAAAGCCGCCTCCACCGCGCTGAAGCTGTAGTCTTCCATTCCCAGCTCGGCCAGGACCGGCTGGACGTCATCGCCGTTGCGGGAATGCAGTCGCTTGTGCACTGCGCTGAGGAGGCCGTGACGATTCACCAGTTGCCAGGTGCCTGTGGCCCGGGTGCGCTTGCCGCGGCTGTAGCTCAGGGCTTCCTCATAGGCGTAGATGGCGCGCAGGGCGGCAGCCTCGGCCGGGCAGGCCACGGCATGCTGCCGGGCCCTCAGGTCCACCGCGTGGCGATAGGCCTGCAGGGCGAGTTCGGGGTGTCCGTTACGCCTGGCATTTTTGGCAAACACATAACACAACTCGGGTTCCCTGATTCTGCTTACCAGCTCGTGCATCGCTCGCTCCTTGTTTACCGGGTGACGATCCCCGGGGACGGTGACCATCGATACGGGGCAAATGATAGGGGACGAGTGCACTGCCAGACATGGCTGCGGGCGACAAGGGCGTGACCATTTGCGCCAGGCCGGCGACCCTTTTCTAGAATTCACATTAAATAATGCACACTAGACTTTGATTAAAAGCCAAAAAAAAGCCCGCAATCCAGGGTTGGGCTGCGGGCCAATAGCCATATGCTTCGGGGCAGAAACATAGGCCAGGGGACGTGTTTGCATGCCCGGGGAGGGCATGCATTAACCAAGATAGACCAGCGTGGAAAGAATGCAAATTTTTGTGAAAAAATTTGCGTGCTGGGGCACAGAACCGGGACGAAAAAAATACCGGGCTCAGGGCTTGATCGCGAGCACGTCCGTTTTCAGGTGGCCCAGGACCTTCTCCGCGGTGTTGCCAAGCAGCCGGGCTTTTACCCCGGTGCGGCCCACGGTGCCCATGACCACGATTTGCGCGCCCACCTTCGCCGCCTGGCTGGCGATCACCCGCTCTACCGGGCCCCGCTTGCAGTGAAAGCTCTCCTGCGGGACATCGAACGCCTTTGCCAGTTCAGCAATGCGCGGCTGCATGGCGGCCTGGGCCTCCCGCGCATAGGTCCCGGGGTCCACCAGGTCGAGGTCTGCCAGTAACACGGGTACCTCGATGGCGGTAATGATCTCAAGTTCCACCCCCAGCGCTTCGGCCAGTGCTTTTGCAGTCTCCAGCACCCGGCGATTGAGGCTGCGCTTGGTGGCCGCCGAGCTGCCCAGGTCGAGGGTGGCCAGCACAGGCCGGGTCCGGTGCCACTTCTTTTCAGCGACAATCAGGACGGGCGCGGGACATTCGCGCAACAACTGCCAGTCGAGGGAGGTGTGGACCAGGGATTCGCTGCGGTGGCCGGTCTTGACCACCGCGACATAAGCGCCTCCGGCGCACCGTTTGTTGATCCAGGGCTGCAGGTCTTTCTCCCACACGGTCCTGAGGGATACCTTCTGCCCATCCCTGCGATAGGTGTCGATCAGGGCCTGCACTGTTTGTTCGCGCTCGTCCAACAGGCGTTTGCGCAGATTGGCTTTTTCCCCGGCCTTGATATTGAGGCCGCCCAGGGGTGCATGGGTAAAGGCCACCACGTCCACCGCGAGCCCCAGCCTTGCAGCCAGCTCCAGGCCTCTCGGGGTGGCCGCGCACTGGCGCCCCATGTCAGCAATGATCAACAGTTTGGCCATGAAAAATCCCCGAAGGTGAACAGCACTCCCCGGGGATTATACGGCCTCACACCGATCCGGCCACTGCGGCAGATCAAGGGCCGGGGTAGTAGCGGGCGCTCAGGCTCTCTGGGGCGGCAGCTCGCGGTACTCCGCCGGGGACTGCCCGGTCCAGCGCTTGAACGCCCTGGAGAAGGTGCTCGGCTCGGAAAAACCCAGCAGGTAGGCGGTCTCGACGACAGAGCGACCAGGGCTGCTCAGGTACTTGCGGGCGAGTTGCAGGCGGGTGTCCTGCAGCAGGCCCGTGAAACTGTTGCCCTCCTCGCGCAGCTTGCGCTGCAGGGTCCGGTTGCTGACATGCAGGGCGGCGGCTATCTGCGGCTGGTTGGGCGCGCCATCGGGCAGTCGCTCGATAATCTTGTCGACCACCTCCCGGGTGGTGGAGCGGGCCATGAAACTGTCCAGGTAGGCCGCAGAGTGTTCGTCATTGATGCGCGCCAGTTGCGGATCACCGGTCACCAGCGGCTCCATGATATCCGCCCGGGACCAGGTCACCCGCGGATCCTCATCGGCAAACAGGACCCGGCTGGACAACAGGTATTCCCAGCGCTCCGGTTGCGCCGGCGGCGTCCGCCTCATCCGGATGATGACAGGTGCGAGGAATTCCCCCAGGGTCAGGCGGCACATGCGGGTGACAACCCCCACCGCGTAATCCTCGCTGGCGGGTACCACCGGCGCCAGACCCGGTGCCGTGCTCAGGTGGAGGTGGACCCGTTCGCCCTCCTCTTCCAGCCGCAGTACGATCCCGCTGCTGACCAGGGCGCTGAATCGCTGCAATCGCTGCAGGCCGTCGTAGACCGTATCACTGGCCAGCCAGGCCAGCCCCAGGCTGTGCAGCACCTGGGGCTGGAGCTGCTCGGATGCGAGTAAACCGAAGGCCTCTTCGCCGCTGTCCTCGACGCAGCGCGTCATCAATTCGCCGAAGTCCGCGCGGCTCACTCGCCAGTCGGGGTCGGCGCCCCGGGCGAGGTCGATACCCACCTGTTCCATGATCTCCAGGGGATCGATACCGAACTGGCGCAGGGTCAGGGCCACGGGGATAACAAAACTGCCAAGCAGGGAGTAATCGTCCCTCGGGGTTTTATTCATG
This sequence comes from Halieaceae bacterium, assembly GCA_036350855.1. GTDB lineage: Bacteria > Pseudomonadota > Gammaproteobacteria > Pseudomonadales > Halieaceae > JARRPM01. The sequence continues at coordinate 2,969 of JAZBNW010000062.1, forward strand.
ACTGTCACTGCCATTCACTACAAAATCGCAAATATAGCATCGTCGGGGTGATTTCCCGGAAATCGCGGGGCCCGGCCGGGGCGCGGAGCCCACCCGGGGATCAGCCGTAGAACCAGTAGGCGACGGCGATCGCTGCGCTTATGCCGGCCGCATCCGCCGCCAGGCCGCAGGCCAGGGCGTAACGGGTGTGGCGGATGCCTACCGCGCCGAAATAGACCGCCAGCACGTAGAAGGTGGTTTCGGTCGAGCCCTGCATGGTCGCCGCCAGGCGTCCCTGGAAGGAGTCCACGCCGAAGGTGTTCATGGTATCTATCATCATGGCCCGGGCACCGGAGCCCGACAGTGGCTTCATCAGCCCGGTCGGCATGGCGTCCACCCAGCGGGCATCCCAGCCACCCAGGGCGACGAGGTCGCGCAGGCCGCTCATGGCGACGTCCAGCGCGCCGCTGGCCCGCAGCAGGCCTATTGCGACGAGCATGGCCAGCAGGTAGGGAATGATGCCGATAGCGGTCTCGAAACCCTGGCGCGCCCCCTCGATGAAAGTATCGTAGACATTCACCGAGCGCCGGTGCGCCGTCCACAGGAACAACATGATGAGGCAGATGATCAACAGGTTGCTGAGCAGGCTGGACTGGCGCTGCAGCTCATCGGCGCCAAGCGTGGCAAACCAGCCCACCAGCGCCAGCAGCAGGGCGAAACCACCCCCGAGAAAGGCCAGCACTACCGTGTCCGCCAGCCTGATGCGCTGCACCCATGCGGTCACCAGCAGCCCCACCAGGGTCGAGCAGGAGGTGGCGATGAGAATCGGAATGAACACCGACGCCGGATCCGGCGCCCCCAGTTGCGCCCGGTAAAGCAGGATGGTGACCGGGAACAGTGTCACCGCGGACGTGTTGAGCACCAGGAACAGGATCTGCGCATTCGTCGCCACCGCCGGTGTCGGGTTGAGCGACTGCAGATCCTTCATCGCCTTGATCCCCAGGGGCGTGGCGGCATTGTCCAGGCCGAGGATATTGGCGGCGAGATTGAGGGTCATGGAGGAGATCGCGGGGTGGCCCGCCGGTACCTCCGGCATGAGCCGGGTGAACAGGGGCGAGAGCATGCGGGCCAGTTTGTCGACCAGGCCGCTGGCCTCCCCTATCGCGACGATTCCGAGCCACAGGGCCATCAGGCCGATGAGGCCGATCGCCAGTTCCACCGACAGGCGCGCCATATCGAACAGCGCCGCCACCATGCGCTGGAACACCTCGGAGTCTCCCAGGCCCAGCCACTGGTAGAGTGCGCTGATAAAGGCGACGACAAAAAAACCCAGCCAGATGCGATGCAGCATCAAGTCCCCTGTAGCGCGGCGTTCGGTGCACGCAGACTAAAGCAAAACCTTGCGCCGACCCAAGCGGGGCGTATACTGTTTTTTTGTACAGTATCCGAAGAAAGCAGGTTCAGCCGTGACCAGCAGGAGTGACATCATCATCGGGCAGCGCAGTGTGCGCGCGGGGCGCGGAGCCCTGAGCAACCGGGGCTCCCGCTACCAGCCCACGCGCATCGACTGGGACGACGGTGTGGAGGGGCCCACGCCGGTCACCGAGTGCCGCGCGGTGGATGCCCGCAGCATCATCTCCCGCAACCGCTCCCCGGATATCCCCTTCTCCCAGTCGATAAACCCCTACCAGGGCTGCGAACACGGCTGTATCTACTGCTATGCGCGCCCTACCCACGCCTACCTCGACCTGTCCCCCGGGATCGATTTCGAAACCCGCCTGACCTACAAGCGCAATGCCGCGACCCTGCTGGAGCGGGAACTCGCCAAACCCGGTTATGCCTGCAGCTGCATCACCCTGGGCGCCAATACCGACCCCTACCAGCCGATTGAAAAGGAGCACCGGATCACCCGTCAGCTGCTGGAGGTGCTGCAGCGCCAGCGCCACCCGGTGGCCATTATCACCAAGGGCGCCCTGGTGACCCGGGATATCGACATCCTGGCCGAGATGGCCGCGGATGGCCTGTGTTCGGTGGCCATGAGCATCACCACCCTGGATGCAAACCTCAAGCGGACACTGGAGCCCCGGGCGGCCTCGGGCCCGGCCAGGCTGGCGGCCGCGGAAGCGCTCGCTGCGGCGGGAATACCCGTCACGGTGCTGTTCGCGCCGGTGATACCCGCCCTCAACGACAGTGAAATGGAAACCATTCTCGGCCGCTCCCGCGACGCCGGCGCGACGGCAGCGGCCTACATTCTGCTGCGTCTGCCCCGGGAGATACGGGAGCTGTTTTTCGAGTGGTTGCAGCAGCATTATCCGCTGCGGGCGCGACACGTGATCAGTGTATTGCGCCAGTGCCGCGACGGCGGCGACAACGACAGCCGCTTCGGCCATCGAATGCGAGGCACCGGCACGTTTGCCGAGCTTCTGTCCCAGCGCTTCAGGGTGGCCTGCAAGCGGCTGGGTCTCGCCCGCAGTGAAGGTAGCGACGCCAGTTCCCGCACCGACCTGTTCACCGCGCCAGCGCGCAAGGGCGCGGGCAACAGCAGCGGTCAGTTCGAGTTGTTCTGAGCAGCGGGCCGGGCCAGCTCGCCAGCGGGATACACCAGGCTGCGCCAGTTGCTGCGTTCGAAGGGCCGCCACTGGTCGGGATGCGTGGCCAGGCGGTCCGCGACGAGGTACCAGATTGCGGGGTTGAGGGTCATACCGCAGTGGCTGCCCCGGACCTGTATGTTCTGGCTGCGCTGGTGGCCGTCGTGCTGAACCGTGGTCTGCCAGTGGACGATGCCGTCGCCCTTGGAGTAGATCGAGGTGGTGGGCACCGGGGGCGCATGGTGCAACAGCTCCTGGTCGATCGGCAGGTCCTGTGGCGGATTCAGCGCGCTGAACAGGCGGGCGGGCACCGATGCCGCCATGCGCCCCCGGCCAAACGGGCTGCCCAGGGAGATCACCTGCCTGACCTTGTCGGGGAATTCCCGCGCCAGCTCCCTGGCAAAGATGCCGCCGAGGCTGTGGCCCACCAGCGAGATCGGTGCATCATGGCGCTCGTGCAACTCGTGCATACGCTCCTGCAATCCCTCCAGTACGCCACCCCGGGGACCCAGGTTGCGTCCCTGCCCCCAGCCGTACACGCTGTAATTGAGACCGCCGAGAAAGCGTCGCATGGCCGCGTTGTAACCATCGTCCCCCATGAATCCCGGCAGCACCATCACCGGGTGCCCGTCGCCGAGCGGGGCGATCTTACGCAACCGCCTTTGACTCAGGTTAAGGGAGAAAATCTCCAGTACCGCGCGATGTGCCTCGGTCAGGGACAGCAGCGCACTGGGGCGGGGCACGACGGGCGCGGAAACGGCCATCAGACTGCCCCTGTGCCTTTTACGGCTGATCGCATGCTCTCTCCCCTTACCGCAGAACTAATGGCAGCAGCATAGCCAATATTTCGAGGGGGTGGAAGCCCCGCCGGGAGGCTCCTAGAGTCTGGAAAACTCCTTGTTCAACTCGTACTGCCGGGAGGTGACGTAGGACTCCATGGCCTGTACCCGCTCCAGGGCGGCGTCCAGCCGTTCCCTCGCCCGCTTGAGGCGGACAGTGCTGCTGTCGGTATAGCGGAAAACCTTGCGCGGCCGGTAGTCGTGATGCCGCTCATCGTATTCGAGCGTCACCTCGGCCTCCTCGCGGGCCCCGTTTCGCCCCCGCCGCCAGTCGCCATCCCCGGACCAGCGACCGGGCCTGGGCGCCATCAGTATCCATGCGGCCAGGTATATCCACAGGGCCAGAGTGCCGGTAAACAGAAAAGCGCCCACCCACATCAGGCGCATCACCCAGGGCGCGATGTCCCAGTAGTCCGCAAGTCCGGCGCAAACCCCGCCGATCTTGCCATCGCGGGTGTTGCGGTAGAGATTCATGCCCCAGCCCGCTCGCTTGCGCGCGCTGAAGCCATGGTTGGCGCCACCGTAGCGCCTGTCATCGTAGTTGCCGTCAGCTTTGTGGTTCGTATTCATACGCTATCCTCCCTCTGGGGTCGACCGCGCCCCTGCCGGTCGAGTTGTTGGCGCCACTCGCGGTGATCTGAATCCAGGATGGATTCCAGTGCATCGATCCTGTCGGTCAGTTTATCGACGGTCTCGAGCATATGTTCCACCGTTTCCCGGTCCTCACGGGTGAGCCCGCGGGCCGCGCGGTTGACACTGCGGTAGTGCATGGTGATCCAGATGGGCGCGACGATCACCAGAAATAAAATGGTGGGGACAAACATGAATTTCAGAAATTCCATTGACTCTTTCCTTGGGCAGCCTCGCGTTCACGGTCATGCTGCCATTGATGGGCCAGTTATCCAATTGCCGCGGCAAACCGCTCAGTGGCTGTTCTTGCCGCCCATCTCGGACTTCAGCCGCTCCAGTTCGTCGGTGATGCGTGCATCCTCCTCCAGCGAGTTGATCTCTGCCGCCAGGTCCGGCGCGACATCGCGGCCCAGGTCCATGGCGTCGAGCTGGCTCTCGAGGTTGTCCATGCGGCGCTCGAAGTGCTCAAATCGCTGGAACGCGGTGTCCAGCGCCTCCCGGTGCATTTGCCGCTTGACCTTGATCCGCGACTCCACCGTCTTGCTGCGCATCAGCATCGCCTTTTGCTTCGCCTTGGCGTCGCTGAGCTTCTGCTGCAGCTGGGCAACTTCGCCACCGAGTTGCTCGATGTGCTCGTCGGTAGCCTTCAGCTCTTCCTCGACCACGGCGATCTCCTCTTCAATCGACCGCTTTTCCTGCAGGGCGGCCCGGGCCAGGTCCTCCCGCTCCTTGCTGATGGCGAGCCGCGCCTTGTCCTCCCAGCTGGCCGCCTCGGCCTGCACCTGCTCCAGCCTGCGGGCCGCCGTCTTGCGATCCGCCAGCACCCGGGCCGATGAGCTGCGCACCTCCACCAGGGTGTCTTCCATCTCCTGGATGATCAGCCGGATCATCTTTTCCGGGTCCTCTGCCTGGTCCAGCATGGCGTTGATATTGGAGTTGATGATGTCGGTCATACGGGAAAAAATGCCCATGGTCTGTCTCCTGTCGGTAATGTCGTGTGAGCCCGGACAACTCCTGCGCTCTGCCATCAGTAATACAGGAACCGTGCCACATCCCCTACTCCATTGTTTTTATTGGTATTTTAGTTAAAACAGTGGATAACTGGCGATTTCTCGAGTTCAATAATAGGTTATTATTGCCATTTATATGGTTTTTTTAACCTCTTTAATTGGTATATTTAACCCATGAAAACCCAGAGCAGCATGATCGGCAATTCAGCGTCGCTGGCCAGCGCCCTGGACCAGGTGTCCCGCCTCGCCCCGGTCAACCGACCCATCCTGGTCCTGGGGGAGCGCGGCACCGGCAAGGAACTCGCAGCGGAACGGCTGCACTACCTCTCCGGGCGCTGGGACGCCCCCCTGCTCAAGGTAAACTGCGCCGCCATCGCCGACAGCCTGCTGGAGTCGGAGCTGTTCGGCCACGAGGCCGGTGCCTTCACCGGGGCAACCCGTCCCCGGCAGGGTCGCTTCGAACGGGCCGAGGGCGGCAGCCTGTTTCTCGACGAGGTGGCAACCATGTCGCTGCGCCTGCAGGAGAAGCTGCTGCGGGTAGTGGAATACGGCGAGTTCGAGCGGCTCGGCGGCCAGCACACCCTGCGGGTGGACGTGCGGGTGATCGCCGCCACCAATGTCGACCTTAAGCAACACGCCACCCGTGGGCTGTTTCGCGAAGACCTGCTGGACCGGCTCAGTTTCGACGTCGTTCACCTGCCCGCCCTGCGCCAGCGCAGTGAGGATATTCCCGAACTGGCCCAGCACTTCGCCGTGCAGATGTGCGCGGAGCTGGGCTGGGACCTGTTCGCGGGTTTCACGCCCGGGGCGATGGAGGCGCTGATGGCGCACCCCTGGCCGGGTAACGTGCGCGAACTGAAAAATGCGGTGGAGCGCTCCCTGCACCGCTGGGGCGACCCCCTTGAGCCGGTGGACGAGGTGGTCATCGACCCGTTCAAATCTCCCTTCGAGGAGGAGACCACGGCGCTCGAGACTCCCCCCGCCGCCGACGAGACCGCAGCTGCACAGCTCCCCTTCAACGAGCGTGTCACGATGATCGAAAGGCAATTGCTGCAGGAGGCCCTGGCCCGGGAGGGGTACAACCAGCGGCGCACCGCCGATACTCTCGGCCTGAGCTACGACCAGCTGCGCGGTCTGGTGCGCAAGCACGGGCTCACCCGGCAGCGGCGCCGGCAGCGATAAATTGCTGTGCCGGTGCCAGCTATTGGCAACAATATCTGCGATAATCCCGGGTCTAGAAACGACACAAGGAGCGCCACCATGCAGCTTTCCCTCTCCGATTCCAGCCTGCTGAAAAACCAGGCGTACATAGACGGCAAATGGGTCGACGCCGACGACGGCGCCACCTTTGATATCACCAATCCCGCCAGTGGCGAATTGATCACCCGGGTGGCCAAAGTGGGCGCGGCGGAAACGGCCCGGGCGATCAGTGCGGCGGCTACCGCCATGCGGGAGTGGGCGCGCAAGCCGGCCAAGGCGCGCGCGAACATACTGCGCAAGTGGTTTGACCTGATGATGCAGCACCAGGAAGACCTGGCCATCATCATGACCGCCGAGCAGGGCAAGGTGCTGGCGGAGTCCCGTGGCGAGGTGGCCTATGGCGCGGCCTTCGTCGAATGGTTCGGCGAACAGGCCAAGCGCATCGATGGCGATGTCATTCCCGGCCCCGGTCCCGACAAGCGTATCGTCTGTATCAAACAGCCGGTCGGTGTGGTCGCCGCGATCACACCCTGGAACTTCCCCAACGCCATGATCGCGCGCAAGGCCGCCCCTGCACTGGCAGCCGGCTGCACCATCGTGATCAAACCCGCCAGTGAAACACCCCTGTCCGCCTTTGCCATGGCGGAACTGGCTGAGCGCGCCGGGGTTCCCGCCGGCGTCATCAACGTGGTGGCGGGCGGCTCATCGGATATCGGTGGCGAGCTCACCAGCAATCCGCTGGTGCGCAAGCTGACCTTCACCGGCTCCACCCCGATCGGCAAAATGCTGGAGGCCCAGTGTGCCGGGACGATGAAGAAAACCTCCATGGAGCTGGGCGGCAATGCGCCCTTCATCGTCTTCGACGACGCCGACCTCGACGCGGCCGTAGAGGGCGCCATGATCTCCAAATACCGCAACGCCGGACAGACCTGCGTGTGCTCCAACCGCCTGTTCGTGCAGGACGCCGTACACGATGCCTTTGTCGAGAAACTGGTAAAGGCGACCGCGGCGCTGGTAGTGGGAGACGGCATGAAAGACGGCATCACGATCGGTCCGCTGGTGAATAAAAAAGCGGTGGGCGACGTGGACCAGCTGGTGCAAACCTCGATTGAATCCGGCGCCCGGGTCGCACTCGGCGGCGGTCCCCACGCGCTGGGCGGCTGTTTTTACCAGCCGACGGTGCTGACCGGCGTGACCTCGGAAATGGCGGTGTTCCGCAACGAGATTTTCGGTCCGGTGGCGCCGGTTGTGCGCTTCTCAACGGAGGAGGAAGTGATCGCCATGGCCAACGACACCGAGTTCGGCCTGGCCTCCTATTTCTACACCCGGGATATCGGCCGTGTGTGGCGTGTTGCCGAGGCGCTGGAATACGGCATCGTCGGCATCAACGAGGGCATCATCTCCAACGAGATGGCGCCCTTCGGCGGCGTCAAGGAGTCCGGTTCCGGCCGCGAAGGCTCCAAGTACGGTATCGACGACTACGTCGAGATCAAGTACATGCTGATGGGCGGGCTGGCATAGGGTTCGAGCGGCGGGGACTGCACAGGCCGGCCCGGTTACGACCGGCGAGTGCCCCGCGACGGGGCGCTACAACAGCTGGTGTTTTTCCTTGCCGCAGCGGCTGCAGCGCGAAACCGTCACCAGCTTGCCCTGCTTCACATCAAACTTTTTTTCCTTGTCGACCACCCACTTGTGATGGCCGTGGCGGCACAGGGTGTTCCCCTTGTGCTGCTCCTTGAGGGAGGGCTTGCGAAACGGGATGACCTCGCCCATCTGCGCTCAGACCTGCAGCAGCGCGCGCTGCAGTGCGCCGTGCCATGAAGCGTGGCGCCGGCGTCGGGTAGCCGCGGTCATCGCCGGGGAGAACTCCCGCTGCGCCTGCCAGATTTTGCGCACATCCGCCTGGCCCCGCCACAGGCCGACACCGATTCCCGCGAGGTAACAGGCGCCGGCAACAGTGGTTTCGATCACCCGGGGGCGAATCAGTTTGCGGCCCAGTACGTCGGCCTGAATCTGCATCAGCAGGTCGTTGGCGGCCGCGCCGCCGTCCACCCGCAGGGGCCGCATGCGCCGGCCCAGGTCCCGCTCCATCACCCGCAGGATGTCGACGTTCTGCAGGGCCATGGCATCCAGCGTGGCCCGGGCGATATGGGCGCGACCGCTGCCCCGGGTCAGACCGGTGATCGTACCCCGGGCCTGGGGCGCCCAGTGCGGCGCGCCAAGACCCGCGAGGGCGGGCACGAATTCCACGCCGCCGTGATCGGGCACCTTCCGCGCCAGCGCCTCGACATCGGCCGCAGTCCTGATAATACCCAGACCGTCGCGCAGCCACTGCACCGCAGCGCCGCAGATGAACGCGCCGCCCTCCAGCGCGTACACCGGCGGGGTCCCCTCCCCCAGTTGCCAGGCGACGGTGGTGAGCAGGCCGGAATCCGACAGAAGCCTGTCTGACCCCGTATTCATCACGATGAAGGAGCCGGTGCCAAAGGTGCACTTGGCGTCGCCGGGCGCAAAGCAGGCCTGGCCGAACAGGGCCGCCTGCTGGTCCCCCGCGACCCCGCTGATGGGTATGCCGTCGGGCAGTCCGGCCACACCGCGGGTATGGCCCAGCACCCCGCAGGAGGGTCCGATCCGGGGGAGGATCGAAGCGGGCACCTCGAACAGGTCCAGCAGTTGCGGGTCCCAGTCAGTGCTGTCGATGTTCATCAGCGAGGTGCGGGAGGCGTTCGATATATCGGTGACGTGGCTGCTGCCGGCGCTGAGCTGCCAGATCAGGTAACTGTCGACAGTGCCGGCGGCCACGTTGCCGGCTCTCAACAAGCGCCCGATGCCCGCCGTGTTGCGCAACAACCAGCGGTACTTGCTGGCGGAAAAATACGGGTCCAGCACCAGCCCCGACCTGCGCCGGATCATCGCCTCGTGGCCTGCCTGGCGCAGGGATTCGCAGAAATCCGTGGTCCGGCGACACTGCCAGACAACGGCGTTGTTGAGGGGCTCGCCACTGCGGCGATCCCACAGCATGGCGGTCTCGCGCTGGTTGGTGATGCCGATGGCCACGATATCCGCCGGTCGGCACAGTTTCTTGCGCAATATGGCCCGGATACCCCGGGTCACCGAGCTCCAGATATCAGCCGGGCGGTGCTCTACCCAGCCCGGCCTGGGATAAATCTGGGGAAACTCGTTGTTGACGCTGGCCCGCAGCTTGCCGCGGGCATCCATCAGGGCGACGGTACTCCCCGTCGTACCCTGATCGATTGCCATGACAAAGGCGGCCACCGGACGCTTCCCGCCCTTTACTCGCCGTAACCTTCCACGGCCTTGATTTCAAGGAAGTCGGTAAAGCCGTGGGCACCCCACTCGCGGCCGTTGCCGGACTGCTTGTAGCCGCCAAACGGCACATCGAAACCGCCCGAGGCGCCATTGATGTGAACATTGCCGGCGCGTATCCGCGCGGCGACTTCCCTGGCGTGGCTGATATCCCCGCTCTGCACGTAGCCCGCCAACCCGTACGGGGTGTCGTTGGCGACCCTTATCGCCTCTTCCTCGGTGTCGTAGGGGATCATGGCGAGCACCGGGCCGAAGATTTCCTCGCGGGCGATCGTCATGTCATTGTTCACGCCGGAAAATACCGTGGGCCGGATGAAGTAACCCTTGCTGATGCCATCGGGCCTGCCGGGACCGCCGG
>JAZBNW010000063.1:0-26136 GCA_036350855.1 Halieaceae bacterium
ACTTCGCAGAACACCTTGCCCGTCACCGGGCTCACGTTCTCGAAGTAGGTTCCCTCCAGGGGAGCCACCCATTCACCTCCTATAAAATTCTCGTAGCGGCTCTTGAAGGTAAACAGGGCGTCTTTGCTGCCGGGCATGGCGTATTGCATTCTTTCGATCTCCGTTGTTATCTCAGGCCGGTTAAATATAGCGCAGGATGGCGCCAGCATCAGTGTTTCCTGCCCCCAAAGGGGCAATTACGTTGTAATCCCGTCCGGCGACGCTCTGTCAGCCCGTGCTTGACAGCACAACGATCCGGGCCTAACTTTAGTTCTTTTTTGGAACCTTTAATTGTCTGTTCCGGGGAGAACGATGAATGACTGAACGGGTAGCCCTGATCATCGGCGCCGGTGACGCTATAGGCAGCGCCATCGCACGCAAGTTTGCCCACCGGGGGCTGACAGTGTGTGCGGCGAGGCGCAACGGCGAGCGGCTGGCACCACTGGTGCAGGCCTTGACCGCCGAGGGCCATCGCGCCCACGCTTTCAGCTGTGACGCCCGGAAGGAGGAGGCCATTACGGAGCTGTTCGCCGGTATCGAGGCCGATATCGGTGAGATCGATGTGGTGGTATTCAATGTCGGCGCCAATGTCCCGATGGGCATACTGGAGACAGACAGTCGCAAGTTCTTCAAGATCTGGGAAATGGCCTGTTTTGCCGGCTTCCTCTCCGGTCGCGAGGCGGCCCGCTACATGACGAAACGGGGCCGGGGCACCATCATATTCACGGGCGCCACCGCCAGCGTGCGGGGCGCTGCCGGGTTCGCGGCGTTTGCCAGCGCCAAGCACGGCCTGCGCGCCCTGGCCCAGAGCATGGCACGCGAACTCGGGCCACAAAACATTCATGTCGCCCACGTGGTCATCGACGCCGCAGTTGACACCCAGTGGATAAGCGACAACCTGCCCGAATCGGCTGCGCTCAAACTCAAGGATGGCATCGTCGCCCCCGACGACCTCGCGGACAACTACGTGATGCTGTACGACCAGCCGCGCAATGGCTGGACCTTCGAACTCGATATTCGCCCCTGGATTGAACGCTGGTAAACGACGGAGACACCTATGACTAAAACCGTGGAATTCTATTTTGACCTTGGCAGTCCCACCGCCTACCTCGCTCACAAACGACTGGGGCAGTTGAGCACGCAATACGGCCTCCAGGTCCACTATGTGCCCATGCTGCTGGGGGGCGTCTTCAAGGCGACGGGGAATGCCTCACCGGTGACGATTCCGGCAAAAGGCAAATACATGCTGGAACACGACCTGCCCAGGTTTGCGCGGCGCTACGGCGTACCGCTCAATTTCAACCCCTGGTTCCCCATCAATACGCTGAACCTGATGCGGGGCGCGATAGCGGCCGGACGCCTGGGCTGCATGGATACCTATGTGGATCGCAGCTACGATGCGATCTGGGTAGAGCAAAAAAACATGGGAGACCCTGCGGTCGTCAGCCAGGTGCTGAAAGAGGCCGGCCTGGACGCGGATGACCTCATTGCGCTGTCACAGGACCCGGGGGTCAAAGCCGAACTGGTTGCAAACACCGAGGCCGCGGTCGCGCGGGGGGTGTTCGGCGCGCCAACCCTGTTCCTGGAAGGCGCGATGTATTTTGGCCAGGACAGGCTGGACTTTATCGAGGAGGCGATAAAGTCATGAAGAAGGCTATTTGTGGGCTATCGGTTTTTCGGTAAACAGGTAGTCCCTCAACTCCTTGTCCATGGCGGGATCCCGGCGGCGAATCCATTCCAGCACCATGGCGGCGTGCTCCTTTTCCTCGTCCCGGTTGTGCTCGAGAATGGCTTTCAGGTCCGGGTCCTTGCAGGCATCCACGCGCTGGTTGTACCAGTCAACGGCTTCGAGCTCCTCCATCAGGGATGTGATCGCCCGGTGCATGTCCCGGGTATCGTCCGAGAGTTCCTCGATTGGCTCATGATATCCTTCGTTCGACATCTGTTACTTCTCCTGTTGGCTTGCCTCGAGTATTCCACTCAAATGCGTAATGGGCAATACTGGCCTACCCAGCCGTAAATTTCTACAGGTCCGCAAGCTTCGTGAAATCACACCACTTCAGTCGCGCCACCCATTTGAGCATCATCTGGGCCATCGCCCTCGCGGTCATGACACTGGTTGAATGGCACAGTCTGGACCGGGACCCGGTGAAACAGGAGATTTTCAGCCCGTTCATTCAGCGTACCATCGACGTGACGGTGACCAACCCGCAGCGCCGCGCCGGGGACCTGCCAGGACCTGGCGACGCCGGGGAATCGCCCGATGTTGCGCTGCGCTATGACGTCGAGTTGACATTCAACGGGCCGCTGTTCCTGGCCTGTTTCTTTATCCCGGTATTGACTTTCCATGGCATCGGCCTGCTGTGGCGCCGGCTGCAGGGGCCATGAAAAACAGCTAAAAAACGATACTGTGCCCCTGGGCTGGAATTTCAACCTTGAGGTGCTGCTCGCGCCAGAGCTTGTCCGCCATGGCGTCCTGCGCCTTGGGCTCTCCGTGTACCAGCAGGGTACGGGGCCGGGGTTGAAACCCGGCCACCCATTCCATGAGCTGGCGCTGCCCTGCGTGGGCGGACAAGCCGCCCAGGGTTTCGACCCTGGCCTTCACCACGTACTCCTCGCCAAACATCCTGATATTGCTTGCGCCATCCACAATCACCCTGCCAAGGGTCCCCCGGGCCTGGTAGCCGGTAAATATCACCGTATTGCGCCGATCCCAGATACGCTGCTTGAAATGGTGCCGGATACGTCCGCCAGTACACATCCCGCTGCCGGCAATGATGATCGCCCCGCCCTTGATGCGGTTGATTGCCATCGATTCCTCGGTGCTCACGGCCAGGTTGAGGGTGGGCAGGAATTTTTCCAGCGAGCTCTTGTGTACCTCGCTCAGCTGGCGCACGTCGTCACCGTCGAGCAATTTCAGCCAACGATCGTAGACACGGGTCACCGCTATCGCCATCGGGCTGTCCAGAAACACCTCCCAGTTATCCAGCTCGCCATCGTGATGGAGGCAGCCCAGGTGGAACAGCAGGTCCTGGGTCCGCCCCACCGCGAAGGCCGGAATCATCACACTGCCACCTATCTTCCAGGTGTCACGCAATATTTCCCGCAACTGCTCCATTGTGTCCTGCTCACCGCGGTGCTCGCGGTCACCGTAAGTGCTTTCCACCAGCAGCACATCGGCCCTGGTCGGACGGGCGGGTTCTTTCATGAGAACCGAATCGTCCTTGCCCAGGTCCCCGGAGAACACCAGTACCTTTTCCTCGTCATGCTCACGCAGGGTGATCTCCACGATGGCCGAGCCCAGGATATGCCCGGCATCGTGAAAGCGCAGGCTGGCACTTTCCCCCAGAGGATTGCTCTCGCGATAGCGATACCCGACGCACTGCTTGAGTACCGCCTCGACATCCTCCAGGGTGTAGATCGGGTCGAGCTCGGGTCGGCCCCGCCTCGCATTGCGAAGATTATTCCGCTCGAGATCCCTCAGGTAGAGATTGACGGAATCGTTGAGCATAACTTCCAGCAGCTCGGCCGTGGCCCGGGTACAGTAAACCGGGCCGGTAAAACCCTCGTGGACCAGGCGCGGCAATAAACCGGAGTGATCCAGATGCGCGTGGGACAAGACCACCGCGTCGATGCTGGCCGGATCAAAGGCAAATTGTTCGTCCTGGATCCGCTCGACGGCGTCACCCCCCTGGTGCATGCCGCAATCCAGCAATATACGCCCGACGCTGGGGCTCTCCAGCATGTGGCAGGAGCCGGTGACTTCCTGGGCGGCGCCAAGAAACGTTATAGTTGCCATAGTGTCGGTGGGTCTCCCGTTTCAGGACTGTCTGCAATGATTCATACAGATGAAAATACGGGGATTTCACCTGCCGGGCAAGCGCAATGGCCTCAATCGCCGAGAAGATGTTCGTACTGGTCGGCTGAGAAACCGCGGTACTGCATAAAGCGGATACGGCGGGCTTTCTCCTTCAGCTCGACCCTGCCGGGCGCGCCAAATCTCTTGCGAAACACGTTTTCTGCCAACGCCCACCAATCCAGTTCCGCCGACTCAAACGCCCTGGCTATGGCGATATCCGACAGGTTTTTCTCGCGCATTTCCTGTCTTACCCGGGCGGGCCCGTAACCCCTGCCCGCGCGCTGACGGGCAAAACTTTCCGCGAAGCGATCATCGCTTTGCAGGTTTTCCTCCGCCAGCTTTTGCAACTGGGTTTCCACCATCACCTCGTCGTCAAAGCGGCGCCGCAGTTTCTGGCGCAACTCGCCCAGGGAGTGCTCGCGCCGCGCCAGCAGGTTCATGGCCGCCACGCGTATATCCGCAGGGCTGGCATCACTCTCCGCGATGCGGCTATCCGCAGCAGGTAGATCCGGATCATTCATGAGAAAAAAAGGTGCCGGGAAGTGGGGGGGGGGATAAGCGGGTCCCCGGCACCTGGACGAAAAAGTAACAGCGGTTGGGTCAAGTCGCTACAGCCGAGCGGGATTACTCCTGCTCGACACCAGCCTCGGTTTCGACGACCCTGGCCGGGGGCACCTCGGTCGTCAGCATCTGGGTCCTTATCTGGGTTTCAATCTCATTGGCGACAGCCGGGTTGTCCTCAAGGAACTTGGCGGCGTTGGCCTTGCCCTGGCCTATTTTGTCACCCTTGTAGGCATACCAGGCGCCGGACTTGTCGACCAGGTTGAGCTTCACGCCCCAGTCGATCACTTCACCCATGTGATAAATACCCTTGCCATACATGATCTGGAACTCGGCCTGCTTGAAGGGTGGCGCGACCTTGTTTTTCACCACTTTGACGCGGGTCTCGTTACCGACCACCTCATCGCCATCCTTGACAGCGCCGGTGCGGCGAATATCCAGGCGGACCGATGAATAGAACTTGAGCGCGTTGCCGCCGGTAGTGGTCTCGGGATTGCCGAACATCACCCCTATTTTCATACGGATCTGGTTGATAAAGATCACCAGGCAATTGGTCTGCTTGATAGCGCCGGTGAGCTTGCGCATGGCCTGGCTGAGGAGGCGAGCCTGCAGGCCCACATGGGAATCACCCATTTCGCCCTCGATTTCCGCCCGCGGGGTAAGGGCTGCTACCGAGTCGATCACCAGCACGTCCACCGCGCCGGAACGCACCAGCATCTCGGCCACCTCGAGCGCCTGCTCTCCGGTGTCGGGCTGGGACATGATGAGGTCTTCCACCTTGACCCCGAGTTTTTCCGCGTAGATGGGGTCCAGCGCATGCTCCGCATCGATGAAAGCCGCAGTGCCGCCCGCCTTCTGGGCCTCCGCGATGACCTGCAGGGTCAGTGTCGTTTTACCGGAGGACTCCGGACCGTAGATTTCGCAGATACGCCCCTTGGGCAGGCCGCCGATGCCCAGGGCGATATCCAGCCCGAGTGAGCCGGTGGATATGGAGGGCATGACCACCCGCGGCTGGTCTCCCATGCGCATGACCGTCCCCTTGCCGAACTGGCGATCAATCTGGCTCAGTGCAGCTTCCAGCGCTTTGACTTTATTCGCTTCCATTTTGATAATCTCCTGTAACCGTCCAGTGATACTACTGTATATATACTCAGTGGTTTGAAATGGGATTGCAAGCCCCAAAAGCAATTAAATTCGGCCAGGGCGTGGTCCCCGGAAGAACCCGCCTGATAGGGCGACAGGTCAGCTGACGACCTGCCCGAAACGGCTCCGAACCAGGCCCGCGTTGGTATGCAACTAATTGCACCACGACTGCTTGCCGCATGTACACGGCCTGCCCCGCAATGGTAACGTCTTGAGCCCGGGCGGACCCCGGGCAGCGGGGCCGCCAGGGAAAGGAGACGGGACAATGGATGCTGATACAGTCCGGCAATTGCTTCGACCGGGGGCGTTTCCCCATCCCGGCGCTGATATCGCACTGCGGGAGACCCACATCTCCTGGGTCGTTCTGGGCGGGGAGTTTGCCTACAAGATCAAGAAACCGGTCAACTTCGGTTTTCTGGATTTTTCCACGCTGGCGCTTCGGCGCCATTTTTGCGAGCGGGAACTGGCGCTGAACCGTCGCTACGCCCCGGAGATTTACCTCAGTCTGGCCAGCGTTACCGCGGAGCCGGATGGTCTGCGCTTCGACGGCGACGGCCCCGTCGTCGACTACGCGGTAAAAATGCGCCGTTTCGATGAGGGCCAGCTGCTGGACAATATAGCCGCCCGGGGAGAACTCGCGCGCCCGCTGGTGCGCGCGGTGGCGCGGGAACTCGCCGAGAGGCAGCGCGATGCCCCCGTGTGCCATCCGGCGCCCGGCAGTGACGAGCCCGGCTCACCGGCAGTCCTGCGCGCCGCCATGACACAGAATTTCCAGCAGGTCCGGGACTACCGGATCGGGCCCGGGGAGCAGGCGCAGCTCAACACCATCGAGCAGTGGACCCTGGCGCGCTACGCATCGCTGGCACCGCTACTGGAGCAAAGGGCGGCATCCGGTATGGTCATCGACGGCCACGGCGACGCGCACCTGGGCAATATTGCTCTCATCGATGGCGCCGTGCGGTTGTTTGACTGTATCGAGTTCAACGCCGCCCTGCGGGTGATGGACAGCATCGGGGAAATAGCCTTCCTCAGCATGGACCTGGAGGCGCGGGGCCACAGCGGCGAATCCCACTGCGTGCTGACGGATTACCTGGAGTACCGCGGCGACTATGCCGGGCTGCCGCTGCTGCAACTCTACCGCTGCTACTTCGCCATGGTGCGGGCCAAGGTCGCCCTGCTGCGCGAGCCTGCGGGAACCGGCTCTATCCAGAGCTCCGGGGCCTACGCCGGGTTCTGCCGCTACCTGAGCCTGGCGCAGGGCTACTGCCAGCCAACGGCGCGTTTTCTCGCCATCACCCACGGGGTCTCGGGCACCGGCAAGTCTACCGTCGCCGACCGGCTGGTCGCCGCCTGCGGCGCGGTGCGTCTGCGCTCGGACGTGGAGCGCAAGCGCCTGTTTGGCCTGGCGCCGGAGCAGCGCAGCGACCCGGCCGATCGCGAGCGCCTCTACAGCGCGGCCATGAGTCGCCGGACCTTCGACCGGCTGGAACAACTGGCGCTGCTGTCACTGGATGCCGGCTTTGCCGTGATCGTGGATGCCACCTTCCTGCACCGGCGCACGCGGGACACTTTCCGTCAGCTGGCAACACGACTGGGGCTGGCCTTTGTCATTATCGACTGCAGCGGCGCCCCGCGCGCCCGGCTGCGCGACCGCCTGGAACAGCGCGAACGGGAGGGAGTGGACGCCTCGGAGGCTGGCGTGACAGTGATGGAAGACCAGCTCGAGGTAGACCAGGCCCTTGCCGACGTGGAACTCGCCCATCGCATGGCGGTGGACTCCGGTGAGTCGGCCGACGTGTTGTGGCAACACCTGCAGGACACCCTGCACCGGGACTGAGCAGCGCGCCCGGCGCCCTGGGACGGCAGTGTGACCGGCGGATCAGTCCGTTTTGCAGATCGTGCTGCCGTCATCCGCCACCGCGTAAAACAGGCAATCGGATTCCGCGATGGCCGCATTGTTGGTAATCATGAAGAGCTTGAGAGCCTGGGCCGGGTACAACTCCCCATTGTCGATGCGTACCAGCCGGGTCACCGCGCAGCGACCACCTGCATCCAGGGCGGTAAACAGGCTGCGCTCCGGGCCCCTGGCCCAGCCCAGCAGCGTGTCCGGGGCCACGGTACCGAAATTGTGGTGTTCGATATCTACCTTGAGCGTAATGTCGTAGGTGGCGCTGGGCTGGTCCGCGTAGGTCAGCGTGACATTGTCGTTCAATTCCAGGCGAATCGGGTCGCACAGCAACTCCAGTCCCCAGTCGGTATCTCCCTGGTCCAGCACGACAGGCGCCGCAAAGTAACGGCAGATGCCTTCATAAGCCAGTTCGTGGGCATCCTCGTCCAGCCGCCCCCCGACCTCGACCGTCACCGTGGGAAAATTGTCCTCGCTGATTTCCATCAGGGCTCCCAGCCCGAGGTTGGAAATAATCAGGCGCCGGGTGAACAGTGACACCAGCGCGTCGTGCTGCCGGTCCATATGGGTGCACACTCCGAACGAGGGGCCGGACCCCGAGGTGTTGTGCATATCGACGACAGCCTCGGGATGGTGGAAGCGAAGTATTTCGAGTATCTCCCGGGCGAGTTCGCCCTGGGCATCGTCAAAGGGCGGTCGAAAGCAGCGGTTGAGATCCCGCGCACGCGGCAGCATGCGCTGGCTGAATACCGGGGGGGCCAGGGCGGCGGCAACCGACGCCACCACACAGACCACGTTGACCGCCGGCCGCTGCCCGGACAGCAGCCAGCGGTGCAGCGCGATTGCACCGGAGGGCTCGTTGCCGTGGAGAAGGGTCACCAGTGCGCGGGTGCGCTCGGTGTCCTGCCCACTGAAAAACAGGCAGGCCGGGCCATCCAGCCAGCGCAGGAACTCCTCGACATTGTGACCGACACTGTCCGGGGCGGGATCCCGGATGAACCTGAAACGCCTCAAAGCGGCCACTCCGCCACCGGCAGGTTGCTCTCGCTGTGCTCCATATACAACTCCAGTAATGCGTGCAGCGCTTCCTGCAACGGCATCGCCTGCCGCAGCAGCGCCAGCTTGTTGCGCTGCCAGGTCGCGCCGGTCTGGCGCCGTCGCAGGCGCTGATCGATGATGCCGATATAGCGGCGCGCTTCCTCCGGCGCCACACCGATGCCCTCCAGTCCGGCCAGGGCCAGCGGCAACACACTTGCGATGATCTCGCTCACCCCCCGCTCCCGGTAATCAGACCTTCCCCGCAGGGGCCACAGGAGCTTCGCCTCCAGCCCGTGCTGGGCCGCCCGGTAGAAATTGTACTCCGCCCTGGCGAAGGGCAGCCCTGGCAGCAGATCGTTGATATGCGGGCGCAGGCCCTCCGCCAGGCCGATGAGGAATGCGGCATTGGCCACCATATCCAACGCGGTGGGGCCGGCGGGCAGCGCGCGCATTTCGATGCGCAGGTGGCCCCCTTCCACGCTATCGTAGACAGGCCGGTTCCAGAGCCATACCGTGCCCTGGTGCAGGCGCAGCTCTGCCAGGGAGGGCGTCATACCACTGGCAATCTCATCAGCCGGGGAACGCCCCGCACAGATCGGCATCAGCGCAGGGTATATCCTCACCACCTCGCGGAACAACTCTGCCGCACCCCGCCGGGCCCAGCCCTGGCCAAAGTTCACCCTTGCCGGCACATTCCAGCCGTAGCGATCCATATGGCGTGTGTCGATGGACTGCTTGAACAGGGGTACCCGCGTCTCGCACCAGAGTCGGTGGCCGAACAGGGTCGGCGAGTTGGCTCCCACTGCGAGGGCCAGGGGGGTCGCCAACTGGATCGCGTTGAACGTATCTGCATACGCCGCGGGCGCGACCCGGTAATGCACCTGGAAGGACGTGTTGGCCCCCTCCAGGGTGATGTCGGACAGTTCCAGCTTGAGAGGGTCATCACCGTTGATATCGATACGGAAACCGTCGCCGCGTCGCTGGATAAGCTGCTCCACGAGCACCATGTAGCGCCGCCGTGGGGTTATGCAGTGGGGCCCGAAATCGCTCTGGCGCAGTGTGGGCAGGATTCCAATAGGCACCACTCGCCCACCCAGCCCGGCGGCGACAGACCTGACCTGGCGCAGCTTGGCAAGTATTTCCTGCTCGGTGGCGGCAAAGGCGGCCCCGGCGAGGGGGTACGGGCTCAGGTTGTATTCCAGGTTGTACCGGTTGAGCTCCAGGGTCAGCTGCGGGTCGCCGGCCTGCGCCAGGATCTCCTCGTTGGCATACAGAGGCAGGCCCGAACTGTCGACGGCATACATCTCCAGTTCAGAGCCCATGGTGGCCGGGCCCTCGCCAAAGCCCGGCCGGGCGAGCATCTGGTCCAGGCAATCGAGATTCTCCTCCAGCCTGGCGGCGAAGGCCTCGGAGTCCTGCGCGGTAAAATCCGACCTGTCGATGTCTAAGCCCATGGGCACCTATTGTGAGGAGTGATCCTCCGCCAGTTATTGATATAGATCGTGTCCCGGGTAAATGGCGTGGCCGCAGCACGGACCGCCGCGGCAAGGACCCTGCCGGTCGACCCGGCGCGCTCTACTGCACTATCGCGTAGGAAGCGCTGACCCTCACCTGGTAGCTGTTCTCCCCGGCGGCCACCGGCGGGGCCGCATCCGCCGCCGCACTGGCCATCATTTCCGCGCGCATCATCGGTGCGGGCTCGATGTTATAGCTGTTTTCCGAGAGTTCCAGCAGCCTGCCGAGTTTTACCCCGGCTGCGCTGGCGAGTGTCTTCGCCCTGCCCATGGCATCGCGCACCGCGCTTGCGCGGGCCTTGTCGATAGCCGCGGAGGGATCGTCATTGGTAAACATGATATTGCCGCCCTCGTTTACCCCCAGCGTGACGGACTGGTCAATGATCGCACCGAGCTTCGCCAGGTCCCGCACCCGCACGTTGAGGCCGTTGCGAACGGTGTAGCCGACAATCCGCGGCGGTTCACGCTCGCCCTGGGCCCTGGGCTGGGGATAGACGTAGCGGGGCTGGATACCGAAATTCGCCGTCTGGATATCCCGCTCGGCAATGCCCTGCTCGCGCAGGGCCTTGATCACCTGGGCCATGGCTGCCGAGTTGGCGTCCAGCGCCTGCCTGGCGGTGTCGGCGTCGCGGGTCACACTGAGCTGCAACACCGCCATGTCCGGCACCAGCTCCGCCGTGCCCTCCCCGTTCACCGTGATCCGCGGAGAGGGCTCACTGTTACCGGCACGCACCGCGCCGCTCAAGCCCCACGCTAACAGCGTGACCAATAGCATCAGCCGTACCGATCCGGACACTGTCATCATTGTCTTTTACTCCCGTTGTCATTTGTTCCATCGAGCGCCGCCAGTGCGGCGGCGACCACCGCGGCGACATCGCCGCCGTCACGCCAGTATTGAATCAGCTGCCGGCGCATGGCCGGTGTCCAGAACAGGCTTATGTGTTGGGCCGTGCGCTGCGCTGCGGCTGCGTCCTTCCCCGCGCCGAGATTCAGGGCTATCTGCTCAGCCATCTTCACCAGCTGCCCGATCTGTTTGGCCGCCATGTTCAGCTCTCCTCCACGATTCGATGGGGGTTGGCGTAAATCACCTGCCTGCCGGGCTGGAGGAACGCCACCAGGGTGAGGCCGCTTTGCCGGGCCTGCTCCACCGCCAGGGAGGTGGGCGCAGACACGGCCGCCAGCACCGCCAGATTGCAATTGGCCGCCTTGGCCACCATCTCGTAGCTGGCCCGGCTTGTCACCAGCGCGTAGCCGTCCCCTGAATGCCCGCTGTTCGCCAGGGCACCCAGCAGTTTATCCAGGGCGTTATGCCGCCCAACATCCTCGCGCAGCAGCGCGATAGCACCCCTGACATCACACCAGGCCGCGCCGTGCACACCACCGGTAAGGCGTTTCAGCGACTGGCGCTGGCCCAGCGCCGTTACCGCCGCCTGCAGTGACGCGTGGGGCAGTCGCAACTCGCTGCTCACCTGTGCCGCCGGCGGAACGGCCTGCTCCAGTGACTCGATACCACACAAACCGCAACCGGTACGTCCCACCAGGTTGCGGCGGCGCTCCTTCAGGCCCGCGAAAGCTTCGGCACTCACCGTCATGGATAGTTCCACGCCCCGGTCCCGCCTGATGATCTCGAGGTCCCGCAGCTGCCCGGCATCCCGCAGGATACCCTCGGACAGGCTGAAGCCCAGGGCAAGGTCTTCGAGGTCGGCCGGCGTCGCCATCATGACGACATGGGAAATACCGTTGTACACCAGCGCGACCGGCACTTCTATTACGATCGCATCCTCATCCTGGTGCAGCTTGCCAGCGCGCCAGGTATGACGGGTAACGGCCCGGGTGACGTCTTTCACTCTGCAGTGGCCGCAACCAGCAGCTGCTGCTGACGCCGGTCGAACTGTTGCTGCCGGGCCTGCCAGGCGGATGGCTCCGTCACCCGGCTCACCTGTACCGCGGTCACTTTGTACTCCGGGCAATTGGTGGCCCAGTCCGAGTTGTCGGTGGTAATCACGTTGGCGCCGGACAAGGGGTGGTGGAAGGTGGTGTAGACCACCCCGGGCTTGACCCGCTCGGTAATGCTGGCCCGCAGCACCGTGTGGCCGACACGACTGCGGATACCGACCCAGTCGCCCTGCGCAACCCCGCGCTCCTCGGCGTCGTGCGGGTGTATTTCCAGGGTGTCCTCCGGGTGCCAGTGGCTGTTGGCTGTGCGCCGGGTCTGGGCGCCCACATTGTACTGGCTGAGTATCCGACCGGTGGTCAACAGCAGGGGAAAGCGGCGATTGGCGCGCTCCTCGGTCGCCACATATTCGGTCAGGGCAAAGTGGCCCTTGCCGCGCACGAATACATCCACGTGCATGATGGGCGTGCCGTCCGGGGTCTGCTCGTTACAGGGCCACTGGATACTGCCCAGTGCGTCGAGGCGGGCGTAGCTGACACCGCGGAAGGTGGGCGTGAGCCGGGCGATCTCGTCCATGATCTGGGAGGGGTGCTCATAGTGCATCGGGCATCCCATGGCATTGGCCAGGTCCCGGGTTACCTCCCAGTCCTCCTTGCCCGCCAGCGGCGGCATCACCCGGCGCACCGGTGAGATGCGCCGCTCGGCATTGGTGAATGTGCCATTCTTTTCCAGGAACGAGGAGCCGGGCAGGAACACATGCGCGTACTTGGCCGTCTCGTTGAGAAACAGGTCCTGCACCACCAGGCAATCGAGCGCGGCAAGGGCTGCCTGGATATGCTGGGTATTGGGGTCGGACTGGGCCACGTCCTCGCCCTGGCAATAGAGGCCGCGAAACTCGCCGTCGATGGCCGCGTCGAACATATTGGGAATGCGCATGCCGGGCTCCGGGTCCAGCGCGACGTTCCACTCGCCTTCGAACAGCGCTCGCGTGGCGGCGTCGGACAGGTGGCGGTAGCCCGGCAACTCGTGGGGAAAGGAACCCATGTCGCAGGAGCCCTGCACGTTGTTCTGGCCGCGCATGGGGTTCACCCCTACCCCTTCGCGACCCATGTTGCCGGTCAGCATCGCCAGATTGGCGATGGCCATTACGGCGGTGGAGCCCTGGCTGTGCTCGGTCACGCCGAGGCCGTAGTAAATGGCCGCGTTACCGCCGGTGGCATACAGCCTGGCGGCGTCCCGCAGCAGCTGCGGCGTCAGGCCGGTGGAATGTTCCACTGCCTCCGGGGCGTGGCGCGGGTCGCGGATGAACGCCAGCCAGCGGGAGAACTGGTCCGTATCACAGCGTTGCGCAACGAAGGCATCATCCTGCAGGCCCTCGCTGACAATCACGTGGGCCATGGCGTTGAGTACCGCCACGTTGGCCCCGGGATTCACCGGCAGGTGATAGTCCGCGCGGATATGCGGCGCATCCACCAGCTCGATTCCCCGGGGGTCTATGACGATCAGCCGGGCGCCCTGCCGCAGCCGCCGCTTGAGGCGCGAGCCGAACACCGGGTGGGCCTCGGTGGGATTGGAACCCATCACCAGCACCACATCGGTGTGGGCCACCGAGGCGAAGGTCTGGGTACCGGCGGATTCACCGAGTGTGGTTTTCAGGCCATAGCCGGTGGGGGAATGACAGACCCGCGCGCAGGTGTCGATATTGTTGTTGCCAAACCCCGCCCGCACCAGTTTCTGTACCAGGTAGACCTCCTCGTTGGTACAGCGGGAGGAACTGATGGCGCCGATGCTGTTGCGCCCGTGCGCCTGCTGGATGGCGCGAAAGCGCCGGGCGGTATAGGCGATGGCCTCTTCCCAGGACACGGTGCGCCAGGGCTCGTCGATGCTGTCGCGAATCATCGGTTGGGTGATGCGGTCCCTGTGGGTGGTATAACCGAAGGCGAAGCGTCCCTTGACACAGGCGTGCCCCTCGTTGGCACTGCCGTCCTTGTGGGGCGTCATCCGCACCACCCGGGTCCCCTTCATTTCCGCCCTGAACGCGCAACCCACCCCGCAGTAGGCGCAGGTGGTGACGACGGTGTGTTCCGGCTTGCCCTGTTCAATGATGCTGTTTTCGGTGAGGGTCGCCGTGGGGCAGGCCTTGACACAGGCGCCGCAGGACACGCACTCACTGTCCATGAACGCCTCGCCCTGGCCGGCGCTCACGCTGGAATCAAACCCCCTCCCCTGAATGGTGAGCGCAAAGGTACCCTGGGTCTCCTCGCAGGCGCGCACGCAGCGCGAGCAGACGATGCACTTTGACGCATCGAAGGTGAAATAGGGATTGGATTCGTCTTTCGCGGCACCCAGGTGATTGGCGCCGTCATAGCCGTAGCGCACTTCCCGCAAGCCCAGCTCCCCCGCCGTGTCCTGCAGTTCGCAGTCGCCGTTGGTGGGACAGGTGAGGCAGTCCAGCGGGTGATCGGAGATGTACAGCTCCATCACGTTGCGACGCAGGCCGGCGAGCTTTTCGGTCTGTGTTCGCACCACCATATCCGGCTGTACTGGGGTGGTGCATGACGCCGGGTAGCCTTTCATTCCCTCGATCTCCACCAGGCAGACCCGACAGGAACCGAAGGCCTCCAGCGAGTCGGTGGCGCAGAGCCTCGGCACTTTCACCCCGGCAAGGGCGGCGGCGCGCATCACCGATGTCCCGGCCGGGACGGTCACCGCCTGGCCATCGACCCACAGGCTGACAGGCGGCCCCGCGGCAACCGCCGGCGTGCCGTAGTCCTGTTCCGGTTCGTAAAACTGCAACATCAGGCCAACCTCCTGGCGGGCACGCACCCGCCATGTCGTCTCAGCACACTTCCCCGCTGACACCCGGGGGGAAATCCTCGGGAAAATAGTCCAGCGCACTGCGCACCGGGAGCGGTGTCAGGCCGCCCATGGCGCACAGTGAACCGGCTTCCATCGTGTCGCACAGGTCCCGCAACAGTGCGGCGTTTTTTGCCGGCTCCTCCCGGGCGATTATCCGGTCGATCACCTCCACCCCGCGCACCGAACCGATCCGGCAGGGCGTACACTTGCCGCAGGACTCCACCGCGCAGAATTCCATCGCGAAACGCGCCTGCCGGGCCATGTCGACGGTGTCGTCGAACACCACCACACCACCGTGCCCGAGCATTGCATTGATGCCGGCGAATGCCTCGTAGTCCAGCGGCGTGTCCCACCGGGACTCGGGCAGGTAAGCGCCCAGGGGGCCGCCCACCTGGATGGCGCGGACCGGCCTGCCGCTGCAGGTACCGCCGCCGTACTCCTCCACCAGTTGTCGTAATGTGGCGCCATAGGCCAGTTCCACCAGGCCGCCGCGCCGGATGTTGCCGGCCAGTTGCACCGCCAGCGTCCCGCGCGAGCGCCCCACGCCGAAGTCCCGGTAGAACTGCGGTCCCTTCGCCAGCACGGTCGTCACTGCCGCCAGCGTCAGCACATTATTGACGACCGTGGGCTGGCCGAACAGGCCGGATATCGCCGGCAGCGGCGGTTTGGCCCGCACCATCCCGCGCCTGCCCTCGAGACTGTCCAGCAGGGCGGTCTCCTCGCCGCAGATATAGGCACCGGCACCGAGGCGCAGCTCCAGCTCGAAGCCATTGTCACTGCCGCGGATGGCACCGCCCAGGTAGTGTTCCGCCCGGGCCCTGGCGATAGCCTGTTCCAGGGTGTCCCGGGCCCGGGGATACTCCGAGCGCAGGTAGATGTAACCCCGGGTGGCGCCAACGGCGAGCCCGGCGATGATCATGCCCTCGATCAACTGGTAGGGATCCGCTTCCATCAGCAGGCGATCCGCGAAGGTACCCGAATCCCCCTCATCCGCATTGCACACGATGTATTTCTGTTCCCCGGGACTGTCCAGCACCGTCTGCCATTTGATGCCCGCGGGAAACGCCGCCCCGCCCCTGCCCCGCAGGCCCGATTCCGTTACTGCGCTGACGATGTCCTGCGGCGCCATGCCCAGGGCCCGTTCGAGGCCGGCGAAACCGTCCAGCGCGCGGTAGGTGTCGAGACACAGGGGGTCGCCCTCCCCCGCACGGGAAAACGTCAGGCGCTGCTGGGAGTTGAGATAGGGTATTTCCCGCACCGGGCCGAGGCACAGCGGGTGCGCGCCGGGATCAGTCGCGAGCGCCTCCAGCAAGGGCGGCACGGCGTCCACCGTCACCGGGCCGAAGGCGACCCGTTCACCGTCGCGCTCGACCTCCAGCAGCGGCTCCAGCCAGAACAGGCCGCGGGAACCATTGCGTACCAGTTCGAGGGACATACCGCGGCGCCCGGCCTCACGGTCGAGTGCACGCGCTACCGCCTCGGCGCCAAGCGCGGCAGCTGTCGTATCCCGGGGCAGGAACAGGCGCAGGCTCATCCCGCGCCGCCTGCGCCAAGTGCATTCAGCAGGGCATCGAGCCGGGCCGGATCAACCCGTGCGTAAACCTCGCCATCCAGGCGCACCGAGGGCGAGCAGGCACAGTTGCCGAGACAGTACACCGGTTCGAGGCTCAGGCTACCGTCCGCGGTGGTGCCCCCGTAATCGATACCCAGGCGCTGTTTTGCATGGGCCTCGAGTGCGCGCGACCCCATCGCCTGGCAGGCCTCCGCCCGGCAGATCTGCAGGAGATGCTCGCCGGCCGGTGCGCCGCGAAAGTCGTGGTAAAAACTGATAACCCCGTGCACTTCCGCCCGGGACAGTTGCAGGCCCCGGGCGATGGCCGGAACAGCCCCGGCGGGAATATACCCGAGGGTATCCTGCAGGGTGTGCAGCAGGGGCAGCAGTCCGCCGCGAACATCCCGGTGCCGCTCGATAGCCGCCATAACGACGTCTGTTATCCGCTCATCCATCCGCCACTACCTGCCCTGTTCCCGGGGAACGTCCAGTATAGGCTCAATACAGGCAGCCCGCGTGAAAGGCCAGGTGATCCCCGATAAACGACGCGATGAAGAAATAACTGTGGTCATAACCCGCCTGCATGCGAATGGTCATGGGATAGCCGGCATCGGCGCAGGCCTGCTCCAGCAGGGGCGTTTTGAGTTGCTCCGCCAGGAAATTGTCCGCGTCGCCCTGGTCCACCAGCACCGGCAACTGCTCGCTCGCGCCTGCCAGCAGGGCCGTGGTGTCGTACTCCCGCCAGGCTTCCCGGTCCGGCCCCAGGTAATTGCCCAGGGCCTTCTCGCCCCAGGGACAGTTCAGGGGCGAACAGATGGGGGAAAAGGCAGTGGCGGACTTGAACCGGCCCGGATTCTTCAGGGCAATCGTGAGCGCGCCGTGGCCACCCATGGAGTGCCCGGAGATACCGACGCGGCTGGCATCCACCGGGAATTCCCGGTTGATCAGGCCGGGCAATTCATCGACGATGTAATCGTACATCCGGTAGTGCTTGCGCCAGGGCTCCCGGGTGGCGTTCACATAAAAGCCGGCTCCCAGGCCGAAGTCCCAGGCGCCCTCTGGGTCATCCGGCACGCCCTCCCCCCGGGGACTGGTATCCGGGGCGACGATGGCCAGACCGAGCTCCGCCGCATAGCGCTGGGCGCCCGCCTTGGCGACAAAATTCTCGTCAGTGCAGGTCAGCCCGGACAGCCAGTAGACCACCGGCACCCTGCCCTGCTCGGCCTGCGGCGGCAGGAAGAGGGAGAAGGTCATATCACAACCCAGTACCCCGGACGCGTGGGAAAACCGCAGCTGTCGTCCGTCGAAACACTTGTTGATGCCAATCTGTTGCATGTCCCTGCCCTGTCTCAGTACTGCACCACCGAACGAATGCTTTCGCCGGCGTGCATCAGGTCGAAGGCCTTGTTGATGTCCTGCAAGGGCATGGTATGGGTGATGAGATCGTCGATATTGATCTTGCCATCCATGTACCAGTCGACGATTCTGGGGACATCCGTGCGGCCGCGAGCGCCGCCGAAGGCGGTACCGCGCCAGCCCCGCCCGGTGACCAGCTGGAAAGGCCGCGTGGAAATCTCCTTGCCCGCCCCCGCCACGCCGACGATGCAGCTCTGGCCCCAGCCCTTGTGGCAGCACTCCAGGGCCTGGCGCATGACGTTGACGTTGCCGATGCATTCGAAACTGTAGTCCACGCCGCCGCCGGTCAGGTCGATCAGGTGCTGGACAATATCGTCGACGTCGTTGGGGTTGACGAAATCGGTCATGCCGAATTTCCTCGCCAGTTCCACCCTGCCCGGGTTGAGGTCGATGCCGATGATGCGGGTGGCGCCGACCATTTTGGCGCCCTGCACGACGTTCAGGCCGATGCCGCCAAGACCGAATACCGCCACGGTGGAGCCCGGTTCGACCTTCATGGTGAATGCCACAGCGCCGATGCCGGTGGTGACACCGCAGCCGATATAGCAGATCTTGTCGAAGGGCGCGTCCTCGCGCACCTTCGCCAGGGCGATCTCCGGCAGCACCGTGTAATTGGAGAAGGTGGAACAACCCATGTAGTGCAGCAGCGGTTTGCCGTCCAGGGAGAAGCGGCTGCTGCCGTCGGGCATCACCCCCTGGCCCTGGGTACTGCGAATGGCCTGGCACAGGTTGGTCTTGGGGTGCAGGCAGTAATCGCACTCGCGACACTCGGGCGTGTAAAGCGGAATGACATGATCACCCGGCTTGACACTTTTCACACCGGGGCCGACCTCCAAAACCACCCCCGCACCCTCGTGGCCGAGAATCGCCGGGAAAGCGCCCTCCGGGTCATCGCCCGACAGGGTGAAGGCATCCGTATGACAGACCCCGGTGGCCTTGATCTCCACCAGTACCTCGCCGGCGCGGGGCCCCTCGAGATCGACTTCGACGATTTCCAGCGGTTTTCCTGCCTGAAAGGCGACTGCTGCGCGTGATTTCATAGTTTCCCTGTCTCCTGCACTGGATGATTGGCCTTGGTGACCACAGAATAGTGGCACCGGACAGAAAAAATAAGCCTTTTGCGAGATTATTTCAGCTTCAGGGCGCGGCGGATACCCGCCGCGCGCACAGCCCGGTTGGCACTGGCGCAACACTGTGCGAGCATGGCCCCTGCAGGCACGCGACAGGGGCGGACATGACTGGGGCAAGGGAGCTGATACCCGGCGTTACGATAGCGTTGCTGAACACGCGGGCCAGTGCGGCAAGTCTCGATGAGCAGGTGGAATCCCTGGTGCGGCCGCTGGCCGACGCCCTGGCGGATTTCGTGTTCTACCGGGTCGACCTGTTCGGGCAGGGTTTTCCCCTGATTGTGCTCTGGCTGGCGGTCGCCGCAGTGTTTTTCACCGTCTATCTCGGGTTTATCAATATCCGCGGCTTCGGCCTCGCCCTGCGCCACGTGCGGGGCCATTTCCACAACCCGGCGGCCAATGGCGAGATCTCCCACTTCCAGGCGGTGGCTACCGCGATCTCCGGCACTGTCGGCATCGGCAATATCGGCGGCGTGGCGGTGGCGATTGCCATCGGCGGCCCCGGCGCCGCGTTCTGGCTGTTCATTGCCGGTTTTCTGGCCATGTCGACCAAGCTGGTGGAATGCACCCTGGGGGTCAAGTATCGCCGTTACAATGCGGACGGTTCCGTGTCCGGTGGCCCCATGTACTACCTGGAGCACTATCTCTCGGTCCGCGGCGCCCCGCGCTGGGGCAGGTTGCTGGGCGGTTTCTATGCCCTGTCACTGGTGATCGGCTGCCTGGGTATCGGCAATATGTTCCAGTCGAACCAGGCCTACGTGCAGTTTCTGGTGATCTCCGGCGGTGAGGCCAGTTTCTTCGCCGAGCGTGGCTGGCTGTTCGGGCTGCTGCTGGCGGCGGCCATCTCGGTAGTGATTATCGGCGGAATCCG
The DNA here is from genome assembly GCA_036350855.1 of Halieaceae bacterium. GTDB lineage: Bacteria > Pseudomonadota > Gammaproteobacteria > Pseudomonadales > Halieaceae > JARRPM01. Next base: position 19,780 of record JAZBNW010000063.1, read on the forward strand.
CTCCATCGCCAGGGTGGCCGCCCACGTCGTGCCTTTCATGGGTATTCTGTACGTACTGTGTGCCCTGGCGATCATCGGCATGAGTATCGAACATATCCCGGCGGCGCTGGCACTTATCGTCAACGGGGCTTTCAGCGCCGACAGTGTCACCGGCGGCATGGTGGGCGCGATTATCGTCGGCTTCCAGCGCGCCCTGTTCTCCAACGAGGCCGGGCTGGGATCAGCCTCCATCGCCCACTCCGCCGTGCAGACCAACGAACCCGCCTCCGAGGGGCTGGTATCCCTGCTGGAACCGTTTATCGATACCATGGTGATCTGTACCCTGAGCTCGCTGGTGATCGTCACCACCGCCTACCCCAATGGCTTGATGGACGACGGGCTGGAAGGCATCGCACTGACCTCCGCCGCATTCGAGCACCACTTCAGTTGGGCCCCCTACCCGCTGGCGGTTGCGGCCCTGCTGTTCGCTTTCTCGACCAGCATCTCCTGGTCCTATTACGGCCTGAAGGGCTGGACCTACCTGTTCGGTGAAAGCAATGCTGTGCAGATCCTGTTCAAGGCTATCTTCTGCGCATTTATCGCCCTGGGCTGCATGATACAACTCAGCGCGGTGCTGGATTTCTCCGACGCCATGATCTTCCTGATCGCCATTCCCAATATCCTCGGCCTGTACCTGTTCGCGCCGGAGGTTAAACGCGAGGTGAACGACTATATACGCCGGGTCAAGGCGGGACAGGTTCACCTCAACGGGGACTAGCCGGATCTTTCGGCTAATAGGGCTTGTCACCGTCGATAGTGATGCGCAGGTGCTTGCGATGCGCGGGGAAATAATCGTTGATCGGTTTGTGCTGGGTGCTGCGATTGTCCCAGATGGCAATACTGTGGGGCCGCCACTGGAAGCGGCAGGTGTACTCCGGCGTGGTGACATGCCGGAACAGGAACTGCAAAACCGCATCGCTTTCCGCCGCCTTGAGGCCCTCGATACGGGTGGTGAACAGGCTGTTTACAAAGATCACCTTCCTGCCGGTCTCGGGATGGGTGCGGATCACCGGGTGCCGGACCGGAGGGTTGGCCGCCACGGCGTCCGCCAGGCGCTCGCGGCCACCGGGCTCGGCGAGGCTCTCCCTGAAACCGTGGGCAAAGTCGTGAACCGCTGTCAGTCCCTGCAGAAATTGCTGCATGGGGGCTGACAGGCCATTGTAAGCGGCGGTCATGCTTGCCCAGAGCGTATCTCCCCCCTTGGGAGGAATGATCAGCGAACGCAGCACCGTGCCCATGGGCGGGTGCTGGCGGAATGTCATGTCGGAATGCCATGCCTCTATTTTTGTCGGTTTTTCCGGCGTACTTTCGAGAATGGTCAACTCGGGGAAACCCTCTACCGTGTCGTAGGCGGGGTGGGTCTGCAGGGGGCCAAAGGACAGTGCCAGGGACTTCTGCATGGCCGGACTGATGTCCTGGTCTCTGAAGAAAATCACCTCGTATTCATTGAGCAGTTCGCGCACCCGCGCGCGGTTTTCGGCGCTGAGTTCCCGGGACAGGTCGAGCCCATGTATTTCGGCGCCGAGGGCGCCCGCCATAGGTCTGATGTCAAGCATAGTGTGGCTCCACAAAACAGGATAGGTTGCGCCGGACGCGGCACAGACAGGGGCTGTACGAGCGGCCTATAATACCACCCGGTCAATCCACGCCAATACCGAGAGGCTCATGAAACTGCATATCATCACCACCGGCGGCACCATCGACAAGATTTACTTCGACGCCAAGAGCGATTACCAGGTGGGCGAGCCGGTGATAGGCGAGTTGCTGAAAAAGATGGCCGTGGGATTCCCCTTCACCGTGGAGTCCGCCATGCGCAAGGACAGCCTCGACATGACGGACGAGGACAGGGCCCTGATTCGCCGCCTGGCCACCGAGTGCGCCGAGGAATGCGTGCTGATCACCCACGGCACCGATGGCATGGTCGCCACGGCCCTGGTTCTGCAGGGTATCGCCGGCAAGCGGATTGTTCTTACCGGCGCATTGCAGCCCGCCGCGTTTGCCCAGAGCGACGCCATTTTCAACATCGGCTGCGCAATCGGTGCCGTACAGAGCAAACCACCGGGCGTCTATATCGCGATGAATGGCGAGGTGTTCGACGCCACGCAGGTGCGCAAGAATGTCGCGGCCAATCGCTTTGAACACCTGCCCTGAACTTCACCCATCTCTACAGGAGTCCACGCTGCCATGTCCAATGTCGCTTGCCCCCACTGCCCGGCGATAAACCGCATCCCCCCCGAACGTCTGGGCGACCGGCCCCGCTGCGGCAAATGCGGTGAGGCGCTTTTTACCGGCCACCCGCTGGAATTGACCGCCGCCAGCTTTGAGCGCCACCTGCAGCGCAGCGAGCTGCCGCTGGTCGTGGATTTCTGGGCCGAGTGGTGCGGGCCCTGCAAAATGATGGCGCCGGCCTTCGCCCAGGCCGCGGGCGAACTGGAGCCAGGCGTGCGGCTGGCCAAGATCGATACCGAGGCGCAACAGGCTGTCGCGGCGCGCTACGCAATTCGCAGCATACCCACCTTGATCCTGTTCAGGGGCGGTCGCGAGGTCGCGCGCCAGGCGGGCGCCATGAGCAAAAACGATATCGTGCAGTGGGTGAAACGTGCGCTGCAGGCGGGTTCCTGAGCGGGGCAGGGCCTGCGGGGAACCGCAGGAAGCGGGGCTAACAGGAGGTCAGGCGGCTTTCACGGGCCGCCGCTTTCATCCCTGTGAAGGGCACCCTCCCTGCGCAGTATTGCCGCGGCCTCCTCGCCGCTGATTACCTCTTTTTCCTGCAGCAGCTCAGCCAGGGCATCCAGCGCCGCCCGCCGCTGCTCGAGAATCTCCCGGGCCCGGCCATGGGCCTCCTCCACCAGCGCTCGCACCGCGCCATCGATCTGTTCGGCGGTATTGTCGCTGTAGTTCTTTTGCTCGACGTAATCCCCGCCCAGATAGAGGGACTGCTGCCGCCGGCCGTAGGTAAGCGGGCCAAGCGCATCGCACATGCCGAGCCGGGTAACCATGTCGCGGGCGATCTCGCTCGCACGCTCCAGGTCATTGGAAGCGCCGCTGGAGATATCGGCAAATACCAGTTCTTCAGCGACCCTGCCCCCGAGCAGGATGGCGAGCTGGTCCCTGAGCTCGTCGCGGGTAGAGAGGAACTTTTCCGCCACTGGCAGCTGCAGGGTATAGCCCAGGGCTGCCGCCCCCCGCGGGATAATCGATATCTTGTGTACCGGCTCGCCCGTGGGCACTGTCAACGCCACCAGGGCGTGACCGGATTCGTGGAAAGCGACCCGGCGCTTCTCCTGGGCGTTCATAACCCGGTGTTTTTTCTCGGGACCGGCGATCACCCGGTCGATGGCCGCCTCGAAATCCGCCATCGTCACCGCCTGGTGATCGTGGCGCACCGCCAGGATGGCCGCTTCATTGCATATATTGGCCAGGTCGGCGCCGACGAAACCCGGCGTGCGCTGGGCGACGACACCCAACTCGACATCGCCTGCCAGTGTCAGCCTGGAGGCGTGCAGTTTGAGTATCGCTTCCCGACCGGCCAGATCCGGCTTGTCGACGACGATCTGCCGGTCGAAGCGACCGGCGCGCAGCAGTGCCTTGTCCAGCACCTCGGGCCGGTTGGTGGCGGCCATGACCACCACGCCGATCGAGGGATCGAATCCATCCATTTCCGTCAGCAGCTGGTTGAGCGTCTGCTCCCGTTCGTCGTGGCCACCCATCATCGCCGGCCCGCCACGCGAGCGGCCGATCCCGTCCAGTTCATCAATAAAAATGATGCAGGGGGCCTTGTCGCGCGCCTGCTGGAACAGGTCGCGCACCCGGGCGGCGCCGACACCGACAAACATCTCTATGAACTCGGAGCCGCTGATATTGAAAAAGGGTACGCCGGCCTCGCCGGACACCGCTCTCGCCAGCAGGGTCTTGCCGGTTCCGGGCGAACCCAGCAGAAGGACGCCCTTTGGCATATGGCCACCGAGTCGCTGGATGCGGCTGGGGTCCTTGAGAAATTCGATACTCTCCTTCAGCTCCTCCTTGGCTTCCTCCGCGCCGGCGACGTCGTCGAAGGTCACCGCCGGTGAGGTATCGGCGTGAATGCGCATTTTGCTGCCGACATTCAGGAAGCCGCCGGCCGCGCCACTCATGCGCCTCCCCATCCAGCCCCAGAACAGGAATAACAGCATGAATGGCAGCACCCAGCTGAGCACCGAGGCCAGCCACCGGTTGTGGCGACTGACGGCGTAATCCACGCCGTGTTTCTCGAGCTTCGCCGCCAGCTCGTTGTTGGCAAGTGGCACAGTCACAACCATTTTCGGCCTGCCGGTTTTCTGGTCGTTCTCCTTCAGTGTGCCCTGGATGATGTCGTCACCCACCAGTACCTTGTCGACCTTATCCTGCTCCAGGTATTTGAGAAATTCGCTGTAGGGAATCTGCTCCCGGGCGACGCGCAGGTCCGATTGCCACCAGAACCACATCAGCGAGAACAGGAGCACATACAGTGCCAGGCGCACATCCGGGCGCTGCCAGAAACCGGGATCAGGGGGTCTGTTGATTTCCACCCCCGGCTTCTTCTTGTCAAGGTCCATGCTCGGTTTTTTCATAGGCCTGTCTTCTGCGGCGGCATTAAGGGATGGCGGCAGCGGGCCGCCGGTAACACAACTCAGCTGCAGGCAGGATACTCTCCAAAGCGGCCTGATGCATCTGGCCACTCAGGCGCCGGGACAGCTTGTCGCGGCCACTTTGTCGGTCTCCCGGCCTTGTGCAGTAAGCCGGGTATTGCCACGCTTTCAACCTTCCGGGCGGCCAACTACAATACACCGGGCAAGTCACGATCGGCCAGGCATGTATCGGCATGTCAGACCACCCATGTCCAATCCGGCCGATACATACGACTCAAGGCAATCAACATGAAAGCGCTCATCAAGAAGGAAGCCCGCCCGGGTATGTGGCTGGAGGACGTGCCGGAACCGACGCTTGGCATCAACGACGTGCTGATCAAGGTCAAGCGCACCGCCATCTGCGGCACGGACATGCACATCTACAACTGGGACGACTGGGCACAAAAGACCATACCGGTACCGATGGTGGTCGGCCACGAGTTTGTCGGCGAGATCGTCGAGGTCGGCTCCAATGTCATCGACTTTCACCCCGGCCAGATCGTGTCCGGCGAGGGCCACGTGGTGTGTGGTCGCTGCCGCAACTGCATGGCGGGACGACGCCACCTGTGCGCCTATACCAGCGGCATCGGCGTCAACCGGCCCGGGGCCTTCGCCGAGTATCTCGCCCTGCCCATGTCCAACGTGTGGGAGCATTCCGAGGGTATCGACCTGGATGTGGCGGCGCTGTTCGACCCCTTCGGCAACGCGGTACACACGGCCCTGCAGTGGCCGCTGCTGGGGGAGGACGTGCTGATAACCGGCGCCGGCCCCATCGGTGCCATGGCCGCCGCCGTCTGCAGGCACGCCGGCGCGCGCAACGTGGTGATTACCGACGTGATAGACGCGCGCCTGGCGCTGGCGGCCAGGCTTGGCGCCACCCGCACGGTGAACGTGACAAAGGAGACCCTGGCGGAGGTGCAGAAAGAGCTGCACATGACAGAGGGATTCGACGTGGGGCTGGAGATGTCCGGCAATGCCCAGGCCTTCAACGACCTGCTGGCCAATATGTGCCACGGCGGCAAGGTATCGATTCTCGGCATCCCGAGCGGGAACACGGCGATCGACTGGAATACCGTGATTTTCAACATGCTCACCCTCAAGGGTATCTACGGCAGGGAGATGTACGAGACCTGGTACAAGATGTCGGTGATGATCGATTCCGGCCTGGATATTTCGCCAGTGATCACCCACCGGATGGGCTACCGCGATTTCCAGCGGGGCTTCGATGTCATGAGCAGCGGCGAGGCCAGCAAGGTCGTCCTCAACTGGGAACAGTAGGGTCGAGGGGGTCTGCCCCGCCCTATCGGCTATTTACTCGACCGTTGCATTAACGCTACACAGTGGAGTCAAGCAATGTACGATCGCTACCGGGAATACGTGGCAGGTGAACTGGCCGCTATCGAGAGCGCAGGCCTCACCAAGCACGAACGCCTGATCACCACCCCCCAGGGCGCACACGTCGGGGTCACCGGCGGCCGCGAGGTGCTGAACCTCTGCGCCAACAACTACCTGGGGCTTGCCCAGCACCCGGAGGTGAACGCCGCGGCCGCCCGGGGCCTGCACGACTGGGGCTACGGCATGGCCTCGGTGCGCTTCATCTGCGGCACCCAGACCCTGCACAAGCAACTGGAGGACTCGCTCAGCGCCTTCCTGGGCACCGAGGACACCATCC
>JAZBNW010000064.1:0-15650 GCA_036350855.1 Halieaceae bacterium
CGGTGAAGTGGTGGGTGATGACGGGATCGAACCGCCGACCCTCTGCTTGTAAGGCAGATGCTCTCCCAGCTGAGCTAATCACCCCCTGACCGAGAACGCGCATTATAGAGATTCCTGCTTTGCTGTCAAACCCGCGCGCTGAAAAACAGTAAAATTTTGTCGGCTTGTTAAAGCCCTTGATTTTAGTAGTAAAATCCCCTCCCCGGCGAGCGGCCCGGCGACGATTCGGGCAGCCGGTTTTCACCGGGCGGGCGCCCCCGACTGCTACAGGTACAGCGACATGGATATCTACAAGGAATTTCACTTCGAGGCGGCCCATCGCCTTCCCAATGTCCCGGCGGGGCACAAGTGCGCGCGGCTGCACGGCCACTCCTTCCAGGCGCGACTGACGCTCTCGGGGGATGCACCCGAACCCGCCGGCTGGGTCATGGACTTTGCCGACCTGAAGGCCGCTTTCAAACCGCTATTGGAGCAGCTCGACCACTACTACCTGAACGACATTCCCGGACTGGAAAATCCCACCAGCGAGAATATCGCCCGCTGGATCTGGGACAGACTGAAACCGGCGCTGCCATTACTCAGCCAGGTGGAGATACGGGAGACCTGCACCAGCGGGTGTATTTACCGCGGAGAATGAGCAGGGCGGCACCACCGTTACTTTTTGGTAACACAGGCAATAATGCTTGACGATTACAGAGAAGCTACGGAAAAAGGCCCTGGCGCACGCCGGGCGATGTGCCAACCCTTGCCGGCCGCGGTCGTGTTCCCAAACGAATGTCCGGGGTTACCCGAAGTAGCAGATTGTCAAATGTTATGCACACTAAAATGCTGTCATGAAACTTTCACGAGCTTAGCCCCAACTTCACACGATTCACTTTACATGAGTGTCATAACATATTGTTTTATATGTTTTATTTCACTTTGCTCAAATTTTAACCAATCTGTAACAAGTGCTGTGGCTACTGCCATCGGGGGTCAGGCAAACAATTTACTCACCGACTTATCCACAGAATCTGTGGAAAAAAAATATTGCAGCAGGTGTTACAGAATCGCTCGCATGACATCGTCCTGATGCACGCTTCGCGCCAGGCGGGAGTGACTGGATGTGGGGACAGCGGCGCCAGTCCAGGAGTTTGAACCGCGCGCATCGGGTGCCACGCGGGCCCTAGTGTATCGTCCTGGCCTGGTCGCTTATCACCACGGCCTGCAGGGCCTTGCCCAGCATGATGACATGGCCCTGCCGTCGCTCCACCCCGTCAAAGCTGTAGTCGAAACGGTACTGGCGCCAGATCCGCCAGCGGCCCTGCCGGTCGCGGCTCAGCGATATCCTGCGGATGTGGACGGCCTGGTCCAGCAGCTGGTAGTCGTCCTGCTGCCCTGCCCTGGCGACGGCCTGCACTGCCAGTTCGCGCACCCGGATCGCGCTGAGGAAATACAGGCACAGTCCACCAAACAGCAGCGCCAGCAGGATATCGCCCAGAGTGAAGTACATTCGCTTATCAGATACCGGTCATTACACGGGCCGCCAGCATACTGGCCTTTGGTGGCCGGCGCCAGCCGACGGGCCGAATCGCCAGTCAGCCACCGTCGGCGCCGCTGTCCGGGGCGAGCAGAAAGCGCCGGACCAGACTGTTGAACAGCTGCGGGCGCTCGGCGTGCAGCCAGTGACCACAGCCCGGCATGATCCTGACTTGCGCACGGGGAAACAGGCTCAGGATGTGGCTGCGGTGCTCTTCCCGGATATAGTCCGAATCACCGCCCTTGATGAACAACACCGGTCCCGGGTAGGCGCCCGTGGCCGTGGGTCGCGACCGCACCGCAGCGTAGCCCCGCCTGAGGCCCTCGAGATTGAAACGCCAGCGATAGATGCCGTCGGGGTCGCGCCGCAGGCTGGTCAGGAGGAACTGGATGACCTGCTCCTGGGCGAGGTGCCCGGCCATCAATCCTGCCGCCGCCTGCCGCGAGGTGCACTGGCCGGCGGCCACCGCCTCGAGCGCGGCAAACACCTGGTCGTGGTGCGGGGGATAATCCACCGGGGCGATGTCCGCCACCACCAGGGCGGAGACCAGCCCCGGTTGCGCCAGCGCCAGTTGCATCGCCACCTTGCCACCCAGGGAATGCCCGACAAACTGCGCCCGGGCCAGACCCTGGAGATTGAGCCAGCGGGCGAGGCAGTCGGCCATGCTTGCCAGCGTCGCCTCCTCCAGCCAACCGGAGCGGCCATGATTGGGAAGATCCACGCTGTAAACGCTGTGGCTGTCCTGCAGGGCGCGCGCCAGGCTGCCCAGGTTGTTGCCCGAGCCGAACAGTCCGTGCAGAAGGACCACGGGGCTGCCGTGGCCGCTGCGGCTGAAGTGAAGTTTTACTGTCAAAAGTGTGCCGCCATCAAGATTTTGCTAACATGCCCGCCACTATAACGGATCGGAAAACAACATGCGTATTCTCGGCAACCTCTCCAGGTATCTCGCGGTGGGCGGACTGGCCGGCCTGCTGCTGGCCTGCAGTTCCACCCCGACCTACAACCCCACGGTCTTTCCCTACGAGATAGACCAGGCACGGGTAGACCAGGATGACATCAGGACCGTGGTGATCGCCCATGTCAATCTGGGCCTGCCATCGCGCAACTACCTGGAGAAGGAAGCGCCGCGCATCGATGCCGCGGTCAGCGCCTACCTCAAGGAAAACGGCTTCAAGGTCTTGCCGCAGCGCGACTTCGAGCAGCGCTGGAACGCGGCGGTACGCGCCTACGGTAACCCGGTGGACCCGACCACCGGCAAGGTCAATATGAAAACCTTCTCCGAGATCATGACCAGCGTGCGCGACGACATGCGCAGCACGGAGCTCGACGCGTTCATCTTCACCGACCTGATCGAATTGCAGACGGCTTTCAGTGGCGGCCTGCAGCACGTGGCCCGCTGGGACGGGGTGACCCGCAAGCCCAGCCTCCAGGGTCCGGGAGACGGCGTCAGCGCCGACTTCGACTGGGCGATGCTGCTCGATGTAGCCTCTATCCAGGTGAGCATCTACGACATGGAACTCAAGCGGGTATTTGCCAGCCGCGGCGGGATCGACGCCACCCAGGCGATCGACAGCCGCTCTTCCAAGGGGCGCTATGTACGCCGCCGGGAGATCCTGGAGAACGAGAGCTTTATCAGGGAGGGGATAGAACTCGCCTTCTACCCTTTTATCACAACCGAGAACTGGCCCGGCAAGCCCTGAGGTGGCGCCCCCGGCGAGCGCTCTGCTCGCCGCGCTGCAACCGCGCTGAATCCGGGCAGGGCCCTTGTCACTGTCGATTTTCGGGTGCTAGACTAATGACTATTAGCTTGTAGCGCCCAAGGCGCCGGAGATACCCATGGACTTTGCCCTGCCCGACTACACCCGCTTCAAGGACAACAAACGGCTGGATCACATTCCCGGGCGGTACGGCCTGCCGCTGCTCGGTGAAACCTTCCGTTTTGTGCTCCACCCCTTTGAGGTTCTGGATGAGCACTACCGCAAGTACGGCCCGGTATCCAAGGCCTCCCTGACCTTCCAGAAGTTCGTGGTGGCGCTGGGACCGGAATTCATGCAGCAGCTGATGCTGGATTCCAAGCAGAGTTTTTCCGCCCGCATGGGCTACAACACGCCACTCGGGGATTTTTTCGCCGGTGGCCTGCTGATGCGCGACTTCGACGAGCACAAGTTCCACCGGCGCATCATGCAGACCGCGTTCAAGATCGACGCCATGCGCAGCTACGTGGACCTGATGCACCCGATTATCGACCGGGAACTGTCCCGCTGGGGGCAACAGCCGGACTTCCATTTCTATCCCAACATCAAGACCCTGCTGCTGGACATCGGCGCCAAGGTCTTCCTCGGCATGGACATGGAAGGGCCCGAAACCCGCGCCCTGAACCAGTCCTTTCTCGACATGAACGAGGGCATGCTGGCCCTGATTCGCAAGGACTGGCCCGGACTGACCTACCGCAAGGGCATGGACGGACGCCGGGCGCTGGAAAAGTTCTTCTTCGACGTGGTGCCCCAGCGACGCGGCAAACAGGGCAATGACATGGCGACCTTCTTCGCCAACGAAAAGACAGAGGACGGTGACTATTACTCCGACAAGGTGGTGGGCGAGCACCTGATCTTCCTGCTGCTGGCGGCCCACGACACCACCACCAGCGCCCTGACCATGGCGGTTCACTACCTCGCCCACGACCAGCAGTGGCAGGACCGGCTGCGGGAGGAACTGCGGGCGCTGGGCAAGCCGCACCTGGAGTATGAGGACCTGTCCAGGGTGACCGACCTGGATCACTGCTTCAAGGAGGTTCTGCGGATGACCCCGCCGGTGCCGATGATGATGCGGCGCACGGTCAAGGAAGTCGAGCTGGGCGGCTACCTGCTACAGCCCCACACCATGGTGCAGATCTCCCCCCTGTATACGCATCGGATGGAACAGTGGTGGACCAAGCCCCACCAGTTCGACCCGGACCGCTTCACCCGCGAGGAGCACAAGCAGCACAGTTTCCTGTGGGCCCCCTTCGGCGGCGGCGCCCACAAGTGTATCGGCCTGCACTTCGCCGACATGCTGTTCAAGGCGGCCCTCTCCGGGTTGCTGCTCAACTACCGCATCCGCTTCGTCAAACCGGAGCAATACGGGGGCCGGATGCAGTACTTCCCCTTCGCCAAGCCCATGGACAATCTGCCACTGGTGCTCGAGGCGCTATAGTAATCCCGCGGCCGCGGTCTGCGAGGCCCCTATACCAGGGTTTCGAGCATCGCGCTGTCGTAGGGCCTGATCTCCGCCAGGCGCTGCGCCTCCACCAGCCTGGCCCAGGAGGGGTTGGCGATCAGCGCGCGCCCCACCGCCACCAGGTCGAATTCATTGGCGGCCATACGCCGCACCAGCTCGTCCAGGCTGGCGGGTTCCGCCGCCCTGAAAGCCGTTTCCCCGGGGGCGGGAATGAAATCCGCATTGAGGCCGACGCTGCCGACAGTGATGGCGGGCTTGCCGGTGATCTTGCGGGTCCAGCCGGCGAGGTTCAGCTCACTGCCTTCGAATTCCGGCTCCCAGAAGCGCCTGGTTGAACAGTGGAAGATGTCGACGCCGGCATCCGACAGCGGCAGCAGGAAGCGCTCGAGTTCCTCCGGGGAGGTGGCAAGCCGCGCGGTGTAGTCCTGCTGTTTCCACTGGGACCAGCGCAGGATAACCGGAAACTCCGGGCCCACCGCCGCGCGCACCGCGGCAACCACTTCCAGCGCAAAGCGGCCGCGCCGCTCCAGGGAACCGCCGTAGCCGTCATCGCGCTGGTTGGTGCCCTCCCAGAAGAACTGGTCAACCAGGTAACCGTGGGCGCCGTGGATCTCCACCGCGTCAAAGCCCAGGGCTTTCGCATCCGCCGCGCCCTGGCCAAAGGCCGCCACCACATCATCGATATCCTGCCGGGTCATGATATGCCGGTTCACCTTGCCGGGAACGTTCATGCCGGAGGGCGTGTAGCCATTCACCTCGCCTTCCGGCGGGGTGCCCGCGCGGCGCATGCCGCCGCAGTGCCACAACTGGGGGGCGATCCTGCCGCCCGCGTCGTGTACCGCATCCGCCACTTTTTTCCACGCTTCCAGGCGTTCGGCCCCGTGGAAGTAAGGCACGTCCGGGTAGCCGCTGGCGGCGATATGGTTGATACAGGTGCCCTCGGTAATGATCAGGCCAACCCCGCCGGCGGCCCGGCGCCGGTAGTAGTCGACCACGTCGGGCCCGGGGATATTGCCCGGGGATTTGTTGCGGGTCATGGGCGCCATCACCAGCCGGTTGGCGAGATGGAGATTACCCAGGGTGAACGGGCGGAACAGGATATCGGTATCGCTCATTTCATATTCCTTGATTACATGAATTGCCAGGTGTCAGGCCAGGACCTCGAGGCCCCGCTCGATACACCACATGGCGGACAGGGCGCCCAGGATGTAGACCGGCACCGGCATCAGTCGGTCCCGCCAGGGCGCCAGCGGTCTGCGAATCAGGTACCCGATGGCGAGGACTAACAGGATGAAAGCGATCTGCCCCACCTCGATACCCACGTTGAAGAACAACAGGGCCAGGGGCAGGTTGTCCTGGGGCAGGCCGGTTTCCGCCAGCGCGCCGGCGAAGCCCATCCCGTGCAGTAGCCCAAAGCCGCCCGCCAGCCACCAGGGATTGCGCCACAACATATCGTGCCGTTTGATGCGGGTCAGCTCGACTGCCAGCACAAAGATGCTCAGGGCAATCGCAAATTCAACCAGCGCCACCGGGTAGTCGAACAAGCCGAGGGTGACGAGTGACAGGGTGATGCTGTGGCCGATGGTAAAAGCGGTAATGGTCCACAGCAGCCTGGCGCCGCCGCCGACCAGCAACAGCAGGCCGAAGACGAACAGCAGGTGATCCATGCCGCCCCAGATATGCTCCATGCCCAGCAGCGAATAATCCCGGGCGACTTCACCCGCACTGGACTCGGCCGGTATCACGAACCCGGTTTTCTCGGCGTCGAGTACCTGCTGGTAATTGCGCCCGTCGAGCAGGCTGACCATCACCAGCGCGGAGGCCTGGTTGGGGCCCAGGCCGTCGACCCCCAGGGTCTCGCCTACCAGCCCGTCATCACCCAAGCGGTCGCAGCGCATCTGCCAGCTGGCGACCCGGCCGGTACCCTCCATCTGTGGCGGGCTGCTGTTGGTGATCTCGCAGCTGTCCGGCCACAGGGGACGCAGCGGTGTACTGCTGGTTCCCTGGGCGGGGGTTTTCCACACCACGGCGTACTGCTGGTCCGCTATTTCAGTCACCTTGAGCAGGGACGGCGCAAAGCGGTGGGCCTGGGCCGCGGACGCCAGAATGAGCCACAGGGCCAGCAGGGCCAGCTGTCGCAGCTTGTTCATTTTCTCACCTCGTACTGCTCGCGCATGGCCTCGATACTTTCCTGCAGCGCGGCGGCACTGGCCCGGGACGCCAGGTCCCGCATCAACTGCTCGCGCACTTCTTCCAGGGTGGCGTCACGCCCGGGCTCCAGCTCACTGACCCAGACGTAGTGCAGGCCATAGGTAGAGCGTATGGGACCCACCCAGCGCCCTGGCTGCGGGTCGGCGGCCTGCAGATTGCTGACAAACTCGGAGCCGAACTGGCGAGCGAGCTGGTCGGGCGACTGGCCGGTAAAGCGGTAGCCGGGCAAAAACGGGGAGCTCAGCTCCAGTGCCGCCTCGGGATCGAGTTGTTCCTGCTCGATGCGGGCGATCGCCGCCCGGGCCTCGGGCTCCCGCGCGGCATTGAAGTAGACGTGCTCGATCGAATAGCGCGGAGGACGGCGCAGCTCTTCCCTGCGGGCCTCGAACTCCGTCAGCAGGTCGGACTCGGTGGGCGGCTGCGGCGGGTGATAGGCCAGCAACAGCTGCTCCATGACCTGGATCAGGCGACGCTTGACCACCTCGTCCCCCAGGTGCAGCCGCATCTCCAGCGCCTGTTCATAACGCTCCTGCTCCGTCATGCCCTCCCCCATCTGCAGGAAACTCATATTGAGCAGCAGCCGCTGGTAAACCACGGTATCGTACAGGTGCAGGTTCAGCTCCAGGGCGCGCTGGAACAGCATGTCCCTGTCCAGCTCCGCCATCACCATGCGGTCCAGTTGCCCGGGATCGGGAAGGCGCCCGGTGGTGGCGAACCACTGCTGTTGCAGGGCCTCGACCCTGGCCTCACTCAGCGGCCCGACAACCGGTTTCGGCGCCGGGAACAGCACCCCCTGCAGGTAATACAGCAGGCACCCCAACACAATGAAATGTACCCACGGCCTGTTCAGCCGGGCCAGAAATGTCATCCAGGTATCGCTCTCAATCAGCCGGTGGGTCGCCTAGTCTTCGTAGTCAGCCTGGCGTTTTTCCATTTGTGCCTGCAGGCCCGCCTGCAGGTCGGCCTGACTCAACATGCCGGCATTCCAGGTGGCAATATAGTTCAGGCCTTCGGCCACCGTGTGGTCGCGGGAGAACAGCAACATCTCCTTGCTGCCGCGCACCGCCAGGGGCGACTTGGCCGCGATGGCCTGGGCAATCGCCATCACTTCGCGCATCAGGACCTCACGGTCCTCGAAGACCCGGTTGACGAAGCCCAGCTCCCGGGCCTCTTCCGCATCCATATTGCGCCCGGTGTAGGCCAGCTCCCGGGCCACACCGTCGGGGATCAGTTTGGGCAGGCGCTGCAGGGTACCCACATCCGCCGTCATACCGATATCGATCTCGCGTATGGAGAAATAGGCGTCCTCGGTGGCATAGCGCATATCGGCACAGCACACCAGGTCCACGCCGCCGCCGATGCAGGTCCTGTGAATGGCCGCCAGCACCGGCTTGCGGCATTTCTCGATGGCGCTCAGGTTGTCCTGCATCCGCAGTATGGTCCGGCGCAGGTGTTCGGCCCGGCGCGAGGGCTCACTGGAGCTGCCGTGCAGCCCGCCGAACATCGCCAGGTCCAGGCCGGCGCAGAAATGATTGCCGTGCCCCGCGAGGATCACGGCGCGCACCGAGGGCTCGGCGTCGAGCCATTCAAAACACGCCTGCAGTTCAGTCCACATGCCGGCGTTCATGCAGTTCGCCTTGTCCGGGCGGTTCAGGCTTACCGTTGCCACCTGCCCGTCAAATTGCAGTTCCAGGGTCTCAAAACTCGGGCTGTCCATGGGTCCTCTCTCTCCAGTTGAATGCGCGCCGGACTGTTACCAGCTCGACACAAAATCGGCGGGTGCCAGGGCGGGCGGCGTCTTGCCGGCGCCCTCGCGCGTGCCGAGATACACCAGGCCGATGATCTCCTCGCTGGCCTCCAGGCCGAGGGCGCTCATCACGGCGCGATCGAAAGCCGCGTCACCGGTACGCCAGATCCCGGCATAACCACAGGCCTCGGCGGCGAGCAATATCGCATAGGCGGCACAGCCCGCCGAGAGGCGCTGCTCCAGCGCCGGTACCTTCGGGTGTTCCACCAGCCTCGCCACGACCACCACTAGCAGCGGCGCGCGCAACGGCGCGGCGCGGGCTTTTTGCAGGGCTGGCTCCTCCGCCAGGGGATTGCGCTGGCGCAGGCAGCGCTCCAGCACCAGGCCGAGGTCGTGGCGACGCTCGCCGGCGATGGTGATAAAGCGCCAGGGACGCAACCAGGCGTGATCGGGTACGCGCAGGGCGGCCCGGATTATTTCGTCCATTTCCGCGCCAGTCGGGGCGGGTTCCACCAGCCGCGGGCTGGAGTTACGGTGCTGGAGAAATTGCAGGATCTCGTTCATCGATACACCACGGCGGATTGGAGTCTACCCGGCGCCGGCCGCGCGGGCTGCCCACTATCCCACAAGGCCGGCGCACGGGCAAAGGCGGCGGATGACGCGCGCTGCGCCGGCATCAGTGTCCCGGCACCGCGGGGCCGAACAGGACATTCATGAAGCCGGCATCCCCCGCCACCGCGTCCACGTCATCACACCAGCGGGCCAGCTCCTCGCAGCTGCACGCGACGAGCCGGTGCTCGATGTGATCGATGATCCAGCTGGGCTGGTCAAGGCTGGCGAGCAGCTCGAGCAGCGCCCTGCCACTGCTGCCTGCCTGGCGCAGGGAAAGGGGCGTGAGCTCGAGAATGATGCGCGGCAGGCGGGGCAATTCGCGCAACAGCGGCAGCAGGCCCGCCATGACCGCGTACTCAGACCCCTGTACATCCACTTTCAGCAGGTCCAGCCGCTGCAGCCGCCCGCGCAGGAAGTCGCTGCCGTTGTAGAGGGTGACCGGCAGGCTGCGACGCGCGCCACTGGTCGCGAAAATCTGGTGATCCCCGGCGTTGTCCTCGCTCAGGAACAATTGCCCCGTCGCGTTTTTGTCCGCCAGCCCCGCCTCGAAGGCGGTCACCACCTCGCGGCAGTGGTTAAGCGTGAGGTTATCGTTCAGGAGCCGGTAATTGCCGGGGTCCGGCTCAAAGGCGAGCACCCTGCCGCGCGGGCCCACCCGGTCCGCGGCGATAACCGGGAAATAACCGATGTTCGCCCCCACATCCACGAACACGTCCCCGGCCTGCAGGGCGCCGCGCACCAGGCGTGTCTCATAGGGCTCCCAGATCCCCTCCTCCCGAATCCGGCGGGAGACGAATCGGTCCGCCTCGCCGTGTACCAGCAGTTGCAGGGGCAGGTGTACACCCGGAATACGCAGGGGTACCGGCGATGGGGAACCACCCGGGCCGGTCACGACGGGACAACCAGCTGGCAACGTGTCTGAGGCCCGGGGCTTTTTCATTGCAGGTGCGTGTACTTGCTGACCCTGACTGAGCACTAGGGCGTCAGGTCTTCCTGCTCCCCCCCTTCCTTCACCGGGATCATCAGGTCTTCCTTGCTGACATTCAGCAACAGCAGGACGTTGGATGCCACGTAGATCGATGAGTAGGTGCCCACGCCTATGCCGACGATCAGGGCGACCGCGAAGCCGTTGATCATTTCGCCGCCGAATAGCGCCAGGCACACCAGCACCAGCAGGGTGGTCAAGGAGGTAAACAGGGTGCGGTCCAGGGTTTCGGTAAGGGAGATGTTGACCAGTTCCAGCGGTTCCGTGCGACGTATCTTGCGAAAGTTCTCGCGGATACGGTCGAACACCACGATGGTGTCGTTGAGCGAGTAGCCGATCACCGCCAGCAGGGCCGCCAGCACCGTCAGGTCGAATTCCATACGGGTAAACGAGAAGAAACCCAGGGTGATAATCACGTCGTGGATCAGCGCGACGACAGCGCCCACGGCAAACTTGAGCTGAAAGCGAAAGGCGATATACAACATCACCAGCCCCAGCGCGAGCAACATGGCCAGGCCGCCCTGTTCGCGCAACTCGTCCCCCACCTGGGGCCCGACGAACTCTATCCGGCGCAGTTCCACATTACCGCTGAAAGTGGCCTGCAGCTTTTTCAGCAGCGCGGCGCCCTCCTGGTCGGAGTAGCCGTGAGGCAGGCGAATCAGCACATCCCGGTCGGTGCCGAAACTCACCACGGTGGCGCCCTTGTAGCCCTCGGTGGAAAGCGTATTGCGGATAGCGGTCAGGTCAACGGTCTCGCTGTAGTAGACCTCAACCAGGGTGCCGCCGGTAAAATCCAGGCCCCAGTTCAGCTGCCGCACCGCCAGAGAGCCGATGGAGGCCAGTACCAGCGCGATCGAGCACAGGGCCGCGATCTTGCGCAGGCCCATGAAATTGATCACTTTCATACCTTGATCCCTCCGATCGACAGTGTCTTGACGCGGCGGCCGCCGTAGATAAGGTTGATCATCGCGCGGGTACCCATGATCGCCGTGAACATGGAGGTTATGATGCCTATGGACAGGGTGACGGCAAAACCCTTGATCGGCCCGGTGCCGACGGCGTAGAGAATCACCGCCACGATGAGGGTGGTCAGGTTGGCGTCCAGGATCGTCGCCACCGCCCGCTCATAGCCGGCGTGAATCGCCATTTGCGGCGCCATGCCGTTGTTCACCTCCTCCCGTATTCGGCCGAAAATCAGTACGTTGGCGTCCACCGCCATACCCACCGTCAACACGATACCGGCAATGCCGGGCAGGGTCAGGGTGGCGCCCAACAGGGACATACAGGCCACCAGCAACACCAGGTTGGCGCTGAGTGCGATGACGGCCACGACACCGAACACCCGATAAATCACGATCATGAACAGCACGACCAGGCTGAGACCGTACTGTACTGACGTGATCCCCATGCGGATATTCTCCGCCCCCAGCGACGGCCCGACGGTGCGCTCTTCCACGAAGGAGATCGGCGCGGCCAGGGCGCCGGCGCGCAGCATCAGGGCGAGCTCGGAAGATTCCAGCGGGCTGTCCAGCCCGGTAATCTGGAACTGGGCTCCCAGGGCAGACTGGATAACCGGCGCGGTCAGCAGTTTTTTCTCGTCGTAGGGCACCTTGATCGCCACCTCGCTGCCGTCCGGCTGCACTTCATAGCGGGTGCGGAATTTTCGTTCGATAAACAGCACGCCCATGCGGCGCTTGATGTTGTTGCGGGTCGCCCGGGACATCAGGCTGCCACCCTCGCTGTCCAGGCTTATCTGCACGTTGGGCTGGCCGTTCTGGTCGAAACTTGCCTGGGCGTTGGACACCCGCTCCCCGGTGATGATCACGTCGCGCTCCAGCCACTCGCTGGCACCCGCGCGATCGGGACTGCGGTACTCGAAACGCTGTTTCTCGGAAGCCGCGGCGTCCATATTGGCCACCAGGCGAAATTCCAGGTTGGCGACCTTGCCCAGGATGCGCTTGGCTTCCGCCGTATCCTGGATACCCGGCAGCTCCACCACGATGCGGTTCTGGCCCTGGCGTTGCACCAGCGGCTCCGACACGCCCAGCTCGTTCACCCGGTTGCGCAGGGTCGTCAGGTTCTGGGCCACGGAATACTCTGCTATTTCCTTGCGAACCTGATCCGGCAGGGTGGCCACCACGCTCCAGCTGTCGGCCTCGTCGACCCGGTCGAGGGACAGTTGGGGCTCTGCTTCGGCAATGGCATCGCGGGCCTCCTCACGCTGGGCCTCGCTCTTGAAACTGGCCCGGATCCCGCCCTGGTCATCGAGCGAGACGAAGCCGCGGATCCGCTCCTCCCGCAGGGTGCGCTTGATCGAGTTGGTGTAGTACTCCATGCGCCGCTCGACGGCCGCGTCCACGTCGACTTCCAGCATGAAGTGCACACCACCGCTGAGGTCCAGGCCCAGTTTCATCGGCGCGGCGCCGTAATCGCTGAGCCAGGCGGGGGTGGTGGGCGCGAGGTTCAGGGCGACGATAAAACCGTCACCCAGCGCCCGGGACACCCGGGCCTGGGCGGGCAGTTGCGCTTCCTTGTCCCGCAGGCGTATCAGGGCGTTGCGGCCGGACGCGTCAACCGCCGGATCAAAGTGCTCGATGCCGGCTTCGTCCAGCGCCGCCAGGGCGCGACCGAGAATGTCCTCGTCGATGAGCTGGGCGCTGCTCTCCCCGGTAATCTGCAGAGCGGGGTCCGGCGCGTACAGGTTGGGCGCCGCATAGAACAGGCCCAACAGCACAAAAAACAGGACGAGCAGGTATTTCCACAAAGGGTACTTATTCAGCATGTCGGTGCTCTGGCAGGGGGATGCAGCGGCATCCCCGTTAAAAAGTGCGTCATTATAAAGAAACGGCCCCGCGCTACAAGGCTGGTCGTGACTGAGGCCCTAGCCAAGCCAGTGCCGCGCGTTGCGGAACAGGCGCATCCAGCCGCCATCCTCACCCCACTGGGGCGGCGCCCAGGAATACTGCACGCTGCGGAACACCCGCTCCGGGTGAGGCATCATGATCGTCGCCCGCCCGTCCAGGCTGGTCAGGCCGGTAATGCCCGCGGGAGACCCGTTGGGGTTGGCCGGGTAGCGCGACGCCGGGGCGAGGTCGTTGTCGACAAAGCGCAGGGCGACGGTCCCGCTGGCCTCGCAGTTGGCCGCGGCGACAGCATCGGCAAACTGTGCCCTGCCCTCGCCGTGGGCGACCGCAATGGGCAGGTGCGACCCGGCCATTCCCGCCAGCAGGATCGACGGGCTGTGCTCCACCGTGACCAGTGCCAGCCGCGCCTCGAACTGCTCCGAGCGATTGCGCACGAAGCGGGGCCAGTGACCGGCACCGGGGATCAGGTCCCTCAGGGTCGACACCATCTGGCAACCATTACACACGCCCAGGGTAAAACTGTCATCGCGCTCAAAGAAGGTGGTGAAGGCCTCCCGCAGGCGCTCATTGAACAGGATACTCTTGGCCCAGCCCTCACCGGCACCGAGCACGTCGCCGTAGGAGAAGCCGCCGCAGGCCACCAGCCCCTTGAATTCCGCCAGGTCACGGCGGCCGGCGTGAAGATCACTCATGTGCACATCGAACGCGGCGAAGCCCGCCCGGTGGAAGGCCGCGGCCATTTCGACGTGACCGTTGACCCCCTGCTCGCGCAGTATGGCAAGCGGGGGGCGGACGCCCGTGGCGATATAGGGGGCACTGATATCCTCCGCCGGGTCGAAACTCAGTTGCGCCGACAGCCCCGGGTCGAAGCCGGCGATCGCCTCGAACTCCTCCCGGGCGCAGTCGGGGTGGTCCCGCAGGGCCTGTATCTCGTAGCTGGTGCGCGCCCACAGCTGCTGCAGGCGCTGGCGGGAATCCGCGAGCAGGGTCTCGGCGCCATCGGCGATGTGCACGGTATCGCCCGTTAGAGCCTCGCCCAGCTGGTGCAGGCAATCCCCCAGGCCGAGTTCCTGCGCCCTGGCCTCGAGCGCCGCCAGGTCGGCGCGAGCGACCTGCAGCACCGCGCCGGCCTCCTCGCTGAACAGCCTGGCAAGCCCGCTGCCCGGCAAGGCGGCGAGGTCGATATTGAGGCCGCAATGGCCGGCGAAGGCCATTTCCAGCAGCGTGACCAGCAGCCCGCCGTCCGAGCGGTCGTGATAGGCAAGCAGGCGACCGGTCTGCAGGAACGCCTGCACCAGCTGGAACAAGCCCTTCAGGTCGGCCGCGTCAGCGATATCCGGCACGGTATCGCCCAACTGGCCGAATACCTGGGCCAGGCTGGAACCCCCGAGCCGGTTTGCGCCGCGCCCCAGGTCCACCAACACCAGCACGGCGTCGGCGTCGGGTTGCAGTTGTGGCGTCACCGACAAGCGGGCGTCCGTTACCGGCGCGAAGGCGGAAACGATCAGGGACATGGGCGCGGTCACCGCCTTGTCCACCTGCCCGTCGCGCCAGGTGGTACGCATGGACATGGAGTCCTTGCCCACCGGAATTGTGATGCCCAGGGCCGGGCAGAACTCCATACCCACGGCGCGCACCGTGTCGTAGAGGGCCTCGTCCTCGGCGCCGTAACCGGCGGCGCACATCCAGTTGGCGGACAGTTTGACGTCGCTCAAATCCGCGATGGCCGCCGCGGCAATATTGGTGATGGCCTCCGCCACCGCCATCCGGCCCGACGCCGCGCCGTTCACCAGGGCCAGCGGCGTCCGCTCTCCCATGGCCATGGCCTCGCCGGCAAAGGCATCGTAGGACACGGTCGTCACCGCGCAATCCGCCACCGGCACCTGCCAGGGGCCCACCATCTGGTCCCGCGCCACCATGCCGGTAACGGTGCGATCACCGATGGTGATCAGGAAATTCTTGCTCGCCACCGCCGGCAACTGCAGCACCCGCTCCAGGGCTTCCCGCAGCGGAGCCCGCAGGGCCAGCGGCGCGTGCGCCGGCCGCTGGCGCCGTATATCGCGCTGCATCCGCGGGGGTTTGCCAAACAGCACGGACATGGGCAGATCCACCGGGGCGTTGCCGAACACACTGTCGGTCAGCTGCAGGTGCAGCTCGCCGGTCGCCTCGCCCACCACGGCGAAAGGACAGCGCTCGCGTTGGCAGATGGCTTCGAAACGCGCCAGGTCGGCGGGCTCCACCGCCATCACGTAACGCTCCTGGGACTCGTTGCACCAGATCTCCAGGGGGGACATGCCCGGCTCGTCATTGGGCACCTTGCGCAGTTCGAAGCGGCCGCCGCGACCGCCGTCCTTGACCAGCTCGGGCAGGGCGTTGGACAGGCCCCCGGCACCCACATCGTGGATGAAGGCGATCGGATTGTCCTCGCCCAGCTGCCAGCACCGGTCTATCACCTCCTGGCAGCGGCGCTCGATCTCGGGGTTCTGGCGCTGCACC
>JAZBNW010000065.1:0-8401 GCA_036350855.1 Halieaceae bacterium
AAGGGGCGGTATCCCAAACACCCCTGGCCTGACGACCCATTGCTGGCTACGGCCACCCGCCATACCAAACGCAGGCTGGCGGGGGAGAACTGAGCGGCCGTCAGCCGGCCTCTTCACTGGTGTACAAAGCGGCCTGTTCCGCAGCGGCAGGCGCCGAGTGCCTGCCACTGAACACCATCCAGTCCTCCAGTATCATCACCAGGCAGGGCACCAGGAACAGGGTTACCACGGTTCCCATCAGCACCCCGAAGCCAAGCGAGGCGGCCATTGGCACGAACATGCCGGTGGATATGGAGGTGTCCAGCATCATCGGCGCCAGTCCGACGAAGGTGGTAATGCTCGTCAGGACGATGGGGCGGAAGCGCACACTGCCCGCGTGGCTCACCACCCAGGCGAGATCCTGGCCGGTGCTGCGCTGGCGGTTGATATAGTCCACCAGTACCAGGGATGAGTTCACTACGACCCCGGACAGGGCGACGATACCCAGCAGGGAGAAAAATACCAGGGACATGCCCAGTATCAGGTGACCCAGGATCGCGCCCACCGCGCCGAAGGGAATGACGCTCATGATAATGAGCGGCTGCAGGTAGGACTGCAGGGGAATGGCCAGCAGGGCGTAGATCACCAGCAGCGCCAGCAGGGCGGTGGCCCCCAGCGCCCCCATGGAGCGGCTGCGTTCCTCCGACTCGCCCGCCAGGCTGAAGCTCACACCGGGATGGCGCGCCAGGATCTCGGGCAGGTCGTTCGCTATCACGGCGTTGATCACCGTCTCCGGTGGCGTCACATTGCGATTCACATCCGCCGCCACTGTCACCACGCGCTGGCCGTCGACCCGGCGGATGGTGGTGTAGCCCCGGGCGAGGGTGGCCCGGGCCACGCTGCTGAAGGGCACCTCGGCGCCGTCTGCGGTGCGGATGCGCATCGATTCCAGGTTGCCCAGTGAGCGCCTTTCATCCTCGGGGAAGCGCACCATCACCCGGATGTCATCCTTGCCGCGCTGGATACGCTGGGCTTCATAGCCGTAAAATGCCTGCCGCACCTGCCGGCCGAGATCGTCCAGCGTGAGTCCCAGGTTGCGGGCCTCCGGCAGCAGGTCGAGCTGGACCTCCTGTTTGCCCGCGCGAAAACTGTCGGTGACGTCCATCACCCCGTTATACGCCTGCAGGGCCAGGCGCAGTTCCGCCGCAGCGGCCCGCAGCTCGTCGAACTTTTTACCATACAGTTCGAACTCGATGGCGTTGCCCGCGCCGAAGGCCCGGGAGGTGAAAGACAGTTCCACCGCGTCGGGTATGCCGCCGGTGAGCTCGCGCCAGCGGTTGGCCATGCTGCTGGCGGGCTGGCCGCTGTAATCCGCCGGCATGTCCAGTTCGATGCCGATCTCCGCCAGGTTGCTCTGGGCGCTGCCGCCACCGCCGATACTGCCCTTGGGGATAAACGAGCCGATACTGCTGAACACGTGGTTTATCATGCTCGGTTCACCCTCGGCCCTGTCCTCATCCAGCTCTGCCCGCAACTGTTCCGCAGCCTGCTCCAGTTGGGCCACCGCCCGGGAGGTCGCCTCCACGGGCGTGCCCTCCGGCATGGTCAGCGCTGCGTACAGGTGGGTGCCTTCCACCGCGGGGAAAAACTGGAAGGTCATGCGTCCGCTGGCAAACAGCGACAGGGTGATGGCCAGTACGACCACACCGATCGACAGGGTCGCATAGCGCCATTCGATCGCCAGTTCCACCGCAGGCTGGTAGTAACGGCTGGCGACGATCTGCAGGGAGTCGGAGATTTTCCCCTGCAGGGCCAGCCAGCGGTCCTGCAGCGATCCGCCGCTGCCCATCACCGCCTCGGCCTTGCGGTGGGCGAGGTGGGAGGGCAGGATCAGCTGGGATTCCACCAGGCTGAACAGCAGGGCCATCATCACGGTCCAGCCCAGGGGCGCAAAAAAGCCGCCGAAGGGGCCGGGTATATTGACGATGGGGATGAAGGTGGCCATGGTGGTCAGCACCCCGAACATCACCGGTGTGGACACGTCCTTGGCGCCGGCCATGGCCGCGGCGAGTTGCCCCATTCCCTCCTGTTCGTAGGAGTAGACACGCTCCGCCACCACGATGGCATCATCCACCAGGATGCCTAGCACCAGGATGAATGCCATCACCGACATGGTGCTGATGGAAATACCCGTCAGCGGGAACAGGGCGACCGTTCCCAGCAGGGCCACGGGGATGCCGGCGGCGACCCACAGGGCGAGCCGGAAGCGCAGAAACAGGGTGAGTACCAGCAGCACCAGCAGCAGGCCGCTGCGGGCGTTCTTGGCCAGGGCATCCAGGCGATCCACGAGGTCCTGGGATTCATCCTGCCAGATAGTGAGTACGATGCCCTCGGGCAGGTCGCGTTGGGCCACCTGCAGGTAATCCTTGACCTGCTGCGCAATCGCCAGCACGTCCTCTTCCCCCACCCGGGAGACCTTCAGGGCAACGGCTGGCACCCCGTCGAAACGGGCGCGCAGGTCACTGTCCTCGAAGCCGTCGACCACATTGGCGATCTCCCCCAGGGTGACATTGGTGCCGTCGGCCCGGGTCAGTACCACGATATCCTCGAATTCCTGGCCGACATAGGCCTGGCCGCGGGTGCGCAGGAGGATTTCGCCGCCACCGGTCTTGAGCGAGCCGCCCGGGATGTCCAGTGAGCTTTGCTCTATCGCGCGCCCGATGGCGGCCAGGGTCAGGCCGTGGCGGCGCAGGGTCTGCTCGGAGACCTCGATGGCGATCTCATAGGGGCGGGCGAACAGCAGTTCGACCTGGGACACCGCCGGCAGTGCCACCAGGTCGTCGCGCAGTTGCTGTCCCAGCAGCTTCAGGGTGCGCTCGTCCGCCTCGCCGGACATGGCAACCTGGAGCACCGTGGCCACGTAGGTGACTTCCGCCGTGACCGGTTGCTCCGTTTCCACCGGGAAGGAGTCGATGGCGTCGACCTTGCTCTTGATATCGTTGGACAGCTTGGTCTTGTCCACGCCCTCCACCAGCTCGGCGATGACCGTACACAGCCCCTCCGACGCGCTGGAGCTGATCTTGTCGATGCCCTCGGTACCCTGGATCGCCTCCTCGATACGAATACAGACGCCCGACTCCACCTCGGCGGGAGCGGCCCCCAGATAGGGCACGCTGATGCGCACCGCGTCCACCTCGATATTCGGAAACTCTTCCTGGTGGGTCCTGGGCAGGGCCAGCAGGCCGCCGACCACCAGGATCCACATCAGCAGGTTGGCGGCGACCGGGTTGTGGCCGAACCAGTCGATCAGCTTTTTCACCGGCCGTGGTCCCGCTCGATGACAGGCTTTACCAGCATGCCTTCCACTGCTGTCTGCAGTGGCGATATACACACCAGCTCGCCGGCGTCCAGGCCGCCATTGACCAGCATGTCGTCGTGTTCCAGGCGCAGGATCGAGACATGGCGGAAGTGCAGGCGGTTTTGCGGGTCGATCACCATGACCTGGTTGTTGTCGCGCATGGCCGAGCGGGGCAGCCGGATAATGTTCTCCACCTTGCGACCGCGAATCTCGGCCTGCACGAACATGCCCACCGGCAGGGCCAGCGTATCATCGCCGTTGGCATCTGAGCGTACCCGGGCGACGCCATAGAGCATGCGCGAGCGCGCATCGAATTCCGCTTCGCCCCGGATCAGCTCACCCTCCCAGAGCAGGCGGGTGTTGCCGAAATCCGCCGAGATGGTTACGGGCGGGCGTATGGCCTCGGGTATCTGCCCCCGGGTCGATGGCGGCAGTCCCAGGTAGGTCAGCTGGTCGGCCGCTATGGGCAGTCGCACCTCCATGTAATCCGTCGCGTAGATGGTAGCGATGCTCTGGCCACGGGTGACGAACTGGCCCAGGTCGACGTGCTCGCTGCGCACCAGTCCATCAAACGGTGCCAGTATTTCGGTCCGCGCAAGGTCCCGCTTGGCCTGATCTACCGCGGCGCGGTTCTCGCTCAGGTTTGCTTCGGCGATCCAGGAGGCCCGGCGCACATTGTCCAGTTGTTGCTGGCTGGCCAGTTTCTTGTCGTGCAGGCTCTTGCTGCGCTGCAACTCGTCACGGGCGTATTCGAGCTCGACTTCCGCGCGCTTCAGGGCGGCCTCCGCCCGCACCAGGGCGGAGCGATAGTCGGCATCGTCGATGCGCAGCAGGACATCGCCTTCACGGAACGAGCCGCCGCCTACCAGGGACGGGGAAATCCACACGGCGCGACCCGACACTTCCGGAATCAGTTCGCTCTGGCTGCGGGGCTCGACGGTTCCCTGTGAGCTGACCGTGAGGTATTCGGCCTGCGGTTCCACCTCGATCACCCGCACGGTAGTGACCAGCGGCTCGTAGTCGTCCGGCACAGGCTGGGGGGCATTGAGGGCGATCATCACCGCCAGACCGATACCCAGCACCAGCACGATAATCGGGTAGAGAACTTTTTTGTTCATCGCGTCTCCAGGGCAGCGTGTATTGATGGACGCAGGCGTTTGACCACAGCTACCACCGGGCCTAGCGCTTCAGCTTGTTCCTGCGCGCGGCGGGTGTGCGTGGCAGGCCGTTGTGCTGGGTGGCGAAAGGGCGGCCCCCGGCCACAGGGGGCCCCGGTGGTACGGCATGGTGGCGTTTCGCCGGCTGGCGCGGCGGCACCAGGTGCAATTTGCCGTTGCCGATCAGGTCGGCCCGGCCGAGTTTTTTCAGCGCCTGGCGCAGGGCGGGCCAGTTGTCCGGGTCGTGGTAGCGCAGGAAGGCCTTGTGCAGTTGGCGCTGCGACATCTTCCTCACGGTCGGCATGGTGTCGCTGCCGCGGGTTACCCGCTTCAGGGGGTTCTTGCCGCTGTAGTACATGGCGGTCGCAGTGGCCATCGGCGATGGATAAAAGGTCTGCACCTGATCCGCACGGAACTTGTTGCGCTTGAGCCACAGGGCCAGGTTCATCATGTCCCTGTCGCTGGTACCGGGGTGAGCCGCGATAAAATAGGGGATCAGGTACTGTTCCTTGCCGGCCGCCCGGGAGTACTTCTCGAACATGGCGCGGAAGCGGTCGTAGCTGCCGATGCCGGGCTTCATCATTTTGTCGAGGGGGCCGTCCTCGGTGTGCTCCGGCGCTATTTTCAGGTAACCGCCCACGTGGTGGGTCACCAGTTCCTCCACATAGGCGGGGGTTTCCACCGCCAGGTCGTAGCGCAAGCCCGATGCGATCAGCACCTTCTTGACGCCTGGCACACTGCGAGCGCGGCGGTAGAGGCTGATCAGCGGGGTCTGGTCGGTGTTGAGGTTCTTGCAGATGCCGGGGAACACGCAGCTCAGCTTGCGGCATTTCGCCTCGACTTCCCTGCTCTTGCAGGCCAGGCGCCACATGTTGGCGGTGGGGCCCCCCAGGTCGGAAATGACCCCGGTGAACGCGGGGGAAGTGTCGCGAATCTTCTCCACCTCACGGATGATGGAATCCTCCGAGCGGTTCTGGATGATGCGACCTTCATGCTCGGTGATGGAGCAGAAAGTGCAGCCGCCAAAGCAGCCGCGCATGATATTGACCGAGTGGCGGATCATCTCGTAGGCGGCGATGCGCGCGTCGCCGTAACTGCTGTGGGGCAGGCGGGGGTAGGGCAGCTCGAATACCGCGTCCAGTTCCTCTGTCTCCAGCGGAATGGGCGGGGGGTTCAGCCAGACTTCCCTGTCCCCGTGCGCCTGTACCAGCGGGCGGGCATTGTAGGGATTGGTCTCCTTGTGCAGGATTCTCGAGGCGTGGGCATACAGGGCGGTGTCGTTCTTTACCTGCTCGTAGGCGGGAATACGAATAACCGATTGTCTTTTCCTGCCGATACCGCCCACCAGTGTAATCGGCACTACCTCGACCACCGTGGCATCGGCCCCGGTGTCGTCGGCAGCGGTGGTCGCGCAGCTGGCGCTGCTGGTGTCGACATAGGGATTGATCGGCGCGCTTACCGGGCCCACGGTATCGATGCTGGTGGAATCGATTATCTCCCAGTCATCCGGGATACGTTTGCGGACAAAGGCCGTGCCGCGCAGGTCGCGGATCGCGGTGATGGACTCTCCCGCCGCAAGCCGATGTGCAACATCGACGATAGCGCGTTCCGCG
The DNA here is from genome assembly GCA_036350855.1 of Halieaceae bacterium. Classification (GTDB taxonomy): domain Bacteria; phylum Pseudomonadota; class Gammaproteobacteria; order Pseudomonadales; family Halieaceae; genus JARRPM01. The sequence goes on from JAZBNW010000065.1 coordinate 6,108, forward strand.
TTGCCGTAGAGCAGCAGGTCGGCCCGGCTGTCCAGCAGGATGGAGCGGCGCACCTTGTCGCTCCAGTAATCGTAGTGCGCGATGCGGCGCAGGCTGGCCTCGATACTGCCGATCACCAGCGGGACGTCGCGATAGGCCTCGCGCAGGCGCTGGCTATAGACGATCACCGCCCGGTCCGGGCGTTTATCGCCGACGTTGCCCGGCGTGTAGGCGTCGTCGTTGCGCCGTTTGCGATCTGCGGTATAACGATTGATCATGGAATCCATATTGCCGGCGGCCACGCCGAAAAAGAGATTCGGGCGCCCCAGCACCTTGAAGGGCTCGGCGCTGTCCCACTGGGGCTGGGCGATAATCCCCACCCGGAATCCCTGGGCCTCGAGCAGGCGCCCGACCACCGCCATACCAAAACTGGGATGGTCCACGTAGGCGTCACCGGTGACGATGATGATGTCGCAGCTGTCCCAGCCCAGGGCATCCATCTCGGCGCGGGACATGGGCAGTTCCGGGGCGGGGCCGAGGCACTCGGCCCAGAACTTGCGATGGGAAAACAGCGGTGTGGTCATGGTCACGGCAGTTGGGGGTGGTAAGCGGGCGCGTAGTATAGCCGCCTACAGGCCCGGGGGGTTACGCACTAATGCCAATCCGGGATCATCGATGCTGGCTTACACTGGTGCACAAACTAAATAAGTTACATTATAAAACACTTATAACTATATGATAAATAACATTATAAATGATTTCCATGTTTCTTTTTCTCGCCCTCAGGGGCGTGTCCGGGTCGCGGCAGGCCCGAGCCACAGAAACGGCAGTAGTGCGCATGCGGGTCGTGTTCCACCGCGGAGCAGGTGGTGCAGTTGCGCGACTCCAGCAGCTCGCGCATCTTCCTGATGCGCTGGGCGCCGCTCAGTTCTGCGGTGATGATACCGGTGGGCACCGCGATGATGGCGTAGCCGACCAGCATGCCGGCGGCCGATACCGCCCGGCCCGCGGTGGTGACGGGAGTCACATCGCCGTAACCCACGGTGGTAATGGTGACGATTGCCCAGTACACACTGGTGGGAATATCGTCAAAGCCGTTGCCGGGGCCTTCCAAGACATACAACAGGCAACCGAAGATGGTCGCGATGATCATGACCAGGGAAAAGAACACGAAGATTTTCCGTCCGGAGCGTTGCAGCGCACCGGCCAGCTCATTTGCCTCGTTCAGCAGGGACAGCAGGCGCAACACCCTGAATATCCGCAGTATTCGCAGCAGGCGAATGATCAGCAGCGGGGCCGTCTGCGGCACCAGCAGGGAGAGGTAGGTGGGCAGCAGGGCCAGCAGGTCGACGATGCCGTAAAGGCTGAAAATATAGGCCCGCCGATTGGGTGTGCACCAGATGCGCGCCAGGTATTCCAGGGTGAACATGATGGTGAACACCCATTCCATTTGCAGGAACAGATCGCCGTAGGTCCCATCCAGGCTTTGGATCGAGTCCAGCATGATCACCGCCACGCTGGCGAGGATCACTGCTATCAGGCACAGGTCGAACCATTTACCGGCGCGGGTCTCGGTGCCGAAGATGACCTCGTAGAACTTCAGCTGCAGTGGAGTCTGTTCGCGGTGCGACATGTAGGGATATCTGCGCGTGGCCAGGAGCCGATGTTGCCACTATATTAAACGCCCGGGCTTTGTACAACGCGACTGACACGGAAGGGGGAGTGAGCATGGAGCTGCCGATTTACCAGGTGGATGCATTTGCCGACAGCGTGTTCGGCGGTAACCCGGCCGCGGTAATGCCGCTGCCACGCTGGCTGGACGATGCCACACTGCAGGCCATCGCCATGGAGAACAATCTGTCGGAAACCGCCTTCCTGGTCGCCTGCGAGGGCGCTTACGAGCTGCGCTGGTTCACCCCGTCAGTCGAGGTCAAGCTCTGCGGCCACGCGACCCTGGCGGCGGCCCACACTCTGTTTGAGCACCTCGACCATGACAGCGATCAGCTGTGCTTCCACACCCGCAGCGGTGAACTGCGGGTGCGGCGGGACGGACCTCTGCTCACCCTCGACTTTCCCGCTACACCGCTGGTGACAACAGACGTCGAGCTGGCGATCTGCAAGGCCCTGGGTGCTATCGCCAGTGAGGCGGTGATCTCTCCCGATGATCCCCACGCGGTGGTCTACGTCTACGAGTTCGAGGAGGATGTGGCCGGCTTGCGGCCTGACTTCGCAGCCCTGCGGGTGGCCAGTGAGCACTGTGTCATCGCCACTGCACCGGGGGATGACTGCGATTTCGTCTCACGCTTTTTCGGACC
>JAZBNW010000066.1:0-5757 GCA_036350855.1 Halieaceae bacterium
GACGGCAGGTGAATCGGGAACACATTGATACGGTAGTAGAGGTCCTGCCTGAAGGTCCCCTCCTCCACCATCTGCTCGAGGTTGCGGTGGGTGGCGCAGACCAGGCGGAAGTCGGCCTGCCTGACCTGGGTGCTGCCTACCGGCCGATAGGTGCCGGTCTCGATCAGGCGCAACAACTTCACCTGTAACGGCATGGGAATATCACCCACCTCGTCAAGGAACAGGGTGCCGCCGTGGGCGGCCTCCGCCAGCCCCTGGCGGGTGTAGTTGGCGCCGGTGAATGCGCCTTTGACATGGCCGAACAGCTCACTCTCGAACAGGGTCTCGCTCAGGCCGGCGCACTCAAGGGTCACCAGCGCTTTGGTATTGCGCGAGCTTGCCTGGTGTATTGCCCTGGCGGCCAGCTCCTTGCCGCTGCCCGACTCGCCCTGCAGTAAAACGGCCGCATCCGTGGGCCCCACACGGGATATGAGGCTCAGCATCCGGTTGAACGCCGGGCTCGCCCCCACCATGGTCCGCTCGCCGGCACCCGCGCCTGCAATCGACAGCGGTTTGAGCAACTCGACGAAATACACCAACGCCCCCTGCTCATCGAGAATCGGCAACATCTCGACGTCGACATGTTCCTCGCCCCGGGGCGTCTGGTGTATGTGCAGTACCCGCTCCCGCTGGCCCGAGCTGGCGGCCGCCGCCAGCGGGCAGTCCTCGCCAGCCTGGTCACAGGGACGGTCGAAATTGTGGGACACCTGGTAACAGCGGGCGGGACCGCGACGGGTGTCGATTTCCCCGAAAGCCTCCCGGTAGAGATCGTTGGTGGCCATGATCTGGTAGTCAGGCGTCACCAGGATGGCCGGGTGCTCGTAGCTGTCCAGCATCCGGGCAACCGCCGGGTCGGTATCTGAGGCGAGTATTTCCATCTCTGTCAATTTTGTCTGGAGTGCTGACAAATTTGGCACAATTCGGTTGCGCTTACAAGCCGGCAGCTCAGGTCACGTCAAATCAGACTATTTTATTTATATATTATTCATAATGTTACATTCTTTATTTAAAGTATGACTGCATATGGCACAGCAATTGCTCTGTCAGTTGAGTCACAGGTTTGACTACCTAATTTCTTGCAGAGGTCATGAGTATGAGCACATCCACCCAGCCCCGCGCCGATGTCGCGACCCGCCCCGAGGTCACGACGTTTTTCGACGAGCCCACCAATACCCTGTCCTACGTGGTCAGGGATCCCGCCAGCAAGGCCTGCGCAGTGATCGATTCCGTGATGGACCTGGATTACCCCTCCGGCTCCATCAGTTTCGGCGGGGCGGACCAGATTATCTCGTTTATCACCCAGAACGATCTGCAACTGGAGTGGATCCTGGAAACCCACGTGCACGCGGATCACCTCTCCGCCGCGCCCTACATCCAGCAGCGGCTGGGCGGCAAGATCGCCATCGGTTTCAACATCTCGGTGGTGCAGAACACCTTCGGCCCGATATTCAACGCGGGGCCCGGCTTTGCCTGCGACGGCTCCCAGTTCGATGTATTGCTGCGCGACGGCGACACCATCCGGATCGGCGAGATGACCGGCGTCGCCATGCACACACCGGGCCACACCCCGGCTTGCATGACCTATGTGCTGGGTGATGCGGTATTCGTCGGCGACACCCTGTTCATGCCGGACGGCGGCACCGCCCGGGCAGACTTCCCCGGCGGCGATGCCGCGGTTCTCTACCGGTCGATCCAGCGCATCCTGGCACTGCCGGGGGAGATGCGTGTTTTCGTCTGCCACGATTACATGCCGGAAGGGCGCGGCCTGGAATATGAAACCACGGTCTCCGCAGAACGCGAAGCCAACATCCATGTACACGAGGGCATCAGCGAATCCGCCTTCGTGGCCATGCGCAGCGCCCGTGATGCGACACTGGGGATGCCGACGCTCATCCTGCCATCGCTGCAGGTCAATATGCGAGCCGGGCACTTTCCGCCGGCTGACCGGAACGGCCAGTTGTATCTCAAGCTGCCGGTCAACGCCTTTGGCGGTTCGGATATCGCCGCACTGATCGCCCGGGAAGAGCAGTGATGACCGAGATAAAGCAGGTAAACGATGAGTTCTCCGTTTCCGCGCAGATCACGGCTGATGAGGTCAGGGAACTGGCGGACAAGGGGGTCCGCTCACTGATCTGTAACCGCCCCGACGGAGAGGGCGCAGACCAGCCCAATGTCACGGAAATCGAAGCCGCCGCCGTCGATGCGGGCATGGTCCTGGCCTACCTGCCGGTGGTCTCGGGCAAATTCAGCGGCAAGGATGTCAGCGACTTCCTCGCCGCATTGCAACGCCTCCCCGCCCCCGTCCACGCTTACTGCCGCACCGGCACACGCTCCATCACCCTGTGGGCCCTGGGCCAGCGCCGGCTCGGCACCGACACGCAGGCGTTGCTGCAACTGGCCAGCTCACATGGCTACGACCTGAGCAGCGCGCTGGCCACGGGAGAGGCCGCCCATGTGCGCCCGGCCAACGCGGCCAGTTACGACATCCTGATCGTGGGTGCCGGGGCCGCCGGCATCGCCGCCGCCTCCAGCCTGCTGGCCAGGGTCAAGCACCTGTCGATCGGCATCATCGATCCTGCGGAAGTGCACTATTACCAGCCGGGCTGGACCCTCGTCGGGGCCGGCGTGTTCAAACAGCGCGACACCGTCAAGACCATGGCCTCCCTCATCCCCGAGGGGGTGGAGTGGATCAAGGCGGCGGTGGGCGCATTTGATCCCGACAATAACCGGGTCACGCTGGAGGATGCCAGGCCGGTGTACTACGAACGGTTGATCGTTGCACCGGGTATCAAGCTTGACTGGCACGGCATAGAGGGCCTTACCGAAACCCTGGGACACAACGGCGTCACCTCGAACTACCGCTACGACCTGGCGCCCTACACCTGGCAACTGGTGAGCAAACTGCAACGCGGTCGCGCCGTGTTCACCCAGCCCCCAATGCCGATCAAGTGCGCCGGGGCCCCGCAGAAGGCCCTGTACCTGTCCGCCGACCACTGGAAGCGCTCCGGCGCGCTGGCCAATATCGAGATCGATTTCTACAACGCCGGGGAGGTCCTGTTCGGCGTGAAAGAGTACGTCCCGGCCTTGATGAATTACATCGATCGATACTCCGCCGTACTGCATTTTCGCCACCGCCTTGTCAGGATTGATGGCGACGCCAAAAAAGCGTGGTTCGAAAATACCGACGCCGAGGGTGGAAAAAGCCTGGTGGAAACCGGGTTCGACATGATCCACGTCTGCCCGCCCCAGTGCGCCCCTGACTTTGTCCGCACCAGCCAACTGGCGGATGCGGCCGGCTGGGTGGATGTCGACCAGAACACCCTGCGCCACAAGCGCTATGCCAATGTCTGGGGCCTCGGTGATGCCATGAACGCCCCCAATGCCAAGACGGCGGCGGCGGCCAGGATGCAGGCGCCTATCGTGGCGAACAATCTGCTGGAGGACATGGGCCTGGTGTCGGGCATCGCCCATTACAACGGTTACGGCTCCTGCCCGCTCACCGTTGAACGCGGCAAGATCGTGCTGGCGGAATTTGGCTACGGCGGCAAGCTGTTGCCCAGTTTTCCCCAATGGGTTATTAATGGGCAGAAGCCATCGCGCCTGGCCTGGATTCTGAAGGAGAGAATCCTGCCGCCCGTGTACTGGAAAGCAATGCTCAAAGGAAGGGAGTGGATGGTGGATCCAGCTCAGACCAAATCCGGGACGTCATCGACTTGAAACCAGGCCTGTCGCGATTACTTCCCGCCCTCGAGTGGGGTCGGGGGTACCATCGCGGCTTTCTGGCCAGCGACCTGCTGGCGGCGGTAATCGTCACCATCATGCTGATCCCCCAGTCACTGGCCTATGCCCTGCTGGCGGGATTGCCGGCAGAGATGGGCCTGTACGCCAGTATCCTGCCGCTGATTGCCTATGCCCTGTTCGGCACCAGCCGCACCCTGTCGGTGGGCCCGGTGGCGGTGGCCTCCCTGATGACAGCCACCGCCGTGGGCAAGATCGCCGCCGTTGGCACCGTGGATTACGCCACGGCCGCCATCGCCATGGCGATGCTCTCGGGTCTCATGCTGCTGTTCATGGGCCTGCTGCGTTTCGGCTTTCTCGCCAATTTTCTGTCGCACCCGGTGGTCTCGGGTTTCATCACCGCCTCGGGCATCATCATAGGGCTGAGCCAGTTGCGCCACATACTGGGCATTCAGGGCCACGGCGACACCATTATCGAACTGGTATCCAGCCTCGCGCGCAATCTTGCGGACATCAATGGCGTGGCCACCGTCACCGGGCTCGGCGCCATCGGGTTCCTGTTCTGGGCACGCCGGGGGCTGGCGCCACTGCTGCTGCGTCTTGGCCTGAGTGACAAAACCGCGGGGATAGTCGCCAAGGCGGGGCCGGTGTTCGCCATCCTGGCGACGACACTGGCCAGCTGGTACTGGGACTTTGGCCAGCGCGGGGTTGCCCTGGTCGGGGAGATCCCCCGGGGTCTGCCGTCCCTGGGCATCCCCTCCTTCGACATGGGCCTGTGGTCGGACCTGGCAGTATCGGCGCTGCTGATATCGATCATCGGCTTTGTCGAATCCGTCTCGGTGGGCAAGACCCTCGCGGCCAAGCGGCGCCAGCGGATCGACCCCAACCAGGAACTGGTCGCACTGGGTGCGGCCAATGTCGCCTCGGGTGTGTCGGGAGGTTTTCCGGTCACCGGCGGCTTCTCGCGCTCGGTGGTCAATTTTGACGCGGGGGCCGAGACGCCTGCCGCCAGCATCTTTGCCGCCGCGGGTATCGCCCTGGCCGCGTTGCTGCTGACTCCAGTGCTGTTCTTCCTGCCCAAGGCCACCCTGGCAGCCACTATCATCGTGGCAGTTACCAGCCTGATCGACTTCAACGTCATCCGCCGCGCCTGGGACTACTCACTGTCGGATTTCATCGCGGTCGTTATGACGATCCTGGCCACCCTGCTGTTCGGCGTCGAGCTGGGCGTGCTCGCGGGCATCCTGTCTTCCATCGGTTTGCATCTGTACAAGACCACCCGCCCCCATATCGCCGTGGTGGGCGCGATAGCCGGGACCGAACACTTCCGCAATATAGAGCGGCACAATGTCATCACCCACCCCAACATCGTCTCGCTGCGGGTGGACCAGAGCCTGTACTTCGCCAATGCCAGTTACCTGGAGGATTACATTTACCAGCTGGTCGCGGAGATGGAGGGGCTGGAGCACGTGATACTGCAGTGCACCGCGGTAAACGAGATCGACCTGAGCGCCCTTGAAGCGCTGGAGGCCATCAATCACCGCCTGCGGGAACAGGGGCTGACCCTGAACCTCAGCGAGGTCAAAGGGCCGGTGATGGATGCACTGCAGAAATCGGAGTTCCTGAAACACCTCAGCGGCAGGGTTTACCTCACCCACCACCAGGCGGTTAAAGACCTGAAGCTGGATGAGATCGAGCCCTATATCATCTAGGGCACCAATCCATTTTGCGATCACTCTGCAGTGACATACGCCCTTTGCGGACGCGCATATCTAGTGCGCGCTGAACGGCGGCGAAATCCGCTGGAAAAAACCGTGTTCGAGGAAAAACAGCACCTGGGCGATCACCTCGTCATCCCACATCATGAAAGTATGGCCGACCGGCAACTCGAGAAAGTCCATCATGCCCGGGACGATGGTTTCCGCCACAGTCACGGTACCGTCGCTGGGGCCATCGGGCAGGCCAGGCAGGAACGACAAC
>JAZBNW010000067.1:0-21235 GCA_036350855.1 Halieaceae bacterium
AGAGCGAGTCGATGGGGTGCAGTGGCGCACCGGCCTCGACGGCGGCAGTGTGGATGGAAAAGACCGGCAGTGTGCTGCCCGAATGATCGAGGGGCAGGGCCGGGGCTGACTGGCAGTGACTCATGGAGCAAAGGCCGCTGTCACAACAGCCACCGACAGCACCGGCGAGTCCCGCATCGGACTCCGCGGACATGTGGTGTCCGGCGTGCCCCATTGCGGCCATAGCCACACCCTCGACAGCTTCGCTACGGACAGCATCGCCGGCGGGCCCCGTCATCTGGCAGGGCAGCGCACTGGCAGCCAGAACCTGGCTCGGGTAGGCCAGTAACAGCAGCAGAACTATACGGATTCGTTTCATACCCGCTGAGTATAGGCCAGTTGGGGCACAAATTTAAGCCGAACGGCGCTTCAGCTGTCAGATGGCTGCGAAACCCCGCGTGGATCAATAAAACGCCAGATTCGGGTCTTCGCGCCGGCCTCGCAGCGGCTTTGCCATTGTCGCCGGGCCCGGGAAAGACTAGTCTGCCGCTCTCCGGACCAGCAGGGAGTAGCGGCCATGGCAGTCATCGACCACGTGCAATGCAGCGCCATTATGATTAGCCCGCCAACCCACCTCTACCTGGACAATACCGTGCACGAAGCGATCGAATTGTTGATCGAACACCACATGTACAATGTGCCGGTGACCGACAGGAATGAGGTATTCGTCGGTGAGATCAGCGCCAAGCGCCTCATGGGTCTGCTGCTACCGGTCAGCCTGAGCATGGAACAGGGCCTGAAACACACCAGCTTCATGCGCGAAAACCTGGGGGACATCAAACGGCGACTGGAGGCAGTGAAAGGCAAGCCCATCGCGCCCTATATCGCGACTGATATTACCGTGGTGTACCCGGACTCACCCCTGATCGACGCCCTGACACTGCTCTTTCACAAATACATACGCATACCCGTAGTCAATCGCGACGACCGCCGATTGGTAGGCGGGATATCCCTGATTACCCTGTTACGCGCCGTGGAAAACCTCGACGTGGGAAGTCTCGACTGATGGATGACCTCTCTCCCGCCTTACTGCTGGGGCTGGATCCCGGTTGGCTCGCCAGCGGCATTTTTCTCCTCACCTATGCGCTGCTGATCAGCGAACGGGTGCACAGGACCGTCGCGGTGATGCTCGGCGCGGGGTTGATGATCCTGAGCGGCATCATTACCCAGGACGATGCTTTCGATGGTGTGGACTTCAATACCATCTCACTGCTTACCGGCATGATGATCCTGGTAGGCATTACCCAGCGCACGGGTATTTTTCAGTTCGTCGCGGTATGGGTGGTAAAAAAGGCAAAGGCCGACCCAAAAGGTATCCTGGTCACACTGGCGACGGTGACTGCGGTATTTTCGGCATTTTTCGATAACGTCACTACGGTGCTGTTAATCGTACCGGTCACCCTGCTTATCGTGGACAAACTCGAACTGAGCGCCTACCCGTTCCTGTTTGCGGAGATTTTCGCCTCGAACATCGGGGGCACGGCGACCCTGATAGGAGACCCTCCAAACATCATGATCGGCTCCGTGGTGGGCCTGAGCTTTGCCGATTTCATCGGCGCACTGGGCCCGGTGGTTATCATTATCCACGTGGCAGTGCTCCTGCTGCTCTACCTCCTCTGGGCCCGCAAGCTCGACAGCAGCCCCGCAGCGCGCGCCCGGGTCATGGAGTTCAACGAAAGAGACACCATTAAGGACCATCGTTTACTGCGCCAGTGCATGGCGGTGATGGCCATGGTCATCACCGGTTTCATCCTGGGTGAGCATATTGGCCTGCCGTCCGGCAGTGTCGCCCTTGGGGGCGCTGCCCTGCTGATGCTCATTTTCACTTTTGGCCGATCCGGCAAGGACCAGGCCTCCCGGGTGCAGGAAATTCTGGCCGAGCTCGAGTGGGGAACGATCATCTTCTTCATGTGCCTGTTCATGATGGTGCACGGCCTGAAGGCCACTGGTGTGCTCACCCTGATAGGGCAGCAGCTGATTGAGCTGACAGGCGGGGATTTGCAGGTGACTACTTTCGCCACGCTGTGGCTGGCGGCGATTGCCTCGGCGTTCGTCGACAACGTTCCCTTCGTGGCGACGATGATTCCCGTCCTGCAGAGCACGGCCGACCAACTGGGAGGGGCGCAGGAAATGACCCCGGTCTGGTGGGCGCTGTCACTGGGTGCCTGTCTGGGCGGTAATGGCACGCTGGTGGGCGCCACCGCCAATATCATTGTGGCGGGTTTTGCCGAGAGGTCCGGCCACGCGATCAGCTTCGGCCGCTTCCTGCTGCTGGGCATTCCCGTGCTGCTGATTTCCACGGTAATCTCCAGCATCTATCTGTACCTGCGGCATTTCGCCTGAGATCCATCAGCCGCGGCCCCCGGCGCCGCGTCGAGGCTGCGGACCACCCGCTATCTCCCGGCTGTTTGACGATGGCCTGACCCCCGGGGCAAGCCTAGAAATGTGCCAGCCGCGGCTTGAGCAGTATCGGACCCACCAGGGTGGTCAGCAGCACCACCAGTACCAGGGCGGAATACATGTCGGCGCTGAACACGTGATGGCTGAAAGCAAAGGCGGCGAACACCAGCCCGACTTCCCCCCGCGGGATCATGCCATAACCTATACCCCGGCGATCAAAGCCGTGGCCCCGGACCGCGTAACCGGCGAGCCCCTTGGAGGCGATCGCTATCACGGTGAGACTGCCAATGATCAGCAGTATTTTCGGGTCCATCAGGGACTGTAGTTGTACCTGCGCGCCGATACTGACAAAGAAAATGGTGAGCATGATGTCACTGATAGGCTTTACCAGTTCTTCCAGCCGGTGTTTTTGCAGGGCGTTGCCCACCTGGAAATCCACGTCATCCAGCAACAGACCGGCGATAAAGGCGCCTATCAGCGGCGCCAGTCCCGCAAAATGGGCCAGTTGGGCGAAGCCCAGCGCCAGACAGAGGGCAAAACCTGTCCACACGCTGGAATGCTTGTTCAGTGAAATAATATGGACCACGCCCGGCATCAGACGTTGCCCCACCAGCAGGGCGCCGACGAAAAACAGCACTGCCTTGGCCACGATCCAGACCAGTTCCGGCGTCGATACCTGACCAGTGACGACCACACTGGCCAGTACCGCCAGCAGCAGGATACCCAACACGTCGTCTATCACCGCAGCGGCGAGAATAACCCGGGCCGAGCGGGTGTTGACCAGGCCATTGTCACCCAGCAGCTTGGCGGTTATCCCCACAGAGGTGGCCGCCAGCATGGCACCGACAAACCAGCCCTGCAGTCCCATACCGTAGCCCAGCACAGCACCCGCACCCAGCCCCATAAGCACCGGCAGCACCACGCCACTGAGTGCCACTGCCAGGGCATTGCGTCCCACCCTGAGCAGGTCGCGTACATTCGACTCGAGACCAACGATAAAAAGCAGCAGCACCAGGGCGAGTTCGGAGGAATAGACCATGAACTCGCTGTTGCGCAGCAGATCACTCAGGTTGAAATTGATACCCAGCAGGGCCAGGTTGCCCAGCATGATCCCCGCGTAGATCTCGCCGAGAATTTCGGCCATGCCCATGCGCTCGAACAGGAAGCCGCAGATATCCGCCAGGGTGATCATCAGGATCAACAGCAGGCTGGTTCGAGTAAAGGTCTCGCTCACCCCGCTGGCCATGGCCACACCGGGCAGCAGTGCCGCTGCCAGAAGAAGCCATCCGATTCGTTTCGGCCTGCTCACCACATCCAGTCCTGTTATTATCGAGCTTGTCCGCGAAAAAACCGCCCCAAAGCAGTGTCCGCCTTACGCGCTGCTAAAACGCGCAATAGCCTAACCCGACCGCCTCCAGCCGGTATTGATCCAGGACAATCAGATCCAGATCATAAAGCCCAGTTCAAACGGGTGGCTGAGCGCCTCGTTGTAGGGATACATACGCAGCTTGTAGTACTGCAGGCCCGCGATAGCGGGCACCGTGTCGATCGCGAAGTTGGTGTAGTTCTGGTCTGCGCCGACAGTCTCCAGCTCGACTTTCTGGGCGACCACGAATTCACCATCGCTATCGTTGGTGCCCAGCAGGCATTCCAGCCTGACATCCCCGGCCTGTAAACCGTTCAGGGAGGCTCGCACCCGCAGGCTGATCTTGTCGTCGTGGAACAGGTGGGCCGGGGGCTGCAACATCAACTCCATGCTGACCCCGGGCCAGGCGGAGCGCACGCGGTGCTTCCAGTCAGCCAGCTTGCGGGCCACCTCGGCGCCATTGGCCTCCATCTTGCGCCGCTGCTGGCGCGCCGGCCAGTAGAGCTTGGTGACATAGTCCCGCAACATTCGCTGGGAGTTGAACCGGGGAATGATGGACTTCATCGAGGCCTTCGACAGGCTGACCCAGTCCTCGGAATAACCGCCGCCGTTGCGCCGGAAGTAGGTGGGCAGCAGCTCGTGCTCGATGATATCGAGCAGGTCGTTGGCCTCCTCCAGGTGGCGCTGGTCGTGGTCGAAACGGGAGTCCCGCGGGGTGATGCCCCAGCCGTTGTGGCCGTTGTAACCCTCCCCCCACCAGCCGTCCAGCACGCTGAGATTGACCGCCCCGTTGAGGCCGGCCTTTTGCCCCGAGGTACCGCTGGCCTCCAGTGGATACTCCGGTGTATTAAGCCAGACATCGACACCCGACACCATTTGCCGCGCCAGGGCCATGTCATAACCCTCCAGCAGCAGCACCTTGCCGATAAAATCCGGGTGCATGGAAAAATCGTGAATCAACTTGATCAACTGCCGGCCGGGTTCGTCGTGGGGATGGGCCTTGCCCGCGAAAATAATCACCACCGGGCGCTCCGGGTCCCCCAGCAGACGCGCCAGACGGGTAGGGTCGGCAAACAGCATGGCGGCGCGCTTGTAGGTGGCAAAGCGACGGGCAAAACCCATCACCAGGACGTCCTCGTGGGAACCGTCCACATGCCGCACCATGCGGTGAATGACCGCGTCGCTGGTGCCGTTGCGGCGCTGTTGTACCAGCACGCCTTCATGGACATACGCGAGCAACTGCTGCTTGAGCGACTTGTGGACACTCCAGTAATGGAAATCCGGTATCTCCTCCAGCCGCTCCCAGTACTCCTCGTTCAACAGTTCATTGCGCCAGTCATCGAAACGCAGGTCGAACAGGCTGACCCACTCCCGGGCCAGAAAGGTCTCCAGGTGCACACCGTTGGTGATATGGGTGATCGGGTTCTCCCGATAGGGGATCTGCGGCCACAATCCCGCCTCCATTTCGGAGGCCACCATGCCGTGAATGCGACTGACCCCGTTGTGGAAACGGGTACAGCGCAGCGCCAGGCAGGTCATGTTGAAACCGCCACCGGAATTGAGCCCCAGCTGATAGACCTGATCGAAATCCAGCCCCAGGTCGCGAACAGCCGGGCCCAGGTATTTTTCCACCAGGTGGCGGTCGAAGATATCGTGTCCGGCCGGTACCGGCGTATGGGTAGTGAACACGGTCCCGGCCGCCACCAGTTCCATGGCACTGTAGACATCCAGGCCTTCACGCATGCGAAAGGCACAGCGTTCCAGCAACTGGAAGGCCGCGTGCCCCTCGTTGATATGCCACACGGTCGCGCGCAGGCCCAGGGCCCGCAGCGCGCGCACCCCGCCCACCCCCAGCACCAGTTCCTGCTGCAGGCGCATCTCCCGGTCGCCGCCATAGAGCTGGTGGGTAATCGCCCGGTCTTCGGCTGAGTTTTCCGGCAGGTTGGTGTCCAGCAGGTAGAGGGTGATATGCCCGGCCCTGGCGGTCCATACCCGCACCTTGAGCAGGCGCCCGGGGAACTCGAGCTCCAGGGTCAGGTGGTGGCCGTCCGCGGCCAGGGTAGGCACCACCGGCAGGTCGTGGGGCTGGGAGCGGGTATGGCTCACCTGCTGGTGGCCATGGCCGTCGATAGTCTGGGTGAAGTAGCCCGCCTGGTACAGCAGGCCGATGGCGACAAAAGGCAGGCCCACGTCACTGGCGGCCTTGCAGTGATCCCCGGCCAGTATCCCGAGTCCGCCGGAATAGATGGGGAAGCTCTCGTGGAAACCGAATTCGAGGCAGAAGTAGGCGATCAGGTCTTTCTCGGGGTCGAACAGCGCGGTCAGCTCCGGCCGGCCCCGGTGCTCGCGGTAGGCATCGCAGGCGGAGACTACCCGGCGGTAGTCCTCCATGTAGGAGCGATCCTCCAGTGCCTCCTCCAGGCGCTGCTGGGATACACGCCGCAGGAACGCCTTGGGGTTGTGGTCACAGCTGTCCCAGACACGCCGGTCGAGGCGGTGGAACAGCGAGCGGATGGATCGATCCCAGCTGTACATCAGATCGTTGGCCATCTCCTGCAAGCGGGCAAGCTCGGCGGGAATACGGGGCTGGATTTCAAGGGGGAACTGGGAACCGGGCATGGCGTTTGTAACCTCAGGGCTCAGCGGCAGTGTTGTACAACTGCAGGTAACGGTTGGCACTTTGCTGCCAGGAAAAGTCCTGGCTCATGGCGTTGAGTTGGACCTGTCGCCAGGTCGTCTGGTCATACCATAGCGCACAGGCGCGTCGCATGGCATCAAGTAATTCTGCGGGGTCCGGTTGCCGAAAGACAAAACCGGTGGCGCTGCCCCGGCCGAGTGTCTCCGGGTTGCTGTCGACCACCGTATCGGCCAGCCCGCCGACGGCCCGCACCAGGGGCAGGGTGCCGTAACGCAGGCTGTAAAGCTGGTTGAGCCCGCAGGGCTCAAACAGGGAGGGCATCAGGAAGATGTCCGCTGCCGCTTCGATCCGGTGGGCCAGGGACTCGTCGTAGGCCAGCACGACCGCCATCGCCCCCGGGTTTGCCGCGGCGGCGGCGGTCAGGTGCTGTTCGTAGCGGGGATCACCGGTACCCAGGATCACCAGCTGCACCGGACAGGCCAGGATGTCCGCCAGCACCGGCAGGATCAACTCCAGCCCCTTCTGCTCCACCAGGCGGCCCACCAGGCCCACCAGCGGTCGGTCATCGAGCTGTTCCAGGCCCAGGTCAGCCTGCAGTGCAGCCTTGTTGCGCACCTTGTCAGCCAGGGACTCCGGGCTGTAGGCCTGCACCAGGTAGGGATCGGTGGCGGGGTTCCAGACCTGGCTGTCGATACCGTTGAGGATGCCCACCAGCCGCTCCCGGCGCTGGCTCAGCAGACCCTCCAGCCCCATGCCGCCCGGGGACTCGCAGATCTCCATGGCGTAGGTGGGGCTGACCGTGGTGATGTAGTCGGCGTAAACCAGCCCGCCCTTGATGAAACTGCACTGGCCGTAGAACTCCAGCGCGCTGTCGCGCCAGAAGTGTTCCGGCAGGCGCAGGCGCTCAAAGGTCGCCCGGTTGAACAGACCCATATGGGCCAGGCTATGTATGGTAAACACCGTGCGCGGTCGCGGCTCGCTCAGGTGGGTCAGGGCGATCGCCGGGCCGGTATGCCAGTCGTTGCAATGCAGCACGTCCGGCTGCCAGTCCAGCCCCGCCCGCCCCGTGGCGATGGCGGCGGCGACCCTGCACAACAGCATAAAGCGGTCGGCGTTGTCCGGCCATGGCGCGCCCCGGGAGTCGTGATAGGGATTGCCGGGGCGCTGTGAAAACAGCGGGTGGTCGAGCAACCAGGTTTCCACCTCCGTGCCGGGCAACCGGGTGCCGAGAATCCGCAGGGCCGCGCCGTCCACCTCCAGCGCCGCTACAGGCGTGGGGGCCTCAATGGATTCCAGCACATGCTGGTAGGCCGGCAGCAGCAGCCGCACGTCCATGCCCTGCTGCCTCAGCACTTCCGGCAGGCTGCCGGCCACATCCGCCAGGCCGCCGGTCTTGATCAGGGGGTAGGCCTCACTGGCGACAAATAACAGGCGGCTCATTCACTGCGCTCCGGACAGTTTCAGTACCAATGCCCCGAGCGGCGGCAGGGTGAGGCTGATGGAGTCGCGGCGACCCATCCAGAATACGCTCTGGCTGGCGATATCGGGTCCGTTGCCCACATCGCTGCCGCCGTAGAAGCGGGAGTCGGAGTTGAATATCTCGCGGTAGCGGCCCGCGCGGGGCACACCAATGCGGTAATCCCGGCGCACGACCGGGGTGAAATTGAGCACCACGATATGGAAGTCCGATCCGTCCCAGCGCAGGTAACTCAGCACCGACTGGGTCGAATCGTGGCAATCGATCCACTCGAAACCGGCGGCGTCAAAGCCGTTGCGGTGGAGGCTGGGCTCCTGCCGGTACAGCCGGTTGAGATCCCCCACCAGCTGCTGCAGGCCCCGGTGCGCCGGCTGCTCCAGCAACTCCCAGGACACTTGGCCCTGGTGTCGCCACTCTCCCGGTTCCCCCAGCTCACAGCCCATGAACAGCAACTTGGCGCCGGGGTAGGTGTACAGGTAGGCATACAGCAGGCGCAGGTTGGCGAACCGCTGCCATTCGTCGCCGGGCATTTTACCCAGCAGCGAATGTTTGCCGTGCACCACCTCGTCATGGGAAAAGGGCAACAGGAAGTTTTCGGAGAAGGCGTACATCAGGCCGAAGGTGAGCTGGTCGTGGTGATACTGCCGGTAGACCGGCTCGTGGGACATATAGTCGAGGGTGTCGTGCATCCAGCCCATGTTCCACTTGATCGAGAAGCCGAGCCCGCCCACCCAGGTGGGCCGGGTCACCTGGGGCCAGGCAGTGGATTCCTCTGCGATGGTCAGTGTTCCCGGGTGCTCACCGTGGGTAAGGGCGTTGAGCTCCCGCAGGAAATCGATGGCCTCCAGGTTCTCCCGACCGCCATAGCGATTGGGCTCCCACTCCCCCGGTTTGCGCGAGTAGTCGAGATAGAGCATGGAGGCCACCGCATCCACCCGCAATCCGTCCAGGTGAAACTCCTCCAGCCAGTAGTTGGCGCTGGCCAGCAGGAAATTCCTGACCTCGTTGCGGCCGTAATTGAAAATGAGCGTGCCCCAGTCAGTGTGCTCGCCCCGGCGCGGGTCCTCGTGCTCGTACAGGGCGGTGCCGTCGAACCGGGCCAGGGCGTGGGCGTCCCGGGGAAAGTGCGCGGGCACCCAGTCCAGGATGACCCCGATGCCGCGGCTGTGCAGATGATCGACAAAGAAACGGAAATCATCCGGGCTGCCGAAGCGCTGGGAGGGCGCAAAATAGCCCGTGGTCTGGTAACCCCAGGAGTCGTCCAGCGGGTGCTCGGTGATGGGTAACAGCTCAACGTGGGTAAAACCAAGGTCGTCCACATAGTCCGCCAGCATTGGCGCCATGTCCCGGAAATTGAGGAATCCGCCGTCCGGGGCACGCCGCCAGGAGCTGGGGTGGAACTCGTAGATCGAGATTGGCGCATGCTGCCAGTCCCAGCGGGCGCGCTCTGCCAGCCACTGCTGGTCGCTCCAGGTAAAGTCGGTGGGCGGGCAGACGATGGCCGCGGTGGCAGGCCGCAGTTCGAAGCGGTTGCCGTAGGGATCGGCCTTGAGCTGCAACCTGCCCCGGCTGTCGCAAATTTCGAATTTGTATTTCTCGGCGGCCGCCAGCCCCGGAACGAACAGCTCCCAGACCCCGCTCTGCCCCCGGGAGCGCATGGCGTGTCGCAGGCCGTGCCACTGGTTGAAATCGCCCACGACGCTGACACGCCGCGCGTTCGGCGCCCAGGTGGCGAAGCGCACGCCGGGCACGCCCTCGTGCTCACAGCAGTGGGCGCCCAGCACCCGGTAGATGTGATGATGCCGGCCCTCGCCGAACAGGTGCAGGTCGAGATCGCCGATAGTGGGGCTGAAGCGGTAGGGGTCCTCCCCCTGCTGCCACTCGCCCCCCGCTGCGCGCCAGCGCAACTGGTAGCCGGGCGCGGCTGTCGCGGTCACGCCACAGCTGAACAGATCGGTATCCGGCAGGCGCTGCATCGGCAGCCGGCTGCCGGCCCATACCACCTCCGCCTCGGCGGCACCGGGCAACAGGGCCCGTATCTGCCAGCCGGCGCCCTCCCGGTGGCATCCCAGGACCTCGAAGGGGTCGCGGTGTCGCCCGTCCAGCACACGCCTGAGGGCATCACTGACAGGCTCTTGAATCGAAACCGTTCTCATCAAATATCCAATGATTTATATCAAGGGGGAAATGAGGACTTTCTGCCGTTTATTGTCCACAATGTAACCTGATGTTAATGCAATAACTTTAGGCTAACCAGCTCACAGATCAATGAATCAACTATGACCGATTCCGATTCCGCCCGATACGTCAGCCGACTCACCAAGGATACCCTGGCCCTGGTGCTCGCGGGCGGCCGCGGTTCCAGACTGCGCCAGCTCACCCTGTGGCGGGCGAAACCGGCGGTACCCTTTGGCGGCAAATTCAGGATCATCGACTTCCCCCTGTCCAATTGCGTCAATTCCGGCATCCGCAAGGTTGGCATCCTCACCCAGTACAAGGCCCACAGCCTGATCCAGCATATACAGCGCGGCTGGGGCTTCATGCGCGGTGAACTGGGCGAGTTCGTTGAACTGCTGCCGGCCCAGCAACGCCTGGAGACCTCCTGGTACGAGGGTACCGCCGACGCGATCTACCAGAATATCGATATCATCCGGACCCACAAGCCGGAGTTCGTGCTGATTCTCGCGGGCGACCACATCTACAAGATGGATTACGGCACCATGCTGGCAGCCCACGTGGAGGCGGAGGCGGACATCACCGTCGGCTGTATCGAGGTGCCACTCGCCGAGGCGCGGGCCTTCGGTGTGATGGCCGTGGATACGGACAACCGGATCATCCAGTTCGCCGAGAAACCCGACCAGCCCACCCCGATGCCCGGGCGGGACGATGTGGCGCTGGCCTCCATGGGCATTTACATATTCCGCACCGAGGTACTGATCGACGAGCTGCTGCGCGACGCCGATGAACCCGGCTCCAAGCACGACTTCGGCGGTGACATCATTCCCGATGTGATCAACCGGCTGCGGGTTACCGCGTTTCCCTTTCGCCAACAGGGCAGCCAGAATCACGCCTACTGGCGCGACGTCGGCACCATCGACGCCTACTGGGAAGCCAATATGGAACTGATCGGCATCAGTCCCGAGCTCAACCTGTACGACCGGGAATGGCCGATCTGGACCTACCAGGACCAGGTACCGCCGGCGAAGTTCGTGTTCAATGATGAGGGTCGCCGGGGTATGGCGGTGGACTCCATGGTGGCCGGCGGCTGCATTGTCTCGGGCTCCTATGTGCGACGCTCCCTGCTGTTCAGCAATGTCCACGTGCACTCCTACTCGCATATCGAGGACGCAGTGATTTTCCCTGACGTCGATGTCGGCAGGCGCTGTGTGATCAAAAAGGCAGTGATCGACAAGGGTTGCCGGATTCCACCCGATACCAGTATCGGTGTCGACCCGGAGGAGGATGCCGCCCGTTTCCACGTCTCCCGGGGAGGGGTGGTACTGGTAACACCCGAAATGCTCGGCCAGCGGCTGCACTATGCCCGCTGAGCAACCCATGAGCGTGGTGCTGATGTGGCACATGCACCAGCCCGACTATCGCGACATGCGCACCGGCAGTGTCCACCTGCCCTGGACCTACCTGCACGCCACCAAGGACTACGTGGACATGGCCGCCCACCTCGAGGCGGTGCCCGAGGCGCGGGCGGTCGTCAATTTTGCGCCCATCCTGCTGGAGCAACTGGAGGATTACATCGACCAGATCAGGGCCTACCTCGAGGGCCATGGGGTGATCCGGGACCCGCTGCTGGCGGAGCTGGCAGACCCTGCGCTGCCCGGTAACACCCGGGACCGCATGCGACTGATGCAGGACTGCCTGCGCGCCAACCGCGAGCGCATGATCGCTCGCTTCGAACCTTTTCAGCGCCTGGCCACCATGGCGGACTGGTATGAAACTCATCCCGAGAGCATGATCTACGCCTCCAACCAGTTCCTGGCGGACCTGATGGTCTGGTACCACCTGAGCTGGATGGCCGAATCACTGCAACGCAGCGACGAGCGCATCCACCGGCTCCGCGACAAGGCCCACAATTTCAGCCTGCACGATCGCCGGGAACTGTTGCAGATCGTGCTGGAGCAGATGCAAACCATCGTGCCGCGTTACCGGGCACTGGCGGAGTCCGGCAAGGTGGAACTCAGCATGAGCCCCTATGCCCACCCGATTATTCCCCTGATGCTCGACATGAACTCGGCGCGGGAGGCCATGCCCGCCGTCCACCTGCCGGTGACCACCGAGTACCCCGGCGGCGAGGAGCGGGCCCGCTGGCACCTGCGTAAAGGCGTGGCAACCTTTGAGCGTGTCTTCGGGCGCAAGCCGGTGGGGTTGTGGCCCTCGGAGGGCGGTGTCAGCCAGCAGGCGCTGGCACTGTTCGCCGAACAGGACATCAAGTGGATTGCCAGCGGCGGCACCGTCCTGCACAACAGCCACGACGCCACCTCGAAATCCTGCAGTCACCGGGTGTACCGCTTCGGCGATGTCCCCGTGGACTGTTTTTTCCGCGATGACGGCCTGTCCGACCTAATCGGCTTCAACTACTCCGACTGGCACGCCAATGATGCCGTGGCCAACCTCATCGGCCACATGGAAAACATCGCCAGGGTCTGCCCCGACCGGGAAGACTGCCTCATCACGATCATCCTGGACGGCGAGAACGCCTGGGAATACTACCCGGAGAACGGCTATTACTTTCTCGACCAGCTCTATCGCGACCTTGGGGCAAACCCGCTGCTGGAGATGACCACCTTCGAGGAGTTCCTGCGGGAAAAATCACCGGTGCCGGCCCATGAAAATCACCTGACGGCGGGAAGCTGGGTTTACGGCACCTTTTCCACCTGGATCGGCGACCCGGACAAGAACCGCGGCTGGGAGATACTGGTGGAGGCCAATCGCACCTTCGACGAGCAGGTCGCCAGCGGCAAGCTGACCGCCAGGGAAATCGAGGCCGCAGAGAAGCAACTGGCCATCTGCGAGGGCTCCGACTGGTTCTGGTGGTTCGGCGACTACAACCCGAGCTCCACGGTGAACCAGTTTGACCAGCTCTACCGCATGCACCTGGCCAATCTCTACCAGGCGCTGAATGTCGAGGCGCCGTCCTACCTGTCAGAAGTGATATCCCGCGGTGGCGGCAAGCCCAGCCGGGGCGGGGTCATGCGCCAGCACAGCGAAACCGGCTCGTGAACGCGCCACTGCTCGCACAGCGCCGCTGTGGCGTGCTGCTACACCCCACGAGCCTGCCGGGGCCCGGATACTGCGGGGACTTTGGCGCCGATGCGCGCCGCTTCGTCGACCTGATTGCAGCGGCTGGCCTGAGTATCTGGCAGGTGCTGCCGCTGGGCCCGACCCACCCGGACGGTTGCCCCTACCAGTCCTTTTCCGTACACGCGGGCAGCCCGGACCTGATCGACCTGCACTGGCTGGTGCGGCACAACTGGCTCTCGCCCACGCAGGCCCTGGGGGGGATGGCGGACCGCTGGGCCAAGCGCGAGGCCCTGGACCTGGCCTGTGACGCGTTTTTCCGGGAGGTCGAATCCGGCGCGGATTCACCCATGGTCAACGCCTACCTCGCGTTCCTGGACCGCGCCGACTTCTGGCTGGAAGACTACGTGCGTTTCCACGCCTTCCGCCACAGTGAGCAGCAGCGCCCCTGGGCCGAGTGGCCCAAAGGCCTGCGCGACCGCGACCCGGTGATGTGTGACGCCCTCACCGCAAAGCTGACCACCCAGATCACCCGGTTGCGCTTCCGCCAGTTCGTCTTCGACTGCCAGTGGCACGAGTTGCGCGAGTACGCAAACAACAAGGGGGTGCTGTTGTTCGGGGATATCCCCATCTACGTGCATCTCGAGAGCGCCGACGTGTGGGCCCACCAGCGGCTGTTTGACCTGGACGAAGGCGGCCGCCCGGTCACCGTCACCGGCGTACCGCCGGACTACTTCTGCGCCGAGGGGCAACTCTGGGGCAACCCGCAGTACAACTGGCAACTGATGCGGGACGACGGTTTCCAGTGGTGGCTGCAGCGCTTTGACTCGGCGGCAAAACAATTCGATATTGCCCGCATAGATCACTTTCGCGCACTGCAGGCCTACTGGGAGATCCCCGCCACCGCCACGTCCGCCCGGGAGGGGCACTGGGTGGAAGCGCCGGGGCGCGAGTTGCTGCAGGCGGTGCGTGAACACTACCCCGAGCTCAAGCTGGTGGCCGAAAACCTGGGTTCAATCACCGCCGAGGTAGAGGCCCTGCGCAAGGACTTCGGCCTGCCGGGCATGCTGATCCTGCAATTTGCTTTCGACGGCAGCCCCGACAACCCCTACCTGAACCACCTGCACGCCAGTACGGACATTGTCTACACCGGCACCCATGACAACGACACCACCCTGGGATGGTTCGAAAGCCTGGACCCCGCCACCCGGGCAAAAGTCTACGAGTATTACGGCAATCCAGCGGAGCCCATGCCCTGGATGCTGATCCACCAGGCCATGGCCTCACCTGCCAATACCGCCATCATTCCCTGGCAGGATTTTCTCGGCCTCGACGGCCGTCACCGCATGAACACCCCCGGCACCACCGAGGGCAACTGGCGCTGGCGCTTCGACTGGTCCCAGGTGCCCCGGGACCTGGCGCCGCGCATCAGCGACATGCTCGCGAGCAACGACCGACTGCCGGCGGAGCTCGCCTCGGCATCGGGGGCGGGCGGCCAGTAGCACAGCCGGTGTTTCAGGTTCTGGAATTCGCTCGTTTTTAGCCAGCAGTTTTGGCTCGGTTCCAGTCGCGGACGAGGACGGGGGTTGCCTCGCTCCACGGCTGCGGCCCTCCGGGCTTCCCTCAGTACCCGATAAAGCGGGGCAGGCCCTCGGTCGGGAGCCCAAAGCGCTGCGCTGGTCTCCCTCCACTCCCTCGGCGTGCGCCTTTAACGTTCCGCGAGGCAACCCCCGCCCTCCTCCGCTGTCAGTTCTATCCATAAAGATGTAGGCGCACCGGCATGACACTTAGAAATTTTATTGATATGCCCGATCAAAGGCAGGGGGTCCGGGTGTGTCCCGGCGGAATGTAAAAGGCCAGCGCCGAGGGAGTGGAGGGAGACAGCGCAGCGCTGTAAGGCTCCCGACCGACTGAGGGCACCCCGGAGGGGCGCGGCCATGGAGCCAGGACAAACCCGGACTCCGGCCGGATTGGCGCCGCCACTAACGTGGACATAATTTAGATATACTGGCAATCAAGCCGCGGGACCCGACACCCCGACCAGCAACAAATTGGAACACAGATGAAATTCGTAGACGAGGCAAGTATCAAGGTTTTCGCCGGTAATGGCGGCAGTGGCTGCCTCAGTTTCCGGCGGGAGAAGTACATTCCGAAGGGCGGTCCCGACGGCGGTGATGGCGGTGATGGCGGCAGCGTCATCATGGAAGCCGATGACGCTCTCAACACCATGGTGGACTTCCGCTTCCAGCGCGCCTACCGCGCCCAGAACGGGGAGTCCGGGCGCGGCCAGAACAAGACCGGCAAGAGTGGGGAGGACCTCGTCCTGAAAGTGCCGGTGGGAACAACCATCCTGGATGAAGACACCGGCGAGATGCTGGGGGACCTGTCGGTGCCAGGGCAGCGCCTGGTGGTGGCCCAGGGCGGGTTCCACGGGCTGGGTAACACCCGCTTCAAGTCCAGCACCAACCGGGCGCCGCGGCAGACCACCAAGGGCAGCGAGGGCGAGCACCGGGACCTCAAGCTGGAGCTGAAAGTGCTGGCGGACGTGGGCCTGCTGGGCCTGCCCAACGCGGGCAAATCCACCTTTATCCGCGCCGTGTCCTCCGCCACCCCCAAGGTCGCCGACTATCCCTTTACCACCCTCGTGCCCAACCTGGGCGTGGTCAAGGTAGAGGCACACCGCAGCTTTGTCGTTGCCGATATTCCCGGGCTCATCGAGGGTGCGTCGGACGGTGCCGGGCTGGGTATCCGCTTCCTCAAGCACCTCACCCGCAACCGCATCTTGCTGCATCTGGTGGATATGGCGCCGTTTGACGGCACTGAGCCCGCCGATGCCGCACTGTCCATCGTGCGCGAGCTGGAACGGTTCAGTCCCACCCTGGCCTCCCGTGAGCGCTGGCTGGTGCTCAACAAAAGCGACCTGCTGGATGCCGAGACCTTCGCCGCGCGGCGCGAGGCCCTGGTGGAGGCGCTGGGCTGGGAAGGGCGGGTCTATGCCATCTCCGCGATTACCGGCGAGGGAACCGGGCCGCTGTGCGGCGATATGATGGTCTACCTCGAGGAGCGGCGGGCCGCCGAGCTGGCGGATCCGGAACTCGCCGAGGCGGAGCGCCAGATGCAGCTGGCCATGCAGGAGGAGGCGAGACAGCGCGTCGAGGAGTACCGGGCCCGGCAGCGACAGCGCTCCCGCGGTGAGGACGCCGACGACGATATTGACGACGACGATGAGGATGACGACTTCGACGTGGAGGTGGAGTATGCACCCTGAGCCCTCTATGTCTGATCGGGCCGAGATAAGCCAGGCAAGGCGCTGGGTCGTCAAGGTCGGCAGTGCATTGCTCACCAACGATGGGCGGGGACTGGATCCCGTTATCATCACCAGCCTGGTGGACCAGCTGGTGCAGCTGCGCGCGCGCGGTTGTGAGGTGGTGCTGGTATCCAGTGGCGCGGTGGCCGCCGGCATCGTCAGGCTGGGCTGGAGCTCCCGGCCGCAGCTGTTGCACAAACTGCAGGCGGCCGCGGCGGTCGGCCAGTCGGTGCTGGTGCAGCACTACGAAAATGCCTTCAAGCAGCACGGTATCGCCACTGCCCAGATCCTCCTGGTGCACGACGACGTGACCGCCCGGGACCGCTACCTCAACGCCCGGGGTACCCTCAATACCCTGCTGGAACTGGGTGTGGTGCCGGTGGTGAATGAAAACGACACGGTGGTGACCGACGAAATACGCTTTGGCGACAACGATACACTGGCGGCCCTGGTAGCGAACCTTATCGATGCGGACGCCCTGCTGCTGTTGACCGACCAGCAGGGCATGTACCGGGAAGATCCGCGGCGCAACCCGGACGCCCAGCTGCTGCAAAGCTGTGACGTGCACGACCCGCAGCTGGACAGCATGGCCGGGGAGGGCGGTGCACTGGGGCGCGGCGGCATGGTAACCAAGCTGCGCGCGGCCCGGCTCGCGGCCCGCTCCGGTACGGAAACCATCATCGCCTCCGGCCGCGAGGCCGATATCGTCGCCGCGGTCACATCCGGCGCCGGCGTGGGCACCTGGCTGCGCACCGGTAAACAGCCCCAGAATGCCCGCAAGCAGTGGCTGGCGGGTATGGTGCAGGTACAGGGCAGCCTGGAACTGGACGAGGGAGCGGTGAGGGTGTTGCGGGAGTCCGGCCGCAGCCTGCTGGCGGTGGGGGTGCGCGGGGTGCAGGGCAATTTCACGCTCGGGGAGATGGTGTCCTGCCGGGACAGCAGCGGTCGCGAGATCGCCCGGGGCCTGGTCAATTACAACGCCGAGGAAACCCGCCGCATCATGGGCCTGCCGTCACGGGAGATCGAGGGTGTGCTGGGCTACCTGCGGGACGCTGAACTCATTCACCGGGACAATCTGGTGTTGTGCTAGAGTCGGGTGAGCGGCCCTAGCTCATCCAGCGGCCGATTGGCGTTTTCACCCAGAGAAAGTTCATCAGTTTTTTCATCCCCTCGGCGCTCTTGGCGCTGTAGGGGTAGGCGTTCTGCATCTTGCCGCCGAAGCGGTCGATCACGATCGGCATTTCATGGCAGTAGCCCCGCAGCCCCTTCTTGCCGTTGACCTGGCCCACCCCGGAGTTTTTGCGACCGCCGAAGGGGGCCGCCGGAATGCCGTAGCTCACCGCCATGTCGTTGACGCTGCAGGAGCCGGTGTCGATGGAGGCCGCCAGGCGGTAACCCCGGTCCTTGTCCCTGGTCCAGACATTGCCGTTGAGGCCGAACTCCGAATCATTGGCCAGGGCGACAGCCTCCTCTTCACTGGCGACCTTCTGGATACACAGGACCGGGCCGAAGGTCTCGTGAAGCATGATGTCCATGCTGTTATCGACCCCGGTGATGACTGTTGGCTCATAGTACAGGCCCGCGAGGTCCGGGTTGCGCCGGCCGCCCATCAGGATGTTGGCACCCTTGGCCCGGGCGTCTTCCACATGGGCCTCGATAATGGCCATCTGGCGGTCCCAGAACACCGCGCCCACGTCCTCGTCCCAGCCGTACTGCTGGCCCTGGCGCAGGTTTTTCCCCTTCTCCAGTACCAGCCGCAGGAATTCGTCGTAGACCTTCTCCACCACATAAATGCGCTCCGTGCCGCAGCAGTAGTGGCCGGTGTTCATGCAGGAGCCGAGCCAGGCGCCGTCCGCCGCGCGGTCCAGGTCCGCGTCCGCGCAGACGATCATGGCGTCATTGCCCCCCAGCTCCAGGGTGCAGGGAATGAGCTGGCTGGCGCAGGCTTCCGCCACCTTGCGCCCGGTGGCCACGCTGCCGGTGAACGATATCTTGTCCACCCCGCCGCGCACGATCGCGGCGCCGGTTTCCCCGTCCCCGAGCAGCACCTGCAGGACCCCATCGGGCAGGCCTGCCCGGGTTAAAATCGTTTCCGCCAGCCGCGCCGAAAATGGCGTGACCTCCGATCCCTTGGCCACGACGGTATTACCGGCGAGGATGGCCTGGACGGCCTGGTTCATCACCAGCACGAAGGGGCCGTTCCAGGGCGTGATCAGGCCGATTACCCCCAGCGGCTTGTAGAGTATGCGCAGCTGCTTGACGATGCCCAGCAGCCCGTGCACGCGCCGCTTGCGGGGCTTCAGGAATTTTTCCGCATTCTTGGCGTAGTAACACAGGGAATCCGCCACGGAGAAAATTTCCATGCTCATGGCATCGGTGCGCGCCTTGCCGGTCTCTGCGACCACCGTGTCGATAATCTCGTCCTGGGTTTCCAGCACGATCTGCAGGGCGCGCTGCACGATAGCCGCGCGCTCTTTAATCGGCGTTGCGGCCCACGCGGGTTGCGCCGCCCTGGCCCTGGCAATCGCGGCAGCGACGTCCTCGGCGTTGGCGCACACCAGCTCGCCGGTGAGCTCCATGGTGACGGGACTGCGCAGTTGCAGGTGCCGGCGGGCGTCCGTGGAGGCTATCGGTTCGTAGATCGACATGGCTTACTCCTGAGAATCTCCGCACAAACTATTGGTCATTAGTTTAGCTGTCAACGCCTTTCGGAATACCCTCGCGGGACGGGTATGAATTACAAGACCGCGGGACTGTGGGATAATCGCCGGCCTTTGCCGACAGACAAGAAGCCATCATGACCCTGGCCCCTGCGCTACAGCTGATTCTCTACTGCATTGCCATCGCGGGTGTCTCATTGGTCGGCGGCTTGCTGCCGAACTGGGTGAAAATGACCCATACCCGTACCCAGGTGGCCATGAGCCTGGTGTCCGGCCTGATGCTTGGGGTGGCCTTTTACCACCTGCTGCCTCACAGCGTGGCCCTGCTGGGCGGGCCGGGCGCGGCGGACACCTCGGTGCGCTGGTTGATGCTCGGTCTGATCACCATGCTGCTGTTGCTGCGTCTCTTCCACTTTCACCAGCACGATTTCAGCCATGAGGAAGAGGGCCTGCACGACCATCACCTGGTCCACGATCACACTCACGATCACGATGACGGTCACGGCCATGGTCCCGCCACCCCGGCTAATAGCATGAGCTGGGTCGGCATAGCGCTGGGCCTGGCGGTGCATACCCTGATCGACGGTATCGCCCTGGGCGCTGTGATGCAGGGCGAGATCGCCGATGGAGCCTCGGGCCTGCTGGGGGTGGGCGTGTTCCTGGCCATTTTGCTGCACAAACCCCTGGACGCCATGTCGATAACCACGATCATGGCCGCCGGTGGCTGGAGCCGGCGCGCCCGCGCCATCAATAACCTGCTGTTCGCCCTGATGTGTCCCCTGGGCGCACTGCTGTTTTATTTCGGCGTGGATTCACTGGGCGACAACCGGGACTACCTGGTAGCGGCGGCGCTGGCGTTTTCCGCCGGGGCGTTTATCTGCATTGCTCTCAGTGACCTGCTGCCGGAGGTCCATTTCCACAGCCACGACCGTACCAAGCTGACCGTGGCTTTCCTGCTGGGTATCGGGCTGGCCTACAGTATCGGTGCGCTGGAGCCGGCCAACTTCCATCTACCCCACCACTGACCGAGCGGAGGCACACCATGGTCAAGCGCTTCATCTATCCCCCTGTCTGGTTATTGCTGGGGCTTATCGCCATCTTTACACTGGACGAAATGTTGCCGCTGATCCGCTTTACCGGCCTGGCCGGGCAGATCGTCGGCGGCGCGATCATCGTGGTGGGCCTGTTGCTGCTGGTGTTGGCCAATGGCCTGTTTGTCCGGGCCGGTACCGATGCCATACCGTTTCGCAATGTCAGCACCCTGGTGACAAAGGGTGTTTATCGCTATACCCGCAATCCCATGTATCTCGGCATGGTTGCGGTGCTGCTGGGCTGCGCGGTAACGGTGGGCGCCGTCTCCGCCCTGCTGGTGCCCGTGGCGTTTGCCTTTATCGTGCAGGCGCGGTTCATCCTGCCGGAGGAGGACATGCTGCGCGGCCTGTTTCCCGTCGAGTACCCGGCGTATTGTGCGCGGGTGCGGCGCTGGCTTTAGCGTCACCGAGTTGTACCAGAGAATAAATCTCCCCAGGAGGAAGTCCCATGTTGCTAGGTGTACCAAAAGAAATAAAAACCCATGAGTACCGTGTCGGCCTCACCACCGGCAGCGTGCTGGAACTGGTGCATCACGGACACCAGGTGATTGTGCAAAGCGGCGCGGGGGAGGGTATCGGGCTCAGCAACGACATGTACCGTGAGGTCGGCGCCGAGGTGGTCGCGACGGCCGCGGAAGTGTTCGAGCGCGCCGAGATGGTCGTGAAGGTGAAGGAGCCCCAGCCGGCGGAATGCGCCATGTTGCGGGAGGGGCAGGTACTGTTCACCTACCTGCACCTGGCGCCGGATCCCGGCCAGACCCGGGCCCTGCTCGATTCCGGCTGTATCGCGATCGCCTACGAGACGGTCACCGGCCCCAACAACACCCTGCCGCTGCTGTCCCCCATGAGTGAAGTGGCGGGTCGCATGTCGGTCCAGGCCGGCGCCCACTGCCTGGAGAAGGAGCAGGGCGGATCGGGCATCCTGCTGGGCGGGGTGCCGGGTGTTGAGGCCGCGCGCGTCGTGGTGATTGGAGGTGGCGTGGTGGGAACCAATGCCGTGCGGA
>JAZBNW010000068.1:0-18056 GCA_036350855.1 Halieaceae bacterium
GACTCGGCGCAAGTGTGCTCCTCGATCGGGTGTTTCGCAATGGGGTTTTAATAACTGATGTGGTGCCCCGGGGACTACCCCCGGGGCCTTCGACGTTGGGGACGCACGAAAATGGATGCGTCCCCGATTAGGCGGTCAGGGATTCCAGCTAGTGCTCTTGATTTTCAGCTTCGTCAGCCAGTAATCGGTGTCCGCTTCCGGAAAGGTCGTATAGCGAGCGTTGTTGACGTACAGAGAGCTTCCTAGAATAGCGCCACTGGCAACGCCGTCCAGGTCCTCATCGGTGATAATGCCCATCAGTTTGCCGGTCAGCATGTCCTTGTCCAGCTTAACCACCTGGATTCTGTCAACGTCCGTTGGATCCTCGGGGTCCGCGGGGGTCAGGATGTAGAGCCTTCGTTCGTCCCTGATGATCCCGTCGATAAATCCCACCAGGGGCGTATCGAGGATAATCCGGTCGGACATACCGGTCTTCGGGTCCACCCGGTAGATTTGCGCGGTGGAGGAATCTCCGATGACCAGCGTCTTGTTGTCGGCCATGAGGACGATGCCATTGGCGGTCTGGGGTGTTCCCAGTTCATCCGTGGCATCGCTGCCAATTAACGGAATGGCGCTGGCCGCATCACTGCGGGGCAAATCCCCGTTTTTGGACAAGGGCAGCTGATACAGGAAGGGACCGGTGAAATCGGTGAAGTAGACGGCGCGGCGGGCGATTGCCAGGTCGTTGATTACGGTGCCAAATGACGCCAACTGATACTGGGCCAGTTCCTCTCCTGTCTCGGCATCAAATACGAAGGCATTGCCAACCTGGCACCTGGCGACAAACAGGTAGTTCGTGCGCGGGTCAACGCGCAAACCGAGTTTGTAGCAATCCCCATTGAACAGGTCGAAGGTGGGCTCGGCCGGGACCAGCACCTCACCTTCGCCGCTGCGCAGAAAATGAGGGACAGACCACGGTTCAACCGCAACAACTCGCTAAAAGTGAGCTGTGTTTCGTACAGGACTACACCGCAGACGAAAAAACCGTGGTCTGTCCCCATTTTGCTGATGCTGCCCATCGCCCGTTCGCGATTACTCATGACGCAAGGCGTCGATGGGGTCGAGCCGCGCGGCCTTGCGGGCCGGGAAATAACCGAAAACCACTCCCACCGCGGCGGAAAACAGAAAGGCCACGACAATAATCCTGAGGTCAAGCACGAAGGGTACGCTCATCAGCTGCGCCAGTGCCAGAGAGCCCACGACCGCCAATAGGATGCCGATCACTCCTCCCAGGGTCGACAGCGCCACTGCCTCCACGAGAAACTGGGTGAGCACCTCCCGCTCCAGAGCGCCGATGGCGAGTCGGATGCCAATCTCACGGGTGCGCTCGGTGACCGAAACAAGCATGATATTCATGATCCCGATCCCCCCTACCAGGAGGCTCACGGCCGCCACCGCGCCGAGCAACATCGTCAATACCTGGGTAGTACCACTTAGCATCCTCGCGATTTCCTTCATATCGGTTACCGAGAAATTGTCCTCTTCCAACTCGGAGACATGCCGGCGTTCCCGCAATAGGCGGGTAATGTCCTCCTCGACTTTGCTGGTGGACACCCCATCCCTGACGGAAACCATAATAACCGTGATGTCCTGGTTGCCGGCGATGCGGCGCTGGAAGGTTCTGAGCGGCAGGACTACCAGGTCGTCCTGGTCGCTGCCCATGGTTGATTGCCCCTTCGTGCGCAGCAGGCCGATCACCTGGCAGGACATTTTCGCCAGGCGCACTTTCATGCCCAGCGGATCCTGGCTGCCGAACAATTCCCTGCGCACGGTTTCGCCGAGAATACAGACGGCCTTGCCCGCCCGCAGTTCACCCTCGGTAAACAGCCTGCCGCTCTCCAGCGTCCAGTTGCCGGCCCTGAAATAGTCATTGGTGCTACCGGTGATCCGCGTATTCCAGTTTTCATTACCGAATACCACGGTGGCCGCGCTGGACGCGGTCGGTGCAACTGCCGCGATGCTGCCGGACTCCCGCTCTATCGCATGGGCGTCCGCCACGCTGAAGGCGGCCGCGGCCGAGCGCTGCCCCATACCCATGCGTTGACCCGGCGATATGATCAACAGGTTGCTGCCGAGGCTGGCAATCTGCTCGGTGACCTGGACCGTTGCGCCGCCGCCGATCGTGACCATGATGATCACGGCGGCCACGCCGATGACGATACCGAGGATGGTCAGAAAGGAACGCAAGGCATTGCGTCGTATCTCGCGCATTGCCAGCAGCAGGGCATTCCAGATCATCGGTCAGCCTCCGTGCCTGAAGGGTCGGCGGCAACCTGGCCGTCGTAAAAATGAATCCGTCGGCGAGCATATTTCGCCATATCCGGTTCGTGGGTGACCATGATGATCGTCAGGTTGCGATCGCGATTGAAAACGGTCAGCAGTTCCATAATTTCCCTGCTACGGGCCGAATCGAGGTTGCCTGTGGGCTCGTCGGCCAGCAATACCTGGGGTGAGGTGATCATGGCTCTCGCTATAGCCACCCGCTGTTGCTGGCCGCCGGAGAGTTCACCGGGGGTATGATCCTCCCAGCCCTTCAGGCCGACCGAATCCAGAGCGGCCAGGGCAATCTCCCGCCGCTCGGCGACAGGCGTGCCGCGATAAATCAGCGGCAATTCCACATTCTCCAGCGCCGAGGTTCGATTGAGGAGGTTGTATCCCTGGAACACAAACCCCAGGTAGTGCCGGCGCAGCAGCGCGCGCTGGTCGCGCGACAGCTGCCCCACCTCGATGCCACAGTAGCGATAGCAGCCGGATGTGGGGGTGTCCAGGCAGCCCAGTATATTCATGCAGGTGGATTTGCCAGAACCGCTGGGCCCCATTACCGCGACGAACTCGCCGCTCTCGATCGTTAAATTGATGCCGCGCAGGGCATAGGTCCTGGCCTGACCACTGCCGTAAGCCTTGACGACCTCGTTCAGCTCGATCAGGGGATGATGACCGGCATCAACCATGGTCGCTACTGGCCGAAAGCGACGGCATCGGTAATGACTGGCGTTCCGGGTTCGATGTCACCACTGAGTAATTCCGTGACAATCCCGTTGCTGGCGCCGGTGGCGACGATAACAGGTTCCGGGCGCCCACCGCGCAGGATCCATACCTGGTCGGGCTGCTCTTCCACGCTGATGGGCGCGTGCGCCTTGGGCGCATGCGGCGGGCGAGGCAACATCTTGCTGACCAGTCCTCCCCCACCTGCGGCCTCAACGGCCTCGAGTTGCGGGGGCTTGAAGCGCAGCGCTGCGCTCGGGACCAGCAGGGCATCGTCGATCTGCCGCACGATGATGTCGGCAGTTGCCGTCATGCCCGGGCGCAGCAAGAGCTCGGAATTGTCCACAGTGAGCACGGTCTCGTAGGTGACGACACCGTCCACAGTCTGTGAGGCAAAATGTACGGCCGTGATAGTGGCGGGAAAACGTCGGTCGGCATACGCGTCCACGGTAAATTGGGCCGACTGCCCTTGCGCGACCTGGCCGATATCCGCTTCATCCACGTCCACGTGCAGCTCCATCTGGGTGAGGTTTTCCGCCAGCGTGAAAAGCACCGGGGTCTGGAAAGAAGCCGCCACAGTCTGCCCGGCTTCCACCGTTCTGTTGAGAACGATTCCGTCGATGGGAGAGAGCAAAGTGGCCTTCCACAGTGTGGTTTTTTCCGCTTCCAGGGCCGCGCCTGCCTGTTCCACCTGGGCATGGCTGCGGGCCAGGTCGGCGACTGCCCGGGCATAGGCCGCCTGGGCCGAGTCCACCTCATCCTCTGGCATGATGCCGGCTTTACCGAGTTTACTGGCCCGTTTGAGCCGGTTAGTGGTCTCGACGATAGTCGCCTCCGCCTGCATGACCTGAGCCTTCGCGAGTTCAAGGGCAGCATCGGCCTGGTTGACCCTTGCCTGGAGTTGATCGGTATCCAGTGTCGCCAGTACCTGGCCCTTCGCTACGCGATCGTTGAAATCCACCAGCACCGTTCTGATAGTGCCGGAAATCTCCGAGCCCACATCCACCTGGTTGACCGGCTGCAGCGTGCCGGTCGCGGTAACGGTCACGGTCAGGTCACCGCGGGTCGCCTCGGTGGTGATGTATCTGACCGCCAGGTCGTTGCGGTGCCCAAGCCAGCGGAAAACAGCGAAGGCAGCCAGGGCGACAACCAACAGAGCAATGGCCCAGCGCCAGTAGCGTCGGGAAGGATGAGTAGCGCCGTCCAAACCCAGGGTTCGGGCTATATCGACGTCCGCGCTTGCTGTAGGCCGGCCCGGCCCCTCGATTATGGTGTTGATGGCAGGTTTCTCCAGTCGTTTTGACGTCCCGCGATCCGCCTATCCAACCTTTTACACTGGCAAGTTGGTTTTGACAAATGGACTCCGCCGGGCCAGGCGCCGCAGGAATATTGGGGACAGACCACGATTAAATTCTATAAACGTGGTCTGTCCCCAATAATGTGTCCCCAATAATGCCAATAAATGTCAGCATCCGGCTGGCAGTCCCTCTGCGAGTCGGCGCAGTATTTCCACTGCTGAAATGTCACTGCAGCCACTGGCGTTCTGGCCACACCACAAGGGAGTGAAGTCGGGGTTACCCGCAGGTTCTGCCGCCCGCCGCAAGGCAGACACCAGGGCAGCGGCAGCGGGAAAGGGCGGTACAGCCCGGGCCATTGGGCCTATCTCGCGAACGAGCCGATTGACAATGCTGCGGGCCGGCCGGCCAGTGAATACATTGGTCAGGGCGGTTTGACCCGCGCCGGTTCTACTGAGTGCAGCGCGATGCAATGGGCTGGTCAGCGCCTCGGGGCAGAGCAGGAATGCGGTGCCCACCTGGACACCTGCGGCGCCCAATGCGATTGCGGCGGCCACACCCTGCGGACCCGCTATCCCACCTGCGGCAATGACGGGGACAGAGACCTTCTCGCATACCTGGGGTAACAGCGACAGCGTTCCACTCTGTGCATTCATATCCTCACTGAGGAAGGAACCGCGGTGTCCACCCGCTTCGAGTCCCTGGGCAATAATCGCATCGGCACCATTGTCAGCCAGCCATACCGCCTCTTCTACAGTGGTCGCCGTGGACAGAATCCTCGATCCCCGCGATTTGATGCGCTCTACCCAATCGGGCCCTGGTAAACCGAAGTGAAAGCTGACCACCGCCGGATTGACACTCTCCACAATAGCAAGAGTTTCCTCACCAAAGGGTTCGCGTGCGGGACCCGGGTGTGATTCCGGCGGCTCAACCCCCAGTTCCCTGAAGTAGTCCATCAGCGTGATCTTCCACTGGGCCAGCTGTTGCGCCGTAGGGTCGACGGGTGTGTGGCAAAAGAAATTGAGATTGAAGGGCCTGTCAGTCAACCCTTTCAGCCTGGCGATCTCCCTCTGCAGATCCTCCGGTGACAGCATTGCGCATGGCAGCGAACCCAGGCCGCCGGCATTGCAGACTGCGGCCGCAAGCGTCGCGTCCTGAACCCCGGCCATGGGGGCCTGAATGATGGGTAACCCGGTGCCCAGAAGTTGGGTCAGCATGTGCCGCTCCTCGATATCCAATGGGCCGGCAATTCCCGGGCCCTGGCTGATCAGGGGAGTATAGAGGGCACACGTCCCGATACACCACAGCCGGATTGCTTCATGCCTGCGGAATCAGGCCACCGGCGAGGCGCTCTGGCCCGGTACCGGCTTGATCGCGGGATCGGGCTGCGCGGCCGGCTTCAGCACCGCGGAAAACCAGCCGCGAAACAGCAGCGCGATCAATGGGCCCGAAATGGCCCAGGCGAACAGGATCAGCCACATGGCCTCAGGGCTGTCCCGGAACGCCACCGTGCCGGCTTGCAGTTGCTCTCCTATACCCTCGGGAACCCAGCGGATCAGGAGATGGCCACTGATGGCGCCGACCACCAGCTTGGCAGCAAACCACGGCACCATACTCATGCCCAGGTAACTGCCCTCCTGTCCGGCCGGGGCGATCTCCGCGATGTATTCGTTGAGCTTGGGGCTCCAGATGACTTCGCCCACGCTCAGTATAACCAGCATGATGACCGACATCGTAAAGTACGCCGACGCCATGTCGCTGCCAAAAACCTGCCAGGGCAGGATCATCACCAGCAGTGAACAGGAGCTGATCATGGCGCCGAAAATGAGCATGCTGAATACCTGGAAGCGGCCGCTGAACGGGATGAACAGGATGATCCCTACCACAATCAGGATCGGATTGATGGCCTGCAGCAGGCCCATGTCCGTCTTCTCCCCGCTTACCGCCTCGATCACCCGCGTCCAGTAAATGGGCAGCAGCAGGTACATATACAAAAATACTGCACGCACTCCCAACAGGGCGACCATCAGGACCAGCATGCGCTTGAATGCTGCATCCCTGACCACGCTCATTACATAGTCAAAGCCGGTCTTGCCCTTGCCCCGGGGTACCGTCGCGGCGTATTCATCGGGTACGGCGCTGCTCGCGTCGCTGCGATTAATCGTCAGCAGGATCACCGCTATGCTGACGACTGTAGTGGCAGCCCCGAGCACGAATATATAGGTGTTATCCAGATCCAGGGTCTTGCGCACAAGATCGATAGAGAAGCCACCTGCCGCGGCGCCGATATTCATCAGCAGGTACCAGATGCTGAATGACGCCGATCGGCTGCGCTGACTGCTGAATATCTTGTTGGCGGTCTGGAAGGCGGTCTGCACCATGGCGTTGCCCGGGGCGCCGACAATCAGCAGTGCAATCACCAGCCACTCGCGGCCGGGAAGCTCGGGGGAAAATCCACAGATCAAAACCCCGACCCGTGAGACGCCCTGAATCAGCATGGCGACGAACAGGGACTTCCTCACACCCAGTCGATCAGTGATAAAACCCGCACCGAACAGCGTAATGGAAACGAGCATGCCATAGGCAGTGATGGTGTAGCCGCTGTAGACCTCACTCAGGCCTATATTCTGCACCAGGAAAAGACTGGCTATGGATATCATCGAGAAGTAGGCAGTGCAGTCGACCACGTTGACCACCTGTACTCCCCAATAGGCACGGCTATTGTCCCTGAGCACAGCGAAGCTTTTGAAGTAGTTACGAATAGCACCCCAACCGGCGGCCTGGACATCGGTGGTTGGTGTCGTCACGCAGATCCTCTTCAGTGGCAGGTGAGCTAGCTCCCAGTATAGGCGCGTAGCCGGGGTGACTCATACCGATAACTGGGTCAATTTGAAGTGCAAACCAACAGTACTGCACAGATCACTGCAACCTTTGGGGTGCGTAACCGGAGTAGATAGCGCGATTTAGCATTCAGCAGGGCACGTATAAGCCCTGGCACGCATTATCCGACCAACGGTGATTGTGGTACCGTGACCGCTTTCACACTTTACTGGAACGAGCCGCGGTCACTCGACTTCAAAAGCTTATTAAGCAGGGTTCGGCACCGGTAAGCGAATAATGTCCCACCCCAGGAGGCTGAGCAATGGGCAGGGTTTCATCGGATGTGACCGGCCATGCCGGACGACTGGCGCTACTGCCTGGCTCGGCGCTGGTGGCGGCGTGCTCGGGAATGCCCGCAGTAGGGGGATCCGGATCGTGAACGCAGGAACACGGCAAGGCTGGATACGTCCCGCCGATGAGGTGTTGCGGCAACTCGCGAACGCGGAACGACGGCTGTTTCGGGAGCGCAACCCACGTTCGGAGGAACTGGCGGCCGCGGCCCGGGAGAATCTCTACGGTGGGGTGCCCATGCTGTGGATGTCCGACTGGTCGACCCCTTTTCCCCTGTTCGTGGATCGGGCCCAGGGGGCGCGCTTTACCGATGTGGATGGCAACGAGTACGCTGATTTCTGTTTCGGCGACACCGGTTCGATGTTCGGCCATTCCCCCGCCGCGATCGTGAAGGCGATCCAGTCCCGGGCTTCGGATGGGTTCACCACCATGCTGCCCGGCCCGGATGCCGTGTGGGTGGGCCAGGAACTCGCCCGTCGCTTCGGCCTGCCCTACTGGCAGGTGACCCTGTCCGCGTCCGATGCCAATCGAGCGGTGCTGCGCTGGGCCAGGGCGGTGACGGGGCGCAGCAAGGTGCTGTTTTTCGACGGCTGCTACCACGGCGCCGTTGATGAAAGCTTCGTTCGCGCCGTTGATGGCCACACGGTTCACCGGCCGGGACTGATCGGGCAGGCAGAGGATCTCACCCGGCACAGTGTCGCCGTCGAATTCAATGATGTGCCGGCTTTGGAGCAGGCATTGGCGGCCGGGGACATCGCCGCGGTGTTGTGCGAACCGGCACTCACCAATGTCGGCATGGTGCTGCCGGATCCGGGCTTTCACGATGCCCTGAGGCGGCTCACCCGGGAACATGGCACCGTCCTGATCATCGACGAGACCCACACGATCAGCACCGGACCGGGTGGCTACACGAGCGAGTACGGACTGGAACCGGACATGCTGGTGCTGGGCAAGCCGATAGCCGGCGGCATCCCCGCCGGGGTTTACGGGGCGAGTGCGGATCTGGCCCGGCGTATGGCCCTGGTCCAGGATCGAGCCCGCAACGAGGGCTTCCATGGGCACTCGGGAATGGGGACGACGCTTGCCGCCAACGCGTTCACAATGCACCTGATCCGCACGACGCTAAGTCAGGTCATGACGCCGTCGGCCTACCACGACATGCTGGGGCTGGCACAAACCCTGGGCGATCGGTTGCGCCAGTGTATCGTCAACCGCGCTGCACCCTGGTCCATTACCCGGATGGGATCACGCCTCGAATTCCAGTTCTGCGAAACACTGCCGCGCACCGGGCGCGAGGCGGAATCTGCCTTCGACCTGCAGCTGGAGCATTTCATCCACCTGTACCTGTTGAATCGGGGCGTGATGATAACGCCTTTCCACAACATGATGCTGGTAAGTCCCGAGACCGGCGAAGAGGAAATCACGGCCCTGGTCACAGCGTTCGATGGGGCATTGTCACTGCTGGCTGAGGCGCCGTGTTAGCAACGCGTCAGGAACGTTGACAAGATCACGGTCTTGCCGTAGTTTTCTGA
This sequence comes from Halieaceae bacterium, assembly GCA_036350855.1. GTDB lineage: Bacteria > Pseudomonadota > Gammaproteobacteria > Pseudomonadales > Halieaceae > JARRPM01. Next base: position 9,023 of record JAZBNW010000068.1, read on the forward strand.
CTGTAAAGCTGAAGTAGCTCAAGTGCTTGCTGCAAGCGCCAGCAAAGTCACTTGCATAATGAAGTAACCGTGTGATCCCTGCGGATCATACGCGGCAAGTTTCCATACAATCGGGCCGGGGCGGCTTGCCGGCGTTCACTTTTTTGGACGTGGATACTACAGATGACAGACATAGGCAATGTCTCAAAGCCCCTCGGTTGGAAACGCCGCACCTTGTACAGTGCCATTTCTGCGGCGCTGGCCACAGGTTCCACCGGCAATGTTTACGCCCAGACCGAGAGCGGCAACAGTGAAATCCGGCTCGAGGAAGTGATCGTCACCGCCCGCAAGCGCGACGAGAATATCCAGGATATTCCCCAGTCCATCCAGTCATTCAGTGCCGAAGATATCAACAGGGCCGGTATTACCAGCCTGACCGATCTCGCCAAGTTCGTGCCTTCGCTGACAGTGGTCGGTTACTCTGCAGGCTTCAATAAAATTGTGTTCCGCGGCCTGGCCGATTCGCCGCGACCCTTCATTGCCGACTCCTCCGCAGCGATTTACCTGGATGAGCAGCCGCTGACGACAGGCGCACAATCCCCGGAGATCCGCCCTATCGATCTCGAGCGCATCGAGACATTGGCTGGGCCGCAGGGTACCTTGTATGGCGCCAGTTCCCAGTCGGGCACACTGCGTTATATCGTAGCCAAGCCGGATGTCACGCAGTTTTCGGCGAATGCCGGGGGCGGCGCCAACAATATCGACAAAGGCGACACCGGCTGGGATGTCGACGGCATGGTCAACATACCGCTGATTCAGGACAAGGTGGCCATTCGCCTGGTTGGCTTCGCGGCAAAGGACGCCGGCTATATCGACAATGTGCTGGGTACAAGCCCCGGGCGCCTCGATGCAGAGACCGGTGAGCAGGTGCCAGGCAGCAAAAGCAACGCCAACGTGGTCGGTAACGACATCAATAGCGCCGATTGGCTGGGAGGCCGCGCTGCCGTCAAGTGGCTGGTCAATGATAATTGGTCAGTCACCGACATCTTTAACTACAGCGATTCGAAGGTCAAAGGCTTCAATGATTTCGACCCCACCGCAGGCGACCTGGAGACGGTGAAGTTCTTTGAAGAGCGCTGGGATGACAAGTGGTGGAATAACCAGATCAGCGTAGAAGGCGACCTGGGCGTTGCGCAGTTGAGTTCGGCACTTGCTTACTTTGAGCGAGATACCGCTTATACCATCGATGCCACCAGTGGCGTGGCGTATTATCACTCGGTCCTCGGTTTTTATGGACGCGGTAACTGCGCTACGCAATATGCAGCCTACAATGTCTACGATTTTGCCACGGCCTGTGAGCTGAATGGCGTCGGCTATGACGTGGACGACGGTGATCCCTCCGGTTTTTACCGCAACGACCAGAAGGACGAACGCTGGACCTGGGAGACGCGTTTGACCGGAAGTACCTCACGGTGGGATTGGACCCTGGGCTTTTTCTACCAGGAAGCCGACCAGTTATGGGAATACGGCACCCACCTTGACGGCTATAGTGACACCGAGGCTTTCGCCGCCTACCAGGCGCTGTACGGTGAGCTAGAGCCCACCAATATCAGTTACTCTTCCAGTGAAAAGAGCACGCGCACGGATTACGCGGTGTTTGGCGAGACCACGATCAGCCTGACCGAAACCTGGAAGCTGTTACTGGGTGCCCGCTGGTACGATACCGACATCGAGCGTCGCTATACCCAGACGATACCGGGCACCGGGCCACCCAGCGTGGTGACACCCAACGCGGGCGACGACGGCTGGCTGCCCAAAGTGGCGCTGCAGTACTTTTTCGGGGAGGACCGGATGGTGTATGCGCTCTACTCTGAAGGGTATCGTGCTGGCGGCACCAACCGCGCCCGCGGCGAACCCTCGCTGCCGATACAGTACGATTCAGACCTGCTGAAAAACTATGAGGCGGGTATCAAATCCCGCTGGCTCGACGGTCGTTTGCAGATCAACCTCATTGGCTACCACCAGAAATGGGAGGATATGCAACTTGAGCTGACTGATCCCTCATTCGCGTTCGGTGAACCCTTCCAGACCGTCATCGCCAACGTGGGGGATGCGGAGGTCGATGGAGTGGATCTGGATACCAGTTTCCTCATCAACGAAAACTGGACCCTGGGGCTGGTTGCAACACACCTGTTCAAGTCGGAAATCCCGGATGACATAAAGGTATCTGATGAGCGCGCACCCGATGACCTCGCGCTATTCGTGCCCGGTGGCACGCAGCTCCCGCTGGCGTCGCAAGACAACCTTGCGGCCTACGCTGAGTACTCGACGCCGGTGGCGATGCTGGGCGGGTCCGATGCCTTCCTGCGCCTGCAATACAGTTACACCGGCTCATCGTGGAACCGCCTGGTGGACAATGACGGCGATCCAACGGGTACCGGCTATGGCGGGCGCGCCAAAAATCCCGGCTACGACACCTTCGATTTACGCTTCGGGATGAAAAACAATATCTGGGAAGTCTCGATGTACGTGGATAACCTCACGGATGAGCGACAGACGATTCTGCGCGATACCAATGCAGATTTTTTCTGGGGCAGGGATCGGGTAGTGACCGGCCAGCCGCGCACGTTTGGTTTGAACCTGCGTCGATACTTTTTCTGAATAATGCCTCGCGGCGCCGGCCGCGAGATTCGACCAATGGTTGTGGCTGCCCGGGCTACGTTTCCCAGTCATCCAGCTCGTCACCGAGGACGTCGATCAGGGGCTGCAGCTGGCGACGGAAGTGACGCCAGTGGTTGATTGATGAATTATAGATAGGCTGGCGCACCTGTTCTGAACTCGCCGTGCGGACCGCCCGTTCGGTTTCGTGGAAGCGGAGGCAGGAGTCCTCCCAGGGCAGCCCACAGAAATCCAGCAGTCGCCGGGTCTGGGCCAGCTGGTCGGCCACCATGTCTTCATAGCGCAGTTCCAGTACCTTCCCCGGCAACACCTGGTGCCAGTGCCGCATCATGGCGCGGTACTCAAGGTAAAATTCCCCCAGTTCTTCCAGGTCATAGCTGAACGCCTGGCCAAGGGCAAAATGCTGTTTGAAGCTGCCAAAACAGCTGTCCAGCGGGTGCCGGCGGGCGTCGATGATTCTGGCATTCGGCAACATCAGGTGAATCATGCCGATGCTGGCAAAATTGTTGGGCATCTTGTCAGTGAAATAGGCCAGGCCACTGCGGTGCCGTTCTGTACGCAGCAGGTAACTCTCTCCCGCCGACCACCAGTCTTCGGCGTCCATGTCCACCACGACTTCGGGATAGGTCTCGGCGCCGCCCTGCCTGCTCAGGCCACTGATGACCCGCCCCACGTCGGGTAATTCCGCGGTACCTTCCACCTGGCTGTGGCTGGCGAGAATCTGCTCTATCAGCGTCGACCCGGAACGGGGCAGGCCAACGATAAAAATCGGTGCAGGGTCATCGCAACCCAGCCCCGCCCGCGAGCGGATAAACTCCTCGCTGAATACGCTGCGGATGCGCTCGTGCAGCAGCTGGGTCTCCACCGGGTCATACAGGATGCGCATGCGCTGAATCGCACAGGCCTGCTGGTAATAATCAAAGGATCGCTCGAACTCGCGCTGGTCCTCGCAGGCTTTGCCGAGGGTGAATAAGAAGTGCACCCGCGCGTCATCGTCCAGCTGATCACCCGCGACATACGTTTCCATTACACCGATTTCCTCAGGGGTAAAGCGAAACGTCTTCAGGTTGGCCAGGCTCCAGTACACCTCGGCGAAATCCGGTTGCTGCTCGATGGCGGCGCGATAGGCCGCGATACCCTCGGCCTGTCGGCCCAGCGTCTTGAGCAGGTGTCCCATGCCGATATAGGCGGGTGGATTGTGCGCGCGCAGTGCGATAGCCCGCTCATACGCCGTCAATGCTTCATCGTATCGTCCGACGATAGCCAGCATGCTGGCGTGCAGGTACCAGGCCGGGGCGTGACGCGGACTGCGCTCGACCACCTCGCTGGTGCAGTCGACGGCTTCCTCCACCCGGTCCTGTTCCTTGAGTACTCGCGCCAGGTCCAGCCGGGCATCGTGAAAGGCGGGGGCGAGCTGCAGTGCCCTGTACAGGACATTTTCCGCTCTGCGCCAGCGCCCGGCGACCATTGCCACCTTGGCCAGCAGGCGCATTGCGTTCACCTCGTCGGGATTGTGTTTCAGCAACGCCTGGCAGATTTCTTCACACTCGCCCGGGCGACCTTGTCGCAGGTGTTCACCGGCTGTCGCCAGCTTGCCCCGTTCCGGCGCCAGGCCGAAGGCCTGCTCGAATACCTGGTCCGCCTCGGTCCCCTCCCCGAGGCCGGCGAGCGCATGTGCCAGTTTCAGGCGTATCGAGTCAGAATTCGGCGCAATCCGGGCCGCGCGCCGAAGATGCTCGGCGGCATCCTCGAAACGGCCGAGTGTCAGCAGGACTTTCCCGAGGTTTTCCAGGGCGGGAACGAAGCGTGGCGCGAGCACAGTGGCCTGCTCCAGGTGCGGCAGCGCTTCGCGCGGCTGCCTCGCGGTCAACAGCGCCACGCCCAGCAAGGTCAGCAGATCTACATCCGCCGGCACATCCGCCAGACCACCGCGACAGGTTTCGATGGCACCGGCGACATCGCCCGCACGCAACTGTGTGCTCGCCTGCTGGAAGCTCCGGCGCGGGTCGGTGCTATTCATGCGGCTCGCCTCGGGAAGCGCAAGGACAGATCGTATGCACGGCGACTAGAACTCCAGTTCAGCCAGCACCGCCCGGTGGTCCGAGGGCCACGGGCTCACGACCAGATCGGCCTGGTCGCTGCTCTCCCCCACCACCTTCGCGCCGCTTACCTTGACCGTCGGGCCGCGCACGAATACGTAATCGATGCGGTCGGCATGGTCGTCGGTGGCGGGTTCGCTGATCAGCGGTGACCAGGTAAAACCCGGGTTCGCCACTTCGTCCGGATGGGCGGCGCGGTAGGCGTCGGTAAATCCAAGCTGCTCGATTGCCCCGGTCAGGGGCCAATCCACGGCTACCGGGTGTCGTCCTGCGGCGACCGCGCGTGCCGTCCAGTCGTGCCTGGACGGCTCATTGAAGTCTCCGGTCAGCACTACCAGGTCCGCGCCCTCTGCAAACCGCAGATCGGCACGCACTAACTCCAGGGCACTCTGCCGGGCCTGCCGTGCGGATTGAACGGCCTGTGCCGCGGTCTCCAGGAAGGGTGCTGCCCCGTAGGGGATGCGTAATAGCTGGTATGGTTGGTAGGGATAATCGGTGGCATGGATGTTGAACAGAACCACCTTGCGCCCCAACACGTCGACCTGCACACCCAGGTCGTTCTCACTCGCGCCGAGGATGGGGTAACGACTCAGGACAGCATTGGCCCACAGCGCATCGTTGACCTTGCGCTGATCGTAATGGTGATAACCCAGTTCCCGCGCCAGGGCGACGCTGACCGTCTCCCCGACAGGAGGGCAGTGCTCGCCGGTACAGGGATCCGACTCGCCGCGGACTTCCTGCAAGCCCACCAGGTCGGCGTCCGCCGCCCGTATCGCGGCAACAGTGGCATCGATGGATTCCCCCCGATTCAGACCACCACCCCAGATGTTAAAACTGAGCACGGAAAGCGGCTGACCGGCAGCCTGCGCTATCGGGCACACGAGGAACGCCAGCCACAGCAAGCGGCGCAGCATGGGCGCAAGGGGTGATAACGAATGCATAAGGTTCATGGCCGGTTCGCTATTGGCATCAAAGTGGTCTCTGCCCTCAAAACGGCCAGGGCTCCAGGCCGTGAATGGCGTTGCGCACATCCCTTGTCAGGGTGGTGGCGCCCAGCATTTCCTGCTGCTCCAGGTCATATACCACTACAGTGGACGGGGAGCAGCCGGTGGCGATCAGACTGTCGCTGAGCACACACAGCCCTCGACCGAAGCCAGGCCTGGCAATACGCAGTTCGTCCACGCCGGTGTGCGTCAGCGAGTCCGGCTCAAACTGTGGAACCGGCAGGCTGAGCCTGCGCTCCGGCAGTTGCCAGCACACCTGGTTTGCGTCGGTATGATTGTACACCACGCCAGCGCCAAGCGGACGGGCATTGTGAACGCCGCGCGGCAGGCTTCCCCAGCGCTTGAGCCTGCCGCCGTGGTAACGCAGCAAACTGGCCGTCTTCAGGCCACTGATATATATACCATCGGCATTGCAGAATACATTATTGATATGCAGGTCGTTGGACGCGGCCGGCCCGCGGTCACCCATCGGATCAAACAGGCGGGCCTGGAAGGCGCCGCCCACGCGCTGAACGTGCATACCGAAGCAAAACCGGCGGCGGTCAAGATCAAACCCCAGAACGCTGTCGAAACCGGTAGAGGTGAGGTACAGCTGTCGTTCATGAACGGCTATTTCATGTGCGTGCATGAGAAAGGGGTTGCGATAGGAAGCGAGCAGCCTGAAATCCGGGCTATACACGAACAGCTCGTTGCTGGCGGCCATAAACACCTGCTCACCATCGAAGGCTATACCTCGCAACCCACGGTCCCAGCCCCGCCCCTGCCAGTCGATATCCTGGGTATTCCAGTCGAGAACCTGCTCGAAGGTATTGCGCTGCGTATCAACCAGGTAGACACCACCGTGGCTTTCTCCCTGCTGACTTCCGCGCACGACCGAGGAGGCGATAAGTATCGTCAAGCCAGTACTCCCTGGACCCCTACAGTTCGCCGTAAACCACTTTGCCCTCTATCATGGTCGCGGTTACCTGCGCGTCCGAGATTTTCTCCGCCGGAATGGCGAACAGGTTGTCGCTGATCACAACCAGGTCGGCGTATTTACCCGACTGCAGGGAGCCGGTCTCGGCGTCAAGAAAGTTAGCATAGGCGGCATCGATGGTATAGCCGGCTATGGCCTGGTCCAGGCTGATACGCTGCTCCGGCAGGAACACCGGGTTTGGCGTGGAACCCGGGGCGGGCTCGGGATCATAGCGGGTTACCGCCGTTTCGATACCCACCAGCGGGTCGGCGGTGGAGACGGACCAGTCGCTGCCAAAAACAACACGGCCGCCGGAATCGATTATGCTTCGAATCGGGTACATCCAGCCCATGCGCTCGTTGCCGATTTGCGGTGGGTTGATCTCGGCGACGTATGAATCGGCATAGGCCCAGTAGGGAGAGAAACCGGCCAGGACGTCCAGACTGGCGAAACGACCAATATCGTCCGGGTGGACGATCTGGGTGTGGGCAGTGAGGTGCCGGCTGTCGCGGACACCGTTGCCCTTGCGCGCAGCGGCGAAGGCGTCAAGCGCGTATCGCACGGTGGCATCGCCAATGGCATGTATGTGGACCTGGAACCCGGCGGCGTCCAGCGCGGGTACCGCGGCCATCAATTCGGTCCGGGGCACCATCAGCAAGCCGTCGCTTTGGGGTTCATCGGTGTAAGGTTCCAGCATCTTGGCGGTATGGCTTTCCAGTATGCCATCGGCCCAGAACTTGACAGCCGTGGCCTGCAGTCGCCCGACACTGTATTTTTCGCGCGCCGCCCGCAATGCCTCGATCTGGCCCAGTCCGTCACCCGGCTCCCAGGCCAAAGCGGCCACCACGCGCAAGTCCAGTTTGCCCTCTGTCTGAAGCTTGCGGTAAACCTCGAGGGAGGCTTCCGCATCATTGCCCCGCAGACGCACGTAAGCGTCCTGAATGGCAGTAACGCCGAGACTGTGCAGGTAGCGCTGGGTATACAGCAGCGCTTCAGCTTTCTCCTGGATCGTGAGCGCCGGTAATTTGCTTGTGAGCATATCCATGGCCGGGCCCTCAAGCAGCGTACCGGTAAGATCGCCCGCTGCATTGCGGCCAAATTCTCCGCCTTCCGGCTCGGGTGTCGTGCGGTCTATGCCAGCGAATGCCAGGGCGGCGGAATTCAGCCACAGGGTGTGGCCGTCAGAGTCACCGAGAATAATTGGCCGGGTGCTATCTATCGCATCCAGTAACGCACGGTCTGGCCCTTTACCCTCGGGGAAGATTCCCCAGTTCCAACCGGTGCCGCGAATGAATGCCGCCTCCGGGTTTTCCAGGCTGCATTGCGAGACCTTCTCGAGGACCTGGGCCAGGGTATCGATGTCAAACAACGTGCAGCCGGAATAGGCGACGCCTCCCGAGACCGGATGTATATGGACGTCCTGAAACGCCGGCAGCACCATTTTGCCGTTCAGGTCCACCACCCGGGTGGCACTGTCAGTATAATGCTGCACACCGGCGTCGTCCCCCACATAGACAATTCTGCCACCCCGAATGGCAATCGCCTGACCGAGGCTGCGCTGTGCATCCATGGTGTATATATGGCCATTGCGCAGGACCAGTTCGGCAGACTCGGGCTTGCCGACAGTAGTTTCGGATAAGGAGGCTAACGGCAGCAGCCCCAGCACTGAAATGATGGTCAGGTATCGCAATACGCGTACAAACATGCTTCCACTCCTGCTTCTTTAACGGTTGGAACCCGCACAACCCACAATTCAACGTTACGGCGATCAATACCGGCTATTGATGATCTCGCGCAAAGGTCTTTGACCAGGTGCGTTCGCGGACGAGTTTGCCGTTCTCACTCAGGCGCCGGGTATATTCCAGGTAAAAGTTATTCATGTCACTGGAAAACACCGATTTTCCCTCCAGCAGCAGCACCCTGTTTTCGAGTTCCATTTTTATCTCAAAGTCGCCACTCATCGACGTGGCCTCCGGATGCTGGTCTGACGTCCTGTGTTCGATTCGTTCCTGCGTCGACTGTATCCCCCAGGGATACCGTGTAGCGCTGCCATTGGTTGCCACGGCGAGCGCATCGCCATTGCGCACATCGCGCGCGACCGTTTCAACTTCGCCATAGCCTGAGCTGGTACCCGTCTCGAGCGACTCGTAACCCTCCAGTTCCTCGCTCTGGGCCACTGGCAGAAACAACGGAACTCGCCTTTCGCCCGCGGGTACGACGGGCAACAAAAATCGGGTGCCGTCATCCCCGCCAAGATAGAGGCTGCTGGTCATCAGGTACGGTGTCGGCCACATCATCGGCCACTGGGCATTACTCAC